>JAISET010000100.1 GCA_031264015.1 Deltaproteobacteria bacterium | reverse complement strand
CCCCGGAAACAAGAAAACCGCTGCCGGGGGCCGCGGTCTTTATTTTGGCGGGGGGCCCGCCTGATTTCGCGCCGCCCGGGAAGCCTGTCCGACTGGCGGTCCGGCGCCGCTTCAGGCCGGCCGCGGGAAAGGGGCGTCCGCAGGACCTCCGCCCGACCCGGACAAAAATCCCCCCGGCCCGCGAAAATAGCCCGCGGGGACGGGGGGATTGTCGGCGGGCGGCAGATCTGTCAAGACGAGGGGAGGGAGCGGATGACGGCCTCGACTTCCTTTTTGCTTAAGCGGAGTCTCTGAGCAATATCATCCGCGGGCATTCCGTTTTTGTGAAGGGGTTCGATAGCGGCAATCTTCAATTCCCTGTTCTCCTCATCTTTCTGTCTGATCGTCAGATCTTTCTGTCTGATCGTCAGACCTTTCTGTCTGATCGTCAGACCTAGCTGGTTGATCAATTCCTTACTCTTGGCAAGTTCGGCGAATGTGGCATCCCACTCGCCGCCGGAGAGATTATTCATAAATTGTCGCAGTTCTTCCATCGTGAGCCTCCCCAGTGGCAGATCTTCTATAAAATCTTTTTTTTAAAAATGCAAGCTTGCAACGCTTGCATAGGCTATCACATCATTAGCACCGGGAAGATTTTTAACTTCTTTTGAGGTTGCCGAAATCTTCCTTTCCTCATCATCCTCCTTAATCAGCATATGCTCCGCTTTTATTTGATTGAACGGCGTCTCGGCCTCGACGAATTTGTCTTCGTTTTAAAAAAGCTTGCCGTTTGTCCCCAGGCGCGTCGCCGCGTCCAGGGCGCGCGTTAAAGGCGCCTCGTCAAGCGAACGGCCGACCGCCGGGCGGGCCTGAAAACGCCCGCCTCCCGGCCGCCGGCCGACCGGACAAGCGGCGGGGAAGGCGGTCGGAAAAACAAGCCGGCGACTTTGGACTCTTTGGCCGTCCCGAGTCGCGGCCGGCCGCCCATAAGAAGAACCCCGCCGGCCGGCGGCGACGGGCCCCCGTCGGGGGGGTCAGGATTCAATTTTCCTTCAGTATAATCATTTTTGAATGTTTCCTCAACAGCGGCCCGGTTTTTTTCGTGGCCGGCCAAAACTGCCCCCGCCCGGGCCCCCCGCCGGCCTCGGCCCGGCCCCCCGCCGTTCCCGGCCTGGGTCGCGGGCGGGTCCCAGGGCCCCCCCGCCGGCCAGGGCGGCGGGGACAAAAAAAGCGGCCGCGGATCGTTCGGTCGATCCGCGGCCGCCTGATTACGGTGGCCCCATTACGGTGTGGTCCCATGTCCGCCGGGCCCTCCCCGTCGCCGCGGGGGGCCGGCCCGGGTCAGTTGCCCAGAGGCTGGGCCACGTGGATCTCCACCCGGCGGTTTCTGGCGCGGCCGGAGCTGGTGGCGTTGTCGGCGACGGGCTCGTTCTCGCCGCGGGAATCCTCCTGGAGCCTGGCGGGGGAGACGCCGTTGCGGACGAGCTCGCGGACGACCGCCTGCGCCCGTCTCAGGCCCAGGGTGTAGTTGTAGCTCTCGGAGCCGACGTGGTCGGTGTGGCCGACGACGCTGACGTTGACGTCCGGGTTGTTGGAGAGCACCCTGGCCGCCTGCTGGATGTGCGGGAGGAACTCGCTCTTGATGACGGCCCTGTCAAAGTCGAAGAAGGCGGCGTAGGCGACTATCCAGCAGCCCCTCTCGTCCACCGGGGCCCCCAGGGGCGTGCCGGGGCACTGGTCGCGGTCGTCGGGGACGCCGTCCTGGTCCTCGTCGCCGATCTGCGGCGTCCGGCAGGAGCGGCTGTCGATGAGCCTGACCACGTCGTACTGGCTGACCATGACGGCCCAGTCCTTGGCGGTGCGCTGCTTGAAGTCCCTGGAGGTGCAGGAGGCCCCGTTGTTCAAAAGGAGCTTGGCGATGCTGTGGCGCCCGGCCCAGGCCGCCCAGTGCAGCGGGGTGGCCCCGTACTCGTCCGGGGAGTTGACCCTGGCCCCGGCCCGCAGAAGCATGCTGACGGCCTGCTCGTCGTTGAGATACACCGCCCAGGTCAGAAGAGGCCAGCTGGTGGTGTTGAAAGGCTGGGTGAAGATGGGCAGGTCCTCGTCGAAGACGACCTTGGGCTTGAGGCCGACCCTGGCCAGGGTGGCGTTGGGGTCCGCCCCCTGGTCCCTCAGCGCGGCCATGGCCGCCACGTCGCCGTCAGACAGGGCGTAGAACATGCCGACGTCGGCGGTCAGCTGCTGGGAGAGTCTGGCCTCCGGGCCTGTCTGGGCCAGGGCGGCGGCGGATATGGACAACAGCATCAGCGCGGCCGCGGCGATGGACAGTCGTTTCATGATTTAAATCTCCGAAAAATAATTGCCTTCCCCTTCCGGGGTTTCGCAAGCCGGTCTCGCAAACCGGGGCCGGGGGGGAAGCTCCGGCCGGGGGGCGCCGGGGGCCTCCGGACGAGGCCGGACGGGGCCGGGCTGGACTATTTGAACTCGACTATCAGCCTGGGCTCCGCCTGCAGCATGGCGACCGTGGTCAGCTCGGCCTCGGAGCGGCCGCAGGGCAGGGAGAGCTCGAAGGAGATCGAGGTGCGCCTCTCGTTGATCGCCCTGGCCGCGAACTCGGTGACGTCGTAGAGGATCCAGCCCGGGGTCGCGGAGGGGGCCAGCACGGGGTCGCCCAGGCTCTGGAGGACATCCCCGGTCAGAAGCCTGCCCCTAAGCTGCGCCGTCTGGGCGAAGAAGCCCGGATTGTTGAGCACCTGCACGGCCAGCACCGCCCTCTGGACCAGGGCCGTGTCGGGGTAGACGGCGGCGTTGTAGTTGAGCTGCAGGGTGACCGAGTGGCCAAGGGGGCCGCCGTAGGCGCAGCCCGCGGCGTCGGGGGTCAGGTTGCTGCAGCCCAGCACCACCGTCCTCAGGCCCTTGGCCTTGTGGGAGTTGAGCGGGGCCTCGATCCAGGCGCCCATGTCGAAGGGCAGGACGGCCACCTTGCAGCTGTTCGTCGCCGCCGCCTGGTAGACCGACTGGAGCCCCATCAGGTCCGCCCGGTTGCGCCCCTCGCACGGGGCCACGGACTGCGCCGGGGTGAGCGGGGCCTTGGGCGGGCCGCAGGAGACGGCCAGAAACGACAGCAGGGCCGCCAGGGTCGAGACGGCTAAAGCTCTAATCATAACACCACCTAACGAGGCTGTCCCCGGCGAGGGCCGCCGGGGAGAAATATCCGCTCCCGGGTCGTTTTTTCAGGAGAGGGACGGGACCGAAACGACGGGCGCCCGACGGCGGGGGCCCCCGCGGCCGGCGCCCCCTGGACGGCTGGCGGTAGTTTGTCCCATACTATTAAAAACATGGCGAATTGTCAAAATAATTTCCCCGGCCGTCGGCTTGTCAAAAACCGGCGTCCCCGGGACGGCGGGGCCGGGCGGACTAACGCCCGTCAGCCGGGACCCGGCCGCCGGCGCGGGCCGCCCGGTCTTCGACAGGCCGGGGCGCCCCCGGGGGGCTGAAACTTTTTAACGGGCTCTGAAAAATCTTGGTCCGGGAAAATCCGGGTCCGAAAAAACCGCGGCCGGGCCGAAACTTAGGCCCGGAAAAAACCGTCCCGGCGGTCCCGCCCGCGTATGGTCTGGAAAAATGACTTTTTATGAACTGGAAAATCGAGGTCCGAACAACAAAAAGTCCAAACAGCAAAAGGTCGAAAAAACTAAAGGTCGAAAGAAACAAACCGTCTGAAAAACAGGCCGCCCGCGGGGGCCTGCGACGGCCGGGCGGCCGGGCCCGCGGGCCCCCGGCGGAAGTTCCGCCGGGGGGGAGGGGGGGGCGGCCGGGCCTTACTTGCCCGGCGAGGCGAAGGAGTTGGGCGGCTCGACGAAGGGCGGGTCGAGACGGCGCTCGGGGCCGGGGTCCAGGGGGACGAAGATCATGACCTTGTCGGCGACCCTGATGGGGTCCTCGGTGTAGGTGATGCTGGCCACGTAGCTGACGGGGTCGAGGTCGGAGTGCGGGTGCCGGCCCGACTTGGCGCTGCTGGAGACGCTGGGGGAGGGGGGGACGAGCCCCTCGATCCTGGCCCCGATGGAGATGTTGCCCTTGTACTGGACCAGGGTGCCCAGGGGCACGCCGTAGTCGGCCGAGTTCTTGTCGGGGCCGTGGATGGCGCTGCCGATGGAGTAGACGGGGAAGGTCCTGAAGTAGGGGTCGGGGTCCTCGTAGGTGTCGGAGTCAAGGATCTTGGCCACGTCCTCGGTGAAGCGGATGACGACCTGGTCGCCGGTGGAGAGAAGCGTCCGGCCCGGCATGGTCTGGGAGAAGCCGTCGTCGATCACCGTGGCCCCGCGGTCGACGGAGCTGATGATCTCGCCCACCTCCCTGACCTCGTAGTACTCGTCGATGACGTCCTGGGTCTGCGGGTCGATCCGCTTGATCCTGACCCGGCTGGCCCCGCCCCCCCCCTGGCCCCTGGTGTCGGCGGCGAAGGAGACGTACTTGGGGAAGGACCTGTTGAGCAGCTGGTTGCCCTGGTAGAGGTTGGTGGGCTTGTCCTGGGGCACGGGCGGCACCTGCACGGGCTTGTTCAGGTTCAGGGTCTCCTCGGAGAAGAGGTAGAGGGTGTCGCCGGGGGTCAGCCGGTTGGGGTTGGCCAGATAGTGCCGGTTGGCCGTCAGGAGCTTGCGGCCCAGGCTGGCCTTGCCGTAGTTGTCCCTGGCGATCCTGTTGACCGTGTCGCCCCGCTGGACGACGTAGGCCTGGCCCCTCTGGGCCTCGGCCGTGGCGACGCAAAAGGTGATGATCAGGGCGGCGGCTGCCGCGAAAATTATTGTGCGCTTCATAGAGTCAAGTCTCCGCCTCCCCGTCGCCGCCGTCCGGCTCCGGGAAGATGTGCGGCCTCCTAATCCGGGCTGTGCCGCCCCGTCCGGCTGCGCGGGGCGCCCCGGCGGGTGTCCCCGGCGGGGCCCGCGGCTCCGGGCGGCGGCTCGCATGGTCGTCCGGGGGCTCCCGGCTACATTGTGACACCACATTGCCGGCGGGTCCCTAAGGAGAGGCTGCAAATGGTGTGTTTTAGACTGTTGACTAGAATTAAAATCAATTGTCTGTTAAAATGCCGAATGTATTATTAACTGAAAAAGAGTAATAAGTCAATAAATTTTTTTTTTGATCTGTTGTCCTTGTTTTTAAGGGGAGCATGACTCCAATGCGTGGGCTAAAAATAATCTTCGCGGCCCAAAATTGTATAAGATGGGGCATATTACGGGCCGAGTTGTTTAAAATTATAGGCTGGGCGACCCATTTTCTTCGGAGAGTTTTTTTTATACCCGAAATATCCAGCCCCGAGCGCGGCATGAGGGGCGCGCGGGGGGCAAAGATATCCGGCCGGTTTTTTTTCCGGCTTCCGGGCCAAAAAAGGCGGGCGACGGAGGGCCGGCCGACCGGCCCGCCCCGCGGGAAAGCCGGCTTTTCGCCGCCCCCGGCCCCCTGTTTTTTCCCCGGGGCGGCCGGGCCCGGACGACCGCGGGGGCGGGCGGGACGCGGGCGCCGGCGGCCCGCGAATGTTGACTGCCGGTCGTGTTAGTATTAAATTAGGCTGGCTTTCGACCGGCGCCCGCCGGCGCGCGGGCCGGAAAAAGACCGAGGCGAGCCGAAAAAACCCGGGAAAATTCCGGAAAAAACAGGCGGGTCCCGACAGGCCCCCGGCGCGGCCGGCGAGGCGTCTCCGCCCGTCATTCTTATCGGCCGGACGGCGGCGGGACTTGACTTTTCATGTCCGGCCCCGGGCCGCGGCCGGCTTTTCGGGGCCCGGACGGCGAATTATACCCCGGCCGGCGATTTTCCCCAAGGGAGGGCGGCGACATCACCACTCATCAGAAAGAGACATCCTCCCCCCTGGCCGGCGGGCGCCACGTGGCGGTGGTGGGGGCGGGCTCCTGGGGGACGACCCTGGCCCTGCACGCGGCCAGGATGGGGCTGAGGGTCCGGCTCTGGGCCAGGCGGGAGGAGTTCGCGGGGAGGCTCCGGGACGAGCGGGAGAACGCCGAGTTCCTGCCCGGCCAGAAGTTTCCGGCCTCCCTGGTCGTCTCCTCCGACCCGGCCGAGGTGGCCCGGGGGGCCGGGGTGGTCCTCTGGGTGGTGCCCAGCCACGCCCTCCGTTCCGTCGCCAGACTAATCCTGCCCCGCTGCGACCCGGGCTCGCTGCACGTCAGCGCCTCCAAGGGCATCGAGGACGAGACCTTCTCCACCATGACCGAGGTCCTGCGCCAGGAGGGCTGCCCGGCCGGGGACGCGGGGGTGCTCTCGGGCCCCAGCTTCGCCCGGGAGGTGGCCGCCGGCCTGCCCACGGCGGTGACCCTGGCCTTCCCCGGGCGGGGGGCCCAGGTGGCCGTCCAGTCCCTGCTGTCCACGCCCGTCCTGCGCCTCTACACCTCGTCGGACGTCCTGGGGGTGGAGCTGGGCGGGGCCTTGAAAAACGTCTACGCCATCGCCGCAGGCATCTCCGACGGCCTCAACCTGGGCCTCAACGCCCGGGCCGCCCTGGTCACCAGGGGCATCAACGAGATGGGCCGCCTGGCCAAGGCCATGGGCGCCAACCCCCTGACCCTGAGCGGCCTCTCGGGCGTCGGCGACCTGATCCTGACGGCCACGGGCGACCTCTCCCGCAACCGCCGGGTGGGCGTCCGCCTGGGCGCGGGCGAGAGCCTGGACTCCATCCTCTCCGGCAGCCACCAGGTGGCCGAGGGGGTGCGCAACGCCAAGAGCGTCTGGGGCCTGGCCCGGGCCCGGGAGGTCGGGGTCCCCACGGCCAGGGAGGTCTACCGGGTCCTCCACGAGGGCAAGCAGCCCCGCCAGGGCCTGGTGGACCTCCTGACCCGCCGCCTCAAGGAGGAGCTCCCCCCGGAGCTGGACCGGCCGTCGGGAGACGGGCGATGACCTTCCGGGGGGCCGGCCGCCTGGGTCTGATGGGCGGCACCTTCAACCCCGTCCACCTGGGCCACCTGCGGGCGGCCGAGGAGATAGCCGAGCACCTCGGCCTCGACCGGGTGGTCTTCATGCCGGCCGCCTTCCCGCCCCACAAGCCCGGCCTCAACCTGGCGGGCTTCGCCGACCGCCTGGAGATGCTCCGGCTGGCCACCCGCGGCCGGGGCCTCTTCGCCGTCTCCGACTTGGAGCTGGGCCTGCCGCCCCCCAGCTACACCTCCAACACCCTGCGGGAGGTCGGGCGCCTGACCGACCCCGGCTGCGAGCTCTTCTTTCTGGTGGGCTTCGACTCCTTCCGCACGGTGGGGCGCTGGCGCGACGGCCCGGAGCTGTTCGGGCTGGCCTCCTTCGTGGTCTTCCGCCGTCCCGGGCGCTGCTCGGGGCTGGCCTCGGTGGCCGGCGTCCTGAAAAAGTTTCTGCCCGGCCCAGGCGAGACCCGGCCCGGGCCCGACGGCTGCGGCACCCTGGCCTGGCCCGGCCTCCTGCCGGTGCGCTACTACGGCGGCTGCCGGCTGGAGATCTCGTCGACCGACCTCCGGGACCGCCTGGCCGGCGACAAGTCGGTGCGCTATCTGGTCCCCGACAGCGTCAGGGACTACCTCGACGAGAAGTCCCTGTACCGGGACCCCGGCGGACGCCGGGGCCCGCCCGGCCCCGGCCGCCGATGATCATGTCGCGGCCGGCCGCGTCGCGGCCGCTTATGTTTATGTTATAGTCGTCCGTCGCCCCGGCCGCTGACGACTATGCCGCGGCAGCTTATGTTTATGTTATAGTCGTCCGTCGCCCCGGCCGCTGACGACTATGCCGCGGCCGCTTATGTTTATGTTATAGTCGTCCGTCGCCCCGGCCCGGCTTCGGCCCGGGCGGCGCCCCCGGAGGCGCGCGGGCCGGCCTCGCCGGGCTTTGGCCTGGCAATCTATGATCAACAATCGTCCGGCCGTTGTCCGGCGGGCGCCAGGCCGTCATCTGGCGGGCGCGTAACTAGTCGGAGGTGCTGATGAGTCCGAAAAGCGCGGGGCCCGGGGCGCCCAAAACTCCCGGGGTCTCGGGAAGGATCAAAAAGCCGGCGGTGGCCGGGACGGGGCTGGAGGACATCCTGGCCCCCTCGAGCGGGGACGAGAAAAAGCTCCCCCCCATGGGGCCGGCGGAGCCCGCCCCCGGGAGCGGGCCCGAGGAAAAACCCCGCGCCGGGAGGGCGGCCCCGCGCCGCGCCAAGCCCCGGCCCGGCCCCGAGGACGACCCCGCGGCCTCCTCCAGGGCCCTGGTCGCGCTGGCGGCCCGGGCGGCGGCCGAGCATAAGATATCCTCCCCCGTCATTTTGAACCTGACGGGGCTGAGCTCGGTCGCGGACTTCTACTACGTCGCCACCGTCGAGAACGCCCGGCAGATCAGGACCGTCTCCGAGAAGATCGTCGAGCGGGCCAAGGAGCGCGGGGTCGGCTGCCTGGGCCGGGAGGGCTGCGACAAGTCCGACTCCCGCTGGGGCCTGGTCGACCTGGGCGACGTCGTCTGCCACATCTTTCTGCCCGAGGGCCGCGAGCTCTACGACATGGAGGGCGCCTGGGGCGACGCCGCCCGCTGCCCCGAGCTGGTCCCGGGCTATCGCGCCGACGGCGAGGCGGCCCCCAAGCCCAAACCCGCCGCCGGCCACAAAATGACCAGGGACGAGCTCGAGGACGAGGTCAAGTCCAGGGCCGCCGCCAGGCCGAGGGCCGCGTCCGCCGCCAAATCGAAAGCCGCGGCCCCCGCGAAACCGAGGGCCGCCGCGGCCGTCAAGCCGAGGGCCGCGTCCCTTGTCAAGCCGAGGGCCGCCGCGGCAGCCAAGCCGGGGGCCGCGTCCCTTGTCAAGCCGAGGGCCGCCGCGGCCGCCAAGCCGAAGGCCGCCTCCGCGGCGCCCGAGACAGCGCCCAAGTCCAAGGCCAGGCCCAAACCGGCGGCCGGGCCCGCGTCCGCGTCCGTCAAACCCAAGGTCCCCGCCAGGCCCAAGGCCCCGGCCGGGCCGAAAACGACCGCCGCCGCCAGGCCCGAGGCCCCGGCCGGGCCGAAAACGACCGCCGTCAGGCCCAAGGCCCCGGCCAGGACGAAAACCCCGGCCGGACCCAAGGACGAGGACAAATAGTCCGGCTCGCCCGGCCCGCTCCAAAAAAAGGCGGGCCGGCCCCTGGCATGTTTGGGAACTTTCGGGACTCAGACCGGCTTGTCTGATGGGAAAGACGGACTCCTGATTGTCTCTGGCGCGATACGGTGCGCCAAAGCGGGCCCACGCGTTGCGCCGCAAATGGCCGGCCAAGTAATTGTTGATATTTAACAGAGTTTTGTGCTAGGATCTCCACTGACGACGGCCTGGCCCGTCGACGGAGGACGGTTGAGGACGTTTGACACCTTTCTATTTCCACCACCTCCAGGGGAGTCCCGGGCGCCGTCCGGCGGCCCCGTCCCGCCCGCGAGTTTCGGAGACTTCTAGTGAGCGCAAAACCAGCTAAGTCCCCCCCGGCCCCCTACGGAGACCTGGGCGAGGAGATGGAGGCTTTCCGCAAGTACCTGCGCGACCGGGGGTTCCGGGTGACCAAGGAGCGGGAGGCCATCGCCGAGTCCGTTCTCAGGAGCCGCGACCATTTCGACGTCGACGAGCTTTTTTTAAGCCTCAGGCACACCACCCCCATCTCCAAGGCCTCCATCTACAGGGCCATCCCGCTTCTGATCCAGTCGGGCGTCCTGGCCGAGGTCTACCTCGAGAACGGCCACATGCACTACGAGCGGGTCTACGGCCGCGAGCACCACAGCCACCTGCGCTGCCTGAAATGCCACGGCATCTTCGAGTTCAGCGCCCCGGAGCTGGCCGGCCTGGAGAAGAGGATCTGCAAGCAGGAGGGCTTCAAGTCCGAGGGCCACAAGTTCGAGATCTGGGGCCTGTGCTCCGTCTGTCAGAGCGACAAGAAAAATTGACGGCCGCCGGTCAAAGTTTCAGACCGCGCCGCCTGTTCGCCGTCCCGCGTTCGCCGTCCCCGCGTCCGGCAGCCCATTGTCCGACAGTCCCGTGATTGGGAGCCCGTTGTCCCGCAGTCCGGACTTTCCTTTTTCCCGACGGTCCCCCGGGCGGCCCCCAAGACGGCCGTCATGAGCGCGGCCCGTCGGCCGTCATGAAGCCACGCACGTTCCCAGGCGGAGTTTCCCTTATGCCCAAAAAGACCGCGTTCCTCGCCGTCCCCCTCGCCCTGCTGCTCTCCCTCGCCCCCCCCGCCCCGGCCCCCGCCCGCGCCGCCTCCTCGGACTACGAGCTCTACGAGGGGTTCAAGACGCTGGCCAGGATCTTCTACGAGGTCAACGTCAAGTTCGTCGAGGAGCCGGACAGCTCCGAGATGGTCAACGGGGCCGTGCGCGGCATGCTCAACACCCTGGACCCCCACTCCTCCTACATGACCCCCGAGGAGATGGGCGAGTTCCAGCAGGAGTCCACCGGCAGCTTCACCGGGGTGGGCATGGAGCTCTCCACCCGCGACTCCGTCATCACCGTGGTCGCCCCCATCGACGACACCCCGGCCTCCAGGGCGGGCCTCCTGTCCGGCGACCAGGTCGTCGGGGTCGACGACAAGACCGTCAAGGACATGTCCGTCATGGACGTGGTCAAGCTCATCCGCGGCCCCAAGGGCACCAAGGTGACCATCTCCGTCCACCGGCCGTCCTTGAAGCGCAACCTGACCTTCAATCTGGTCCGGGACTTCATCCCCCTCGTCTCCGTGCGCTCCGAGATCCTCACCCCGGGCATCGGCTACGTTTCCATCACCAACTTCCAGGCCGAGACCGCCCGCGACGTCGAGCGGGCCGTGGGCGCGCTTTCCTCCCCCGGGCCTCTGGACGGCCTGGTTCTGGACCTGCGCAACGACCCCGGCGGGCTTCTCGACCAGTCGGTCAAGGTCAGCGGCTTGTTTGTCGGCCCCGTCCTGGTGGTGGGCACCAAGGGCCGGGTCAGCGACCAGAACGTCGAGTACAGCGCCGAGGGGAAGGCCATCCTGCCCTACTCCTGCCCCATCGTCGTCCTGGTCAACGAGGGCTCCGCCTCGGCCTCCGAGATCGTCGCCGGGGCCCTGCAGGACTACGGCCGGGCCACCATCCTGGGCGCCAGGACCTTCGGCAAGGGCTCGGTGCAGAGCGTCGTCCGCCTGCCCGACGGCTCCGGCCTCAGGCTGACCACCGCCCGCTTCTACACCCCCTCCGGCCGCCCCATCCAGACCGAGGGCATCACCCCCGACGTGGAGGTCCCGAGCCTCCTCCCCGCCAACTACGTCCCCACCAGGGAGATTGATCTCGAGAGGCACCTCAAAGGCGCCAACGAGCGCGACTCCGACGAGGCCGCGGCCGCCGCCCCCGAGACCCCCGCCGACGGCGAGGCGCCCCCCGAGGAGCCGGAGGTGGTCATGCCCACCAAGTCCTACCGCGAGATGACCCTGGAGGAGCGCCTGGACGTCGACAAGCAGCTGGCCCAGGCCCTGGAAATGCTCAAAAAAGGCGAGGTGGTCAGCGGCTACACCGGCGTGGCCGCCCCGGAGCAGGCCAGCAGCCTGGGCTGACCGCCCGGACGGCGCGGCCCCCAAGCCCCGGGGCCCCGCGGGAAACATCGGACGGGGGCGCGGGGCCTGAAAAGCCGGGAAGCCAAGAAGCCGGGAAGCCGGGCCGAACGGAGTGGTCCGGCAAGTGATTTAATTTAAAGTTTTTGCCGAGCCGAGCCGAGCCAAAAGCTAAAAAGCTAAAAGCTAAAAGCCAAAAGCTAAAAAGCCAAAAGCCAAAAGCTGACAGCCGAAAAGCCGGGCGAGGCGCGGCCAAGTCCGGGCCCGACAGCGGCCCGGCCAAGAGTCATCGGAGCCCCCGGGACGACGCGTCGGACGGAATTTTCCGTCCGGGTCGCCCCGGCGGCGCGCCCTGAAGGAAGGCGTGCCCTGCAAGAGGCCCGCCGGATAACCGGGCCCGCCCGAATTAAAAAAGGCGGGCCCAAGAAGCCATCCGTCCGCCGACGGCCGCGGCCGTTTCGCGGCCCGCTCGTCAAACATGCGGACGGGGAGAAAACAACCCATCGCAAAAAGCCCGAGTCCGGCCGGGGCTGGCCGGCGGGACGAAAGCGCGAACCCGAACACACCGGGCCCGCGCCGTTCCGCCCGGGCCTCCCCGCGGCCAGCAAGACGTCGAGGCACAGGTGAAAGTAAATGAATTTTGACACTTCTGGGGGCAGCGCGCCCCCGGAGGACGGCGGGAAGCCCAAAAAGCCGGGCCTCGCCGCCAGCAAGAAAGAGACCGCCGCCAAGGCACCGGCCGCCAAGCCCGCCAAGGAAGCCAAGACCCCCGCGGACAAGCCCGCCAAGGAAACCAAGCCCGCCAAGGCCCCCGCGGCCAAGCCCGCCAAGGAAACCAAGCCCGCCAAGGCCGCCGCCCCCAAGGAGGCCAGGACGGCCGCCAAGCCCGCCAAGCCCGCCAAGGAAGCCAAGCCCGCCAAGGCCGCCGCCCCCAAGCCCGCCAAGACCGCCCAGACCAAGACGGCGGCCGCCAGGCCGGCCGGGGCCCCCGAGGACGCCCAAAGCAAGCCCCTAACCGACATTGGCGCCGCGGTCGACCGGCCCCCGGACGACCAGGACGGACGGCGCCCCGGGGATTTGTCCGGGCCGAGCGCCCGTCTCGGCGGGGCCCCGGACCCGGACGCGGTCCGCCTGACCGGCCTCCCCCAGCCGGCCGCCCCCGAGGCCTCCGCCCCCGAGGCCGGGCCCGCCGACAAGGCGGACGCCGAGCCCCGGGTCCCGGCCGCCCCCGCGTCCGAGGCCGCCGAGCCCCGGGTCCAGGCCGCCCCCGCGCCCGAGGCCGCCGCCGCCCCGACGACCGGCGCCCCCTCGTCTTCTTCCTCCCCCGCTTCCTCCCCGGCCCCCCGGGCCACCGAACCGGGCCTGAGGATCGAGCCCGGCCGGCCCGGCCGCGGCGCCGGGAGTTTCGGGGGAAAGACCGGCAGCTTCATCATCGTCGACGAGGACGACCTGCTGGACACCCCCGGCAGGCTCGCGCCGACCCAGCCCCAGCAGGGCGCGCCCAGGCCGGGCCGGCAGCCCCGGCAGGACCGGCAGCAAAGACCCCAGGGCCAGCAGGGCCGGCAGTTCAGGCAGGGCGGGCCCGGGCAGCCCCAGGGCCAGCAGCAGGGACCCCGGCAGGGGCAGTCTTTCCAGCAGGGCCAGCAGCCCCCCAGGCCTCAGCCCGGGCAGCCCGCCCAGCCCCCGCGGCCCTCCTCCGGCGGCGCCCCCGGCGGCGACCTGTACTTCGGGTCCGGGCCGGCCCCGGCCGCGTCGGCGGC
The DNA here is from genome assembly GCA_031264015.1 of Deltaproteobacteria bacterium. Lineage (GTDB taxonomy): Bacteria > Desulfobacterota > Desulfarculia > Adiutricales > Adiutricaceae > JAIRNQ01. Next base: position 2,114 of record JAISET010000100.1, on the reverse strand, counting down.
GTCGTCGCAGGCGTCCGCGTCGCTGCCCCGGCAGGCGAGCGGTCCGCCCGACCGCCCCGCCTTCCCTCAGAACGGCCCCCGGGGCCCGGTCGCCGGCCAGGCGTCCGTCTCCGGGGACGTCTACTTCTCCACCGCCTCGCCGCGGGCGTCCGCGTCGCGGGCCCCGGCCGAGGTCCCGGCCGAGTCCCGCGTCCCCGCCGCGGTCGAGGGCGAGGCGGCCAGGGCCGGCAGGCCCAACTTCCTGACCTCGACCAGGTTCTCGGACTTCTCCCTGCCCGCCGAGATCATGAGGGGCGTGGAGGCGGCCGGCTTCGACTGCTGCACCCCCATCCAGGCCCAGGTCATCCCGGTGGCCCTGAAGGGGCTGGACGTGGCCGGGCAGGCCCAGACGGGCACCGGCAAGACCACGGCCTTTCTGGTGCCGGTTCTGACCAGGCTCTTGTCAAACCAGGCCGGGCGCCCGGGCCTCCCCAGGGCCCTGGTCATCACCCCCACCAGGGAGCTGGCCGACCAGATCTACAAGGACACCTTGGTGCTGGCCTCGGCCACCACCCTGGGCGTGGCCCTGGCCATCGGCGGGGTGGACTACCAGGAGCAGGGGGACATAATCAAGGCCGGGACCGACGTGGTCATCTGCACGCCGGGCAGGCTTTTGGACTTCATGAGGCAGGGGACCTTCTCCCCCTCCGCCGTCGAGGTGGTGGTGGTGGACGAGGCGGACAGGCTGTTCGACATGGGGTTCATTAAAGACCTCAACACGATACTCTCCAAGCTGCCTCCTTTTTCCCAGCGCCAGACCATGCTCTTCTCCGCCACCCTGGAGGACAGGATCATGGAGCTGACCTACAAGTACATGAACCCGCCCCAGTACATCACGGCCGAGCCCGACCGGGACGGCAAGCTGCAGATCGAGCAGCGCCTCTACCACGTGGGCCAGAGCGAGAAGCTCAACCTCCTGATCGGCCTGCTGAGGCAGTCCCCCCACGAGCGGGTCATGATCTTCTGCAACACCAAGAACCGGGTGGAGTACCTGCACAAAAAGCTGGTCGCCAACGGCTTCCAGGCCGAGGGCATCTCCGGGGACCTGCCCCAGCCCAAGCGCCTGAAGCTGATGCAGGACTTCAAGGAGCAGAAGCTCAACATCATGGTGGCCACCGACGTGGCCAGCCGGGGCATCCACGTCGAGGACATCAGCCACGTCTACAACTACGACCTGCCCCAGGACCCCGAGAACTACGTCCACCGCATCGGCCGCACGGCCAGGGCCGGCAAGAGCGGCCAGGCCGTCAGCTTCGCCTGCGAGGAGCACGTCTTCCACCTGGAGGCCATCGAGAACCTCCTGGGCGAGAAGATCCCCGTGTTCTGGGCCGACGACGCCGTCTTCGCCGCCGACCAGGCCGCGGGCGACGGGAGCCGCGAGGGCGGGCGCGACCACCGGGGACGCCCCCCCAGGGGCGGCGACCGGGGCCGCGGGGGCGACCGGGGCCGCGGGGGCGAGCGCTTCGAGCGCGGCCCCTCCCAGTCCGACCACCGCGACGGCCGGCCCCCCGCCGACCGCAGGCCCGCCCAGCCCCCCGCCGAGATCAGGCCCGGGGGCATTTTCGGGCTCTCCCCCAGGCACCCCTCCAACGGGGCCCTGGACCCCCGCCAGGAGCTCCCCTGGAACCCCGCCCAGGTGGCCGAGGAGTACGCCGCCGCCCTGGCCTCCAGCCCCGGCCGCCCCAGGGTGCCCGCCGGCTACCCCCACGGCAGGCCCGACGGCCAGCAGGCCCAGGCCGCCGTCCAGCAGCCCCAGGCCGACGGGCAGCAGGCCCGGCCCCAGGCCGACGGGCAGCAGGCCCAGGCAGCCGTCCAGCAGCCCCGGCCGGCCGACGGCGATGCGGGCCCCGCGGCCGTCCCGACGCCGACGGCGGACCAGGCCGGCCAGGCCCCCGCCGACGACGGCGCCCGGGGACGCGACGACGACGAGACCCTGGTCGACCCGGTGGAGCGCGAGAGCAAGCGCAACCGCCGCAAGCGCAGGCCCAGGGGCGGCGGGCGGGGCGCGGGCCGGGGCGCCCGCCCCAGCGGCGAGGCCGAGACCGACGCGGAGACCGAGGCCGGGATTGAGGCCG
>JAISET010000047.1 GCA_031264015.1 Deltaproteobacteria bacterium | reverse complement strand
GCCGCCCTGAGCTAGGCCGTACGCGCGTGTTTGGCGGGCGCCCCTGTTCCTCACCCGGCGCCGCTCGATATGATGATGATGAGGCGGCGAGCGTTTTTCTCCCCGCCTCATTTTTTTGGCCGGCGGCGGGCCGACTTTAGAAAAAGTAATCGCTTTGATTGGCATAAACATATATTAAGTTGCTTATTGGATAAACAAAAGCGCCATTATAATTTTTTCGCCTCTTAAATTTTTGCCGCGATCGCCCCGGCGGCGCCTCGAAGCGGGTCGGTCTTTCCCGGGGCGCCGGGTCGACGCTCATCAGAGACGGTCTGGCCAGGGCGAAAAACATGGGTCACCAGGCCGTCTTCCTGCTGGGGGACCAGGGCTGCTACAAGCGCCTCGGCTTCGCGACGGCCCGGGAGTTCGGGATAAGCATCAGGCTGCCGGTTGCGGCCGACCAGGTGCCCGAGACGCTGGAGAAGATTTTCCCCGACGCGCCGGTGGCGATTTTCCCGAAGTCGCTGCGAAATATTTTACTGAGAAACGGGGGGAGCGTCAGGGAGGCCGGGGGCGGGACGGCGGAGGTCGGGGTGCCCGTCGGCTTTCTTCCGAACGGGATCCAGGCCATGGAGCTGGAGCCCGGGACCCTGGTCGGCATGGACGGCGCCACCTTCCTGATCCGTTGAGGGAGGCGGTTTAAAGGGGCCGGGGAGACCGAACGGCTCCTGGGGTCGGAATGGTTCGCAAGGTCCGAACGGTCAGAATTGTCGGCGGGGACGTTTGGTTCGCGTCGGCCGGCTTTAAATTTTCGCGCCGCCCCGAGTCCCGCCCGGAGTTGACCGGCGCCGTCTTTTCTCTTCTTATCCCCGTCCCCGTCGTTAATTTCGTCTAAATGTCCGCCCCCGACCCGTCACCGTCGGCCGCGACCGGGCAGACCATGGTCCTGTCCCCGGCCGCGACTATCTCGACGCGGCGGTTGTGGAGGCCGGCCAGAAGCTTTTTTCCGACGGCCACCCCGGCCGGGCGGTCGGCCAGGACGGCGCCGTCTTTCAAGGCCGTCACCGTGTCGCAGAACCAGAGGATGTGGTGGGGTCGCGGGTGCAGACGACCGCGCCCGCGCCCTCGGCGGCGATGTCCCGGACCAGCTCCCAGACGCGCGGCTGGTTGCTGAAGTCCAGCGACGAGGCGGGCCAGACCCACCCTCTCCAAGGACGCCTCCACCAGCAGGCGGTCCCCGGCGTTCAGGAACGGGACGGCCCCGACGCGGGGTGGGCGGCCCATCTCGACCATCTCCCTGGCGGTGAGGGGAACCCCCCGCCGCGCTCCCGGGGGACGTAGGGGATCCGCTTGGCCGGCTCCCTGGGGGAGAGCGATGACAGATCCCGGCCGCCGACGCGGACGGCGCCCGGCCTGGTTTTTCAGAATCCCAGGCAGCATTTGAACAGGGTCGACTTGCCGCTGCCGTTGGGGCCGAGGAGCCCCCTGAGCTACCCCGTCCTGACGTCGAGGTCGACCCCCTTGAGGACCCGCCTGCTCCCGTAGGAGAAGTCGAGGCCCCGGACGGTCATGACGGCGTCGCTCTTGCCGCCGGTCCCGGCTTGGCGGTCCGCCGGATGGTCCCCGGGTCGTCCTCCCCCGTCCCGCCCGGCGGGGGGGGCGGGGCCGCGGGGGGCGTATGACGCCGGCTCAGGTCGGCGGTCGTCTCTGTCAGATTTGGCGCGGTCATGTCGCATGTCCCATATGGTTTTTTAGCGGCCGCCGCCGCCCGCGCGGCCCGCGGTCGGGAGTCGGCGGCCGTAGACGGACCGCCCCTTGACTCTGAGCAGCCAGAGCGGACACGGGGCGCCCGCGACGGAGGTGACGACGCCAAGGGGGATCTCCGCCCGGGTCAGCGTCCTGGCTATGGTGTCGCAGACCAGCAGATAGACGGCGCCGATGACGGTCGAGCCGGGGATGACCCGACGGTGGTCCGGCCCGAAGATGACGCGGGCGGCGCGGGGCGTCATCAGGCCCACCCAGGCGACTATGCTGCAGACGGAGACGCGGACGGCGGCTTTGTGAATATGTCGTCATCGGGAGGATACTCTGCCTTGCATTGACTTATTGTTAACGTTTGAATTAATTCAACTCCTGTGCCGAATATATCCCAGTCATCACGAAGCGCTGTCTTTAAGAGTTTCGCCTCTGCATCGTCAGAAACCGAATATGTCTGTGCCAATCAGATTATCATATTAGCTATCGGATTCGGAGCAATTTCGAGGTCGTAAATGAATGCATTATTTGAAGAACAAAAATCACAATGGCCATTTAATCCAAGCTGTTCTATGATGTTTAGAATTTCTGTACCACGAAAGCACTCAATTCAACAGTTCATTTACTTGCCTCCGCATCAAGAAATTTGCCCATGAGTTCTAAATGATGCATTATTGAGAGTTTCTTTAAGGTAAGTATCCCCGGATAAGTTCCGTTTTCCCAATGATTATTAAGCATCATCATTGCGGATGTTGGAGGATTTCCGTCAATGAATAAATCAGGGCGTTCCCTTTGCCATTCTTGTTCCCACTCAATATATTTGGCAAGAGCCTCGCTGAATTTTCCCACGGTATCCGAAATATCACGGTTTGAATCTGAGATAAAGTGCCGTACCCGCAATTCATTATTTGCATTGAAGTACACAATGTGAATCGCTACAGCATACTGTGCAAAGCCGCTTTTAATATAGTCATTCCCTATAATCGAATAATCGCCGAAACCCATATAACCCTCACTCGAATAAAACAAATGGTCGTCTGAAAAAAACTCATCAATATTTTTCGAGTAATCAGCGTTTTTATCCTGTTTGTTGAATTTGTCTTCAAACATAACTTTGCCTTGTTTAACGACACGGCGAAGTGACCGATCATCGGTGAAAAGCGTATACTGCGGCGAAGTGTCATCAAACTCTGTTCTGTATATTTCAAGGAAGTCACGATTGTCAAGCACAGTCGTTATTCCCGAAAGCTTAACGCTTTTTGCCATCAGCTTGCCAAGAACGGTTGAGGCGGAGCTGCTCATCAGCAGCGTAGGCATAAGTTCCGACAATCTGCCTATTTTTTGAATATATACATCAACAAAATCATCCTGTCCCGCATAGTCTCCGACAGCCGGATTGAAAATGAGTGCAAGCGGCAAATTCAAGTCAAAAAATGTCCGCAATGTCCCATCAAATGTAGAACTCACCTTTATCGGCTCGACAACAGGGACAATATGAGAACCAAGCAATCCACCCTTCGCCAATTCTTTTAGCGCAAGCAGTTCATACTGCCTCCCCCTAAGATAAGGAAAATACATTTTGCCAGCCCCTGTATTGTAGTTGAAGCATATGCTCGACATCGTTTAGCCGTTTTGCTAAATCAGAAAAATAGACGACCGATTTAAGTTTTGACTGTATCCGCGAAAATGCTGTAGTTGTCATGGCGTTACGTTTTTTCAACTCGGTGAACGCGAGTTTTTGTGCTTCAAGTATTGGTATTCGCTCAAACCATTCGAGACAGGCGCGGAAATGGAACACAGGGGTCGTCTGTGGTATTTCACCGAAATAATTGTGAACGGCATTCTCGTATTCGCGCTTACGCAACAGCTTTAATATGCAAGCATGGTCAAGTGTGACATCATATTGTTCAGGCTCTCTGCTGTGTACTTTGCTGAATATCGTATCACGGTCGGACAGCACATAGATACCAACCGCATTGCCCATATCACCGAAATCCAATAAGACTCGCTCAATGCGTTCGAGTTCATGAATTGGCGCTAATACAGACACTTTGCTGAAAGCCTTGAAATAATCGCTTAACTGGTCGTGCAAACGGTCAAAGTTGTCAAGCTCTGACTTGATTTCATATACCTTTCCCTCGCCGTTTATCATAACAAAATCGGCAATATGCTGACCGATACGAAGTTGTGACAGCGCGGTAGTCGTTTTCACATTGTGTATGCCAACAAGAAGTTTATTTAAGAGTGTGTTCATATAATAATACTCATTACGCTTTTTCTTGCCAAGATGAGCGTAAATCTCGCTGAAAAGCTCACCGTGAGTCTTGCTTTCGGAATCGTTAACATATCGGCGCACAACGCAGTCAAAGACATCGTTTGAGCCGCTTTGGAGTAAATCACTAATAACTCCGCGAGTAAATACTCTGTTTATCGCTCTGCTATTGTCAGCCCCTATCGGTCCCTCCCTTCATTATTTCACAAACTCGTATTCAAACAACGTCGGCACAATCTCGTTACGGTAATAGTCCGAGACTAACCCTTTCCGCGCGATTAAAGCCGCGTGCAGTTCCACATTGTCATAGACGGTTTTACCCGTTGCTTCATCCGTGTGTGAGGTGTCGAGTTCCGCATATATCTGATAGACCCCATACGTCAAGGCGGGGTTATAGCCGCTCCCGCGCTTATTCGCCTTTGCTTTTTTTGCCCGGCCTAACAGGGTTTCCATTGTGCCATTAAAGCCTTTTCAGTTTCATTCAGCGTCAAGCCCTGTATGTCACGTGTGGCTAAGGTTTCTCCGTTTGTGTCGTCAAAACACAGCTCGTTCCGATAAAACCGCCTGTCAGAAGCTGTAAACGGCCGCATATGATTCTGCATTTCAAGGCAGGTGAACAAAAGGCATTTCAGCAAAAAGGACGCGAGCTTCCTGCTTGCGACATCGGCGGCGAAACGCGCCGAACCGTCCGCGCTTTTCATTATGAGCGCGCGTTGCGTCCAACCGCGATTGTAGGTTATGTGTCGGCTTGCGCAGAACATGGGCAACTTTTCAAGGTGGTTGTCTTTACGTAGATGAAACCAGTTTCCATTGTAGATACCCGCTGTCAATAAACAGGCGAGTAAATCGGAATTAACAAAGCCGGGGCCGTCAACAACCAGATAGCCGAGCATATTCCCGTTATAAACGGGCATTAGTCTTTTCTTGATGTCGTGAGCGATTTCTAACCCGTCGCGCGCGGTTAGTATTCCGTCGTTGGTATCTTCAGGGAATGTTCGCTTGTCATAGAAAACCCCGCTGTAATTTGTATAAATACGCTTTACGGACAGTTTTTCGGGGTATTCGGTCAGCTTGCCGTCTACAATGTCATAGCCCGTCAGCGTCAAGTCCGTTGCGGTTTTCGCGTCCTCATTCGACCATAGCGCGCACATATTGCCTTATGACGGGGTTATCAATGTAATCATTGCTCAATGCGCCCGCGCCCGTCACCAAGCCCGCGTTAAACGTGTCGGCGGCCAGCAAGGCCGTTTATAGCGGATTTTTGGGGAAAAGGGAACAGCTGATTTTTCCCTTCGTCCATTACCCTAAAATGTACCTTAAAAATGTGAGAAAGCAAAGAGACGATAGGAAGGAAAAGAAGGATAAGAATAAAAAAACCCTCTTTTTATCGAGGGTTAAGGGAACATAGGAAGGATGAAAAAACATGGTTTAAAGCGCATGGCGGAAAGGGAGGGATTCGAACCCTCGGTAGGTGTTTTCGACCTACACTCGCTTAGCAGGCGAGCACCTTAAGCCTCTCGGTCACCTTTCCGTGCTTAATTGTGATAAGGCCGCCTTAGGAAGGCGTTATGTCGACACTGGCAACATACCACGGAAGGGCGGTCATGGCCAGATTCAAAAGCCTCGGCGACGGCCGCTCGGGCACAAGCCGGCGCGGACGGGGCGGAGGTTAAACTTTTAAGTGTTTGAGTGGCGGAGAGGGAGGGATTCGAACCCCCGGAACCTTTCAGCTCAGCGGTTTTCAAGACCGCCGCCTTAAACCGCTCGGCCACCTCTCCCCAGCAGCCGATCCGGCACCGAGCCGTCCGGCGCGGCTAAATTCGAAGAATTGTACTTCAGAACATTTACGGGGTCAAGAAAAAAATCGGCGGCGGGGCTGGCGGAGGACAAGACCGGCGGACCCCGCGGGCCGGGCGACCTTGCCGACCTGGCGGGCCGGGCTCCCTGGCCGGCGGCGAAAGCGTCCTTCGAACCCCCCGGCCGTCCGCCCCGCGGTTGACCAAAAGCCCCCGCCAAAGTAAACTTCCTTTTGTCGGCCTGCTTTGGCGGCGGACGGCGGTTTCAGGGAGAAAGTCTCGCCGCGGCGGGCTGGGGCGGGGGCGGCCGAGGCCCGGGACTTTGTCCTGGCCCCCCGTCCAAGTTGTCGGCGTCCGGGCATAATTATTTCTATTTAAATTTCTAATGGATGATTTAAGCATATTAATAATATCTAAAGTTTATTTTGGTGATTGTATTGTTAATTTGTGTTGCCGCAAACTTAATTTTATTGGGATAATAACTGTGAAAGTCGTCTTCGAAGTGCCGCATAAAGCCGATAGTATGCTAATTAATGATTTGATTTGACCGGCCTAATTTGCTAAAATCAAGGATGCAAAACGTGGGCTTTTTGAGCGTTAATATTGACTTCACCGGCCGGGACGCCCTGCTGGTCGGGGCCGGAAAAGTCGGCAGGCGCAAGCTGGCCGACTTGCTCAAGGCCGGGGCCAGGGTCGCCGTCGCCGAGCCCGCGCCCTGCCGCTGCCTGGTCGGGCTGGCCGGGACGGGCGCCATCGCGCTTTTCCCCGAGTTTTCCGAGAGTCTTCTGGACTGCGGGCCCTGGGTTTTCATCGCCCTGGACGATCCCGAGCGCGCCCGCGGGCTGGCCGGGCTGGCCCGGGGCCGCGGCCTGATGGTCGAGGTGGCCGGGAGCCCCTCGGACGGCAACTTCCAGTCCCCGGCCCTGGTCGACTTTCCCCCCCTCCGCCTGACCGTGAGCACGGGCGGCGCCTCCCCGGCCCTCTCGGCCAGGGTGGCCGCCGAGCTCAGGGAGCGCTACGCCGGGAGCGGGGCGCTGGCCGCCATGCTGGGGAGGCTCAGGCCTCTGGTCGCGGCCGGGATCCCCTCGGACTCCGGGCGCGGGCTCGTTTACAAGACCCTGGCCGGGGACCCGGATCTGGCATGGCTTTACCGGGATCTGGCGGCGGGCGGCGCCGGACTTTCGGCGACGGATCTGGCGGCGAGGATCCGCTCGCTTCTGGAGAGGCGTCTCGCCCCGCTGGAGCTGCCGCCCGACTTTCCCCTGCCGTGAGGCCGGGGGTTTCGTCCGTTCGGGGCGTCCTCGTTCCGACGTCGCCGGCGCCCTCGTTTTGACGCCCGCCAAAATTCACGGGCGCGTCCCGTTCTGGAAAACATGTTTTTTAGCCCTTTTCGAGGGCGGGTTCCGGCATTTTTTTTGGTGTTTTCCGCGTTTGTTCTTCTTTTCTTCCCGGCCCTCCGGCGTGTCGTCGTCGGGCGTCGGCGACTATATCCCCTGACCTCGGTCAGAGGCATCTGACATCGAGGCGGTATGGACATCGTCGTGGTCGGGGTCGGGCATCGGTCGGCCCCGGTGGCCTTGAGAGAGCGGCTGGCCAAAGGCGGCCTGGAGGGGGGCCTGGGGCTTCAGAAGTTGTGCACTTTCGGGCGGATCGCCGAGGGGCTGGTCATCTCCACCTGCAACCGGGTGGAGATGGTCGCCGCCGGAGACTCGGCCCCCGAGGTGGAGCGCGAGCTGCGGGCCCTGTTGGTCGAGGCCTCCGGGGTGGGGGAGGACGAGCTCGCCCCCCACCTGCACGTCTTTTTAAACCTGGAGGCGGTGGAGCATCTCTTCCGGGTGGCCTCGGGCCTCGACTCCCAGGTCCTGGGGGAGCCCCAGATCCTGGGGCAGGTCAAGGAGGCCTACAGGGCGGCCGCCAGATATCGGACGGCGGGGCCCATCGTCAGCAAGCTCTTCCACAAGTGCTTCAAGACCGCCAAGCGCGTCAGGGGCGAGACGGACCTGGCCTCCGGGGCCGTCTCCATGGCGTCGGCCGCCGCCGCCATGGCCGCGGACCTGCTGGGGGGCCTGGCGGGCAGGACCGCCCTGGTCGTCGGCACCGGCGAGATGGCCCAGCTCCTGGGCCAGCACCTCAAGGCCCGGGGGGCGGGGCTGGTGGTGGCCGGCCGCAACGAGGAGCGGGCCCGCTTCCTGGCCGCGCACCTTGGCGCCCGGGCCGCTGATCTGGCGGACTTAACACGGAATCTGGCGCTGGCCGACCTGGTGGTGACGGCCGTGGGCGCGACGGAGCCGGTCTTGACGGAGGGAAACTTTCCCCGGGCGGAGGGGAGGGGGACCGTCGTCATCGACCTGGGCGTCCCCCGCAACGTCGAGTCCTCGCTGGGCGGGCGGGAGGGGCTGGTTTTAAAAAACGTCGACGACCTTTCCGAGGTGGTGGAGCGCAACCAGGCCTCCAGGCGCCGGGAGGCCGTCAAAGCCTCCCGGGTCATCGCCGAGGAGGTGGCCAAGTTCGCCGTCTGGCTCAACAGCCTGGCCGTCAGCCCCACCATCAAGGACCTGATCCGCCAGGCGGATCAGGCGAGGCTTCTGGAGCTGGAGAGGACCACGTCCCGCCGCGAATTCAGCCCCGAGCAGGTCGAGGCCCTGGAGGCCATGAGCCGGGCCCTGGTCCGGCGCCTGCTGCACAACCCCCTGGTCTTCGCCAAGGGCTGCCACCGTCACGGCAGGTCCGACCACAGTCTCAACTTGTTCAGGCGGGTCTTCGGACTTGACGGCTAGCGCCCGCCCCCTGCCCGGAACCGGGGGACGCCCCCCGCCGTCCCAAGCGCCCGAAGCCCGGGCGTTTTGGGGCGCGTCTTTTCACGGCCGGGATAATCTGCTAACTTGTCTCATTCGCCAGGTCCCGCCGGCCGGGCCCGGGCGCGGACCAGGCCGCGGCCCCGGACGAGTCGGAGGCCGGCGGCGTCAGGACCGGGCGCGGCAAGATCATGCGGGCGGAACAAACATATCTCTCAAAGAACAAATAAATTTCTCAAAGAACAAACGCGACAAACACGGCAAACAGAACAAATAGAACACACATAACAAACAGAACACGCGCGACAGCCTTCAATTAGAACAGTCGAACAATAATAATAGAACAGCGAATAGAATAGTCGAATAATAATAGAACAGCGAAAATCGTCATATTGTCCGGAACGGCGGAACACAGAGAACCGCCGGACCGCCTAAAAACGACCGCCGGACGGCATGACCAAACCGTCAGACCCGGCGCCGCCCGCGGGCGCCACGGCCGATAATTCCCAATCAGACCTCCCGGAGGTGCCGACGTGGCTGTGGAAGTTGACAGGGGTTCAATCAGCGATAATTTCATGGACGACACGGAGCTGATCTTCGAAAGCATCGAGCTTTTCATGGAGAGCTCCGCCAACAGACTCAAGACCCTGGCGGAGGGGGTGGCGGCCAGGGACGCGGACAAGGTCATGGCCGAGGCCCACGCTCTCAAGGGCGTGGTGGGCATCTTCTCCCCGGGCGACGTCATGGAGGCCGCCAAGGTCCTGGAGTTCATGGGCCGCAACAAGGACCTGGACGGCGTGGACGAGGCCCTGGCCAAGTTCCGGGATCTTCTGGCCGAGCTGACCAGACAGCTGGGGGAGTGGCGCGACGAGATTGAGGAGGAGGCCGAGGAAGAGGACGACGACGACGAGTGAGGTTTTTCCCGGCCCCGCTTGGGAGCCCGTCCCGGAACCGCCGACGGTTCGGGCCGTCTGCCAAGCGGGGCGGGGTCGGCGTCTCCGAGAAAAAAGTCGAGTCTTACCGTCGTCCGCCGCCGGGGCCGGTTTTCATCGAGTCTCCCCGGCTCCCTCGCGTCCCTTCCCCGCCCGCCCCGCCCGCCCCGCCTTGGTTCCGTCGGGGCGGGTCCAGGCTGGTTTTTTCGTCCGGCCGGCGGTTTTTCCGTCTTTCCGGCGCTCCCGTTCCCCGCTTTTCTCTTTTTCCAGGCCCGGACAGTTTCCCCAGGCCTTGTCCTCTTCCTTCCCCCGGTCTTTGCGGCTCGTTCCCCCGGCCTTTTTTCCGCGCTCCGGCCCCGTTTTTTTTCCTGTCCCGTCGTCCGCCCCCGTCGTCCGCCCCCCGTTCGTTTCCGTTCGGCCCCGTCCCGCCCCCGTCGTCCCCCCCGCCCCGTCGGCCCCGCGTCGGGAGGGCCCGCCGGTCCCGATGACGCGCTTTGAAATTGACCTTTTTCCCTTGATGTCTTGTTATGCTTAATTAAGCGTCGTCGACCAAAAATTGAGTTAGTTTGTAAATTTTTGAGTCCGTCGGTCGACTTGCTCGCTGGACTCATCGTTGAAATAATTTTTCTTAGTCGTTCGATTTTCTTGACTCTAAATTCTGTTTAAAGTAAAGTTATCGCAATAGAAAAGGCTGGGCCACCTTAAAGACCAACCTTTGGTCGTATTGTTCTTTCCATCTGCCTCCGAAATAATGTTGCCAAAGAAGCGGCTCTCGGGTAAAATCTACCAGCGCAAATTGGGCCTGGTTTCATTGTGTCTTCTTTTCGCGGCGGCCCTTTCGGGGGCGTCCGCCTCCGGGTGGCCCCCGCCCCTGGCGGGGGCTTTTTCCTCGGCCCGTTTTGTTTTTTGTTTTTTTGGCCAGGCCCCCCGGCCCGGCTTTTTCCGGCTCGGATTTTTTGGCCGGCCGTCGTTGCGGCCCGGACCCCGGCGGTCGGACAGCCGCCCGGGGCCCCCTCGCCCCCTTAGGACTTATGAAGAATGGACAAGCCCTCCTCCCGGCGCGACCAGCCAGCCCGTCAAGACAACCCCGCCCCCGCCGCCCCTTTCTCGCAGGACGCCTTCGAGCGCGAGGAGAGCCAGGTCCTGCAGGCCCGCGTGGACAAGGCCCGCGGCATGGCCGCGGCCGGGCGGGCCCTCTACCCCAACACCTTCAGGCCAGGACAGAAGATCTCCGAAGTCAGGGCCGAGTTCGGGGAGCTGGGCCACGACGACTTCGAGGGTTTGGAGGCCGTCCGGACCGTGGCCGGGCGTCTGATGGCCCGCCGGGACTACGGGAAGTCCGTGTTTTTCGACCTGCGGGACGGCTCGGGCAAGATCCAAATCTACGCCCGCAAGGACCGCCTCCCGGAGGGGGACTACGAGCAGGTCAAGAATTACGACATCGGGGACATCGTCGGGGTTTCCGGGACGCCGTTCAAAACCAGGACGGGCGAGCTGACGCTTTTAGTCTCGGCCCTGGAGCTGGTCACCAAGAACGTCATGCCCCTGGCCGAAAAGTTTCACGAGATGCAGACGGAGCTCCGCTACCGCCGCAGGTATCTGGACCTGATCATGAACGAGAGGAGCTTCGGGGTTTTCCGGACCCGCTCGGAGATCGTCAGGCTGGTCCGGGAGATCATGGTCCGCCACGGCTACCTGGAGGTGGAGACGCCCATGCTGGTGCCCCTGGCCTCCGGGGCCAACGCCAGGCCCTTCGTCACCCGCTACAACTCCCTGGGCATGGACTTCTATCTGCGCATAGCCCCCGAGCTGAACTTGAAGCGCCTGCTGGTCGGGGGCTTCGACCGGGTCTTTGAGATCAACCGCAACTTCCGCAACGAGGGCATGGACTCCGACCACAACCCCGAGTTCACCATGATGGAGTTCTACCGCAGCTACGCGGACTTCGAGGACCTGATGGACTTCACCGAGGAGTTGTTCTCGGAGGTGGCCCTGAGGGTGCTGGGGACTTTGCGGTTCGCTTATCAGGGCGAGACGATAGACTTTTCCGGGCCCTGGGCCAGGCACTCCCTGGTCGAGAGTCTGACCAAGCTGGGCGGGGTCCCCGAGGAGATCGTCTCCGACCTCGGCCGGGCCCGGGAGTATCTGAAAACTCTGGGGGTCGAGATGGCCCCCGGGGAGCCCCTGGGCAAGTGCCAGGCCAAGATCTTCGACCTCAAAGTCGAGCCGGGCCTCAGAAACCCCACCTTCATCACTTACTACCCGGCGGACATCAGCCCCCTGGCCAGACGCAACGACCGGGACCCCTCCGTCACCGACCGCTTCGAGCTCTTCGTCGCCGGCAGCGAGCTGGCCAACGCCTTCTCGGAACTCAACGACCCCTTCGACCAGAGGGGCCGTTTTTTAAGCCAGATGGAGGCCAGGGAAAAGGGCGACCAGGAGGGCATGATGATCGACGAGGACTACGTGCGCGCCCTCATGTACGGGATGCCCCCGGCGGCGGGCGAGGGCGTGGGCATCGACCGCCTGGTCATGCTGCTGACCGACTCCCCCAACATTAGCGACGTCCTGCTGTTCCCCCAGCTGAAGCCCGAGGTCAGATCTGGCTCGGCGGGCCCCGACGGAGGGACCGGGGGCGGGACCGACAGAGGAGCCGACGGGACCGGGAGCGGGCCCGGGGCCGGGTCCGGCTCGACGGGCCCCCAGAGCGGGACCGACGGCGGGAAATAGTGTCCATAGAGGGAAACATCGCCCTGCGCTACCTGAGGGGGAAGAGGCGCAACCAGCTTCTGTCTTTGATCTCCGTTCTGGCCGTGGGCGGGGTGGGCCTGGGGGTGGCGGCCCTGATCGTCGTCCTGGCGGTGCTGGCGGGCTTCGAGACCAACTTGTTCGAGAAGCTTCTGGGCATCTCCTCGCACATCACCATCTACCGCTCGTCGGGGCCCATGACCGACTGGGAGGGGACGGTGGACAAAATCGCCCGGGTCCCGGGGGTCAGCCGGGCCCTGCCCTTCGCCAACGGCCAGGTGATGATCACCTCCGGGGAGGGGGCCAACGGCGTCCTTCTGATGGGGCTCGACCCCGAGACGGCCAGGGCCACGGGCTTCTTCGAGCAGCTCAACGTCTCCGAGATCGCCGCCGAGAACCTGACCGCCCGGCCCATGAAAAGCCCCTATCGCGTCCCCGACGACGAGTTCGGCAACCCCCAGAGCCAGGACGTCTGGGAGGGCCGGCCCCCGGAGGACTTGGGCGACGACGCGGGGCTCCCCTTCGAGGAGAGGCCCGTCATCATCGGCCGGGAGCTCTCCTACATGCTGGGGGCGGACACCCTGTCCCGGGTGCGGCTCGTCTCCCCCTTCGGGAGGATCACCCCTCTGGGGAGCCGGGCGCCTTTGAACCGCGTCTTCACCGTCGCCGGGACCTTCTCGGCCAACTATTACGACTTCGACTCCAAGGTGGCCTTCACCACCATCGAGCAGGCCCAGGAGCTCCTGGGCATGAACCCCGACGAGATCACCTTCATCGAGGTCTTCGTCGAGGACATCTACCAGGCCGACGTCGTCAGGCAGAGGATCCTGGACACTCTGGGCCGCGACCAGTATTGGGGCCGCGACTGGATGCAGGCCAACATGAGTTTGTTCTCGGCCCTGAAGCTCGAGCAGACCGCCATGTTCGTCATCCTGACCCTGGTCGTGCTGGTGGCCGCCTTCAACATCGCCTCGACCCTGATCATGATGGTGACGGAGAAGACCCGCGACATCGCCATCCTGAAGGCCATGGGGGCCACCTCCGCGCAGATCAGGCGCGTCTTCACCCTCCAGGGACTGGTGGTGGGCGCCGCGGGCACGGCCGGGGGGCTTCTGGTCGGGGTGGTCCTGTGCTTCCTGCTCAAGCGCTACGAGTTCATCACCATCCCGCCGGAGATTTATCTCATGAGCACCCTCCCGGTGGAGATGAGGCCCCTGCAGATCGTCGCCATCACGGTGGTCTCCGTCATCATCAGCTATCTGGCCACCCTCTATCCGGCCGCCCAGGCCGCCAAGCTCGACCCGGTGGAGGCGCTGCGCTATGAGTGAGGCGGGACCGGCGACGCCGGGCGGGGAGGGGACAAGTTGAGCGGCAGGGGTCCCGGGCCCCGTCCCCCCAAGGACGGCGGCTACGGCAAGGGCGGCTGGCCCATCGTCGCCGGGCAGAAAGTCGCCGGTTCGAAAGTCTCCGGGCCCGCCGGCTCCGACCGGGCGGACGGCGGCGGCGGACTTGACTTCGGGCCCGCCCCGGTCCCTCCCGGCGGGACCATCCTCGAGGCCAGAGGCCTGGTCAAGACTTTCCAGGCGGGCCGCGAGAGCCTGACCATTCTGTCGGGGCTGGATTTGAAGCTGGTCAAGGGGCGCTCCCTGGCCGTGCTGGGCTCCTCGGGCTCCGGGAAGTCGACGCTTTTATACCTGCTGGGGGGGCTGGACAGGCCCACCGCGGGCTCGGTCCTCTCCAGGGGCCGGGACGTCTTCGCGCGCCCGGAGCCGGAGCTGGCCAGGTGGAGGGCCCGGGAGGTGGGCTTCGTCTTCCAGTTCCACCACCTGCTTTCGGACTTCTCCGCCCAGGAGAACGTGGCCATGCCGGCCATGCTCTCCGGGAGCCCCCGCCGGGAGGCCCTGGACAGGGCGGCGCCCCTTTTGGAGAGGGTCGGCCTCAAGGACAGGCTCGGCCACCGCCCCGGGGCCATGTCCGGGGGCGAGCAGCAGAGGGTGGCCCTGGCCCGGGCCCTGGTCATGGACCCGGAAGTCCTGCTGGCCGACGAGCCCACCGGCAACCTGGACGCCCGCAACGCCGGGCTGGTCAACGAGCTCATCTGCCAGCTGGTGGCCGAGCGGGGCCTGAGCGCCGTGGTGGTCACCCACAACGTCAAGCTGGCCCGCCTGATGGACGACGCCGCCGAGCTGGGCGACGGCAGGCTCGGGGCCTGGCGCGGGACGGAGGCCGGCTGACCCGGTCCGACGACGCGGCCAGGCGACCCGGTCCGACGACGCTGTCCGACGACGGGGTTTGAAGACGGGGCCAGTTAGCGTTCGGTGGAGCTCAGTTTGGCCAACTGTGGCCCGGAGGGGCGGGATATTAGGTCGGTTTACCGACTCACGGAGCCCAGGGCCGGCCGGCCTTGTCGATTTGTTTTTTTCTAGACCGCTTGTCTTACTTTTCGCTGCATTGTTTTTTGTTTTTTTGCTGTTTTAACTTGATTTTAAATTTTAATAGACTATTATATAGAGTTAAATGTCTTGGTATGTCTTTGGCCTTTAACTTGTAATTTTAATTCGTCCGGGAACCAGACTGGAACCCGGGGCACACCATACCGACCCTCCACCGGGGATCCTAAGAAAAGGGAGCCGCCTCGCCCCCCTGCGGCGTTCGGCGCCGGGGGGTAAAAAGCGGAGATAACCGTATGATCAAAAGTTTCCTTGTCAAAGTTGCTTTTCTGGCGACGCTAGTTCTCCCGCTGATCGCGAGCCACGCCGAAGCCCAGACGGGCCAGCGGGTCGCCGTCTCGCCTTTCCGGCTGTTCGGCGTGACCGGAGCCCAACTCGAGCAGCTCAGCAACCTCAGCCGGGGACTACTGGACATCACCATCAACAGCCTGACCAACCAGGGCTTCGTGCCGGTGGCCATGGGCACCCAGACGCTGAACATGAGCGACCAGGCCATCGCCGCCCAGGCCAGGGCGCTGGGGGCCGACTATCTCCTGACGCCGAGCCTGACCAAGTCCGGCAACGCCTTCAACCTCTCCGGCCAGCTGCTCGCCCTGGCCCAGGGCCTGCAGGGGAGCTCCACCATGACCACGGCGGCCAACGCCCCGGAGGCCCTGCCCCAGGCGGCCGAGCGCCTGGTCCTGATGACCACCGACCACCTGTTCGGGGGCGGGGCCAGGGTGGTCTCGGTGGAGATCTCCGGGTCGGCCATTGTCGACAACCAGGCGGTTCTAAACAGCCTGCGCATCCGCCAGGGCGGCACCTACAACGAGAGCAAGGCCGCCTCGGACATCCGCAGGCTCTACTCCATGGGCTACTTCGAGAACGTCTCCGTCGAGACCTCCGACGTCTCCGGCGGCAAGGCGGTCAGGTTCATCGTCACCGAGCGGCCCCAGATAGGCGCCATCGTCTTCCAGGGCAACTCCAAGTACGACGACGAGGATCTTTTGGAGCAGGTGGGCGTCAAGCTTCTGGACGTGGCCTCGGACGACCTGCTGGCCACGGCCGTCTCCAATCTGACCCGCTTTTACAACGACAAGGGCTACCCGCTGGCGGTGGTCTCCTACGAGCTGACCCCCGGCGACGAGGGCAGGACGCGGCTTACTTTCAACGTCAACGAGGGCGGGAAGATGTACATCAGGGACATCTTCTTCGACGGCAACGACTTCTATTCCGACCGTAAGCTCAGAGGCCAGATGGAGAGCTCCCGCTACAAGTTCCTGACCTCCTGGCTGACCGGGGCCGGGAAGCTCGACCGGGAGAAGCTGGCCAACGACTCCCAGGTCCTCGAGCAGTACTACGCCAACAACGGCTTCCTGCAGGCCCGGGTCGGCGAGCCCGACGTCAGCGTGGCCGAGGACGGCGAGGGCTTCTCGGTCACCTTCCCCATCTACGAGGGCCCCCGCTTCATGGTCGGCAACGTCACTTTGACCGGGGACCTGCTGGAGGACGACGACCCCGAGAAGATGCTCAGGATGGTGGATCTCAGGGACGAGAAATGGTTCGCCCGGGAGCAGCTCCAGGAGGACCTCAACTCGATCAGGACCTACTACGCCGACAAGGGCTACGCCCACAACAGCGTGGAGGCCGAGTTCGGCAACGTCGACGAGGAGGGCCGCCTGGACGTCCAGATCGTCGTCCTGCCCCGCAACAAGGTTTACTACAACCGCATCACCATCGTCGGCAACGAGCGGACGCGCGACAAGGTCATCAGAAGGCATCTGGAGGTGGCCGAGGGCGACCTGACCACCTCGTCGAAACTGATCAACAGCAAGAACAACCTGATGCGCAGCGGCTTCTTCGAGGACATCAACATCCTCCAGAGCCCCTCCGACGACCCGGAGATGATGGACATGCGCGTCGAGGTCAAGGAGAGGCCCACGGGGTCCTTCCAGATCGGCGCCGGCTACAGCAACTATAACGGCGTCTTCGGCGTCATGCGCGTCACCCAGGACAACCTGTTCGGCTACGGGCGCCGCATCGGCGTCGAGGCCAACATCGGCTCCGGCAGCAACTATTTCGACTTCTCTTTCACCGACCCCTGGGTGGGCGACATCCCCCTGATGATGGGCATCAACGTCTTCAAGTACTATAACGACTACGACTACTATAGGAAGGACTCTTTCGGCGTCTCCCTGCGGGCCGGGTACCCCGTCTTCGAGCGCTTCTATCTGACCGGGACCTACTCCTGGGAGGACGTCGACATCACCGACATCGGCTACTCCTATTCCCAGTACCTGCGGAGCTTCATGGGCACCTCGGTCAACAGCACCTTCACCCTGGCCCTGCGCCGCGACACCAGAAACCACTTCTTCCAGCCCACGGCCGGGTCCACGGCCAGGGTCAGCTACACCATCGCCTCGGGCCTGTTCGGCGGCGACACCTACTTCAACCGCTACGAGGCCGAGTACGCCCACTGGATCCCCATCCCCTTCCTGCGCGGCTGGGCCCTGATGGGCCACGCGGAGGTGGGCTACGCCAAGGAGAGCCGGCCGAGGGGCCTGCCGATCTATGAAAAGTACATGCTCGGCGGCATCAACTCCATCCGCGGCTACGACTGGTACGACGTCTCCCCCAAGGACCCGGTGTCCGGCGAGAACATCGGCGGCGAGAAGATGATGGTCATGAACTTCGAGCTGACCATGCCCCTCATAGCCGACTCCGGCCTCTACGGCGTCTTCTTCTACGACATGGGCAACGTCTGGAGCAAGGACGACAGGGTCAAACTGTCCATGAGCAACCTGAAAAAGAGCTACGGCGCCGGTCTGAGATACCTCTCCCCCATGGGGCCGCTGCGCATCGAGTACGGCAAGGCCCTCGACCCCGATCCTGGCGACCCCTCCGGACGCTGGGAGTTCACCATGGGCGCCATGTTCTAGGCGCCATGCTCCGGGCGCCTGGCTCGAAAGGCCCGGGTCCGGCCGCTTGAGTCCAGGGACTTGAGTTTTCCAGGCTGCGCTTTTCCAGGGCGGGCGCTCAAAAGGCCTGTTTCTTCAAAAACACCCGTCCCCCGTCGTTCCCCCGGAGTCCGCGTCTCCCCGGGCGGCGGGGGCGGCAAACTTTCCGAGTCCCGGCCGGCCCGGCGGCCGGGCCCCATGCCGCCGCCGGGGTCCCGGCCTTTCCTCCGCCTGCCTCGCATCCCCCGTCGGCCTTTGCTCCCGGTCCGAACTTCCGGCTCGGACGTTCCGGCTCGGATCTACGAACGGACCTCCGGCTCGGACCTTCGGACGGACCTTCGGACTGACCTTAACCAGAAAAATAGTGTAAAGACAAACTCTAAGCCTTAGTTAGGGTTATCTCTTTGGAGTTGACAAGACGCTTGACTTAATTGGTGTAAGTAGTACACTTAGACCCAAGTTTTTTCCTGGTCTTGGCCAGAAATTTTGTTGGGTGAGGCTTATGTTTAATCTTAATTTTTCAAATTTTTACTCGAAAGTTATTGTTTTT
This sequence comes from Deltaproteobacteria bacterium, assembly GCA_031264015.1. Taxonomy (GTDB): domain Bacteria; phylum Desulfobacterota; class Desulfarculia; order Adiutricales; family Adiutricaceae; genus JAIRNQ01. The sequence goes on along the minus strand of JAISET010000047.1, from coordinate 2,539 downwards.
GGAACTATAAAGACTAAAATGGTCATGAGGGGGCTTCTGCTCCTCCTGGCCCTGGCGGCGTGCCTGGGCCTCGTCCGGGCCCCCGGGGCGTCCGCCCAGGGGACGGAGTACGACAACCCCAGCGTCCTGATCCCGGTCGACCTAAGCGGGGCCTACTACCGCTACAACCTGGCCATTCCGGCCTTCCAGACCATCAGGGCCGACGGCAGGGTCAACGACGCCGCCCAGGCGCTCTCCGCCAGGCTGGGCGCCAACCTGGGCATGACCGGCTTCTTCGAGCTCCTGGACCCCAGGTCCTCCCTGGAGTCCGACCCCCGGGCCGGGGTGGAGGAGGGCAGGCCCCTCGACTACGCCCCCTGGGCCCAGATCGGCGCCAACTTCGTCATCAAGGGGGCCTACGAGGTCTCGGGCTCCCAGGTGACCATGGAGATGCGCCTGTTCGACGTCGCCCTGGGCCAGACCAGGCTCGCCAAGCGCTATAACGGGCCGCTCAAGGAGGCCAGGCGGATCGTCAACCGTTTCACCAACGAGGTCCTCCTCTCCATCACCGGCGAGCCCGGGGTCTTCGGCTCCCAGATCATCTTCGTGGTGGGCGACGGCTCCAACAAGGGCATCATGCTGACCGAGCTGGGCAGCGACGAGGCCGAGTCCCTGGCCGGCTCCAAGGGCGGCCCGGCCACCCAGCCGACTTTGGGCCCCGGCAACAAGACGGCCTGGACCCACCGCAACGGCAAGCGCTGGGAGCTGGTCTCCGGGGGCCGGGTGATCCATTCCGGGGCCACCGTCTTCACGCCCGCCTACATGTTCGACGGCACCCTGGCCGCGGCCCTGTCCGGCCAGGTCAGCACCAACATAGCGGTCTTCGAGGGCAAGAGCTCCAGGCCCATCTCCAGCGGCGGCGGCATCGAGATCTCCCCCAGCTTCTCCCCGGACGGCCGCATGGCCTTCGTCTCCGACAGGGGGGGAGGACCGGCGGTCTACGTCTCCCAACCGGGCTCCACTTCGGCGACCAGGATCTCCCCTTCCGGCGGCGGCACCGACCCCTCCTGGTCCCCCAAGGGCGACAAGATAGCCTTCGTCTACCGCGAGAGGGACATCTGCGTCGTCAACCCCGACGGCACCGGACTCATCCAGCTGACCGGCGGCCAGGGCCGCAACATGCACCCCAGCTTCTCCCCGGACGGCCGCATGATCGTCTTCTCCAGCGACCGCGGCGGCCGCTCCCAGCTCTACGTCATGAGCGCCAACGGAGACCGCCAGCAGCCGCTGATGCCCGACTTCAAGGGCGGCAGCCAGAGCCTGCCCGCCTGGAGCCCGGTCATGCCCGACTAGGGGCGCTTTTTCTTCAGTCACCCGCGGCGGGCCGCTTGATGAAAAATTTGAGCGGCCTGCCGTTTTTCTTATTTTTTCCCCCCGGCCGCCGGACGGCGGCCACGCCCCGTCGGGTGGTGGTCATGAAACATCGTCATTTGGTGGACGGCTCCAGCTTCACGCTGCCGGGGATAGACGACATCATCTCCAGGGGGAAATGGGCGGACTGGGCGGACCTTCATCACGAGGCTCTCAGAAACCCGGAGATTCTCGACGATATCGACAGAATCTGCCTGCATTATATTATCGACCCATTCGCCCAGCGGTATCATTTTTGGTCAAACTATGTCAAAAGGAACCGTCCGGCCGCCTGACTGGGAGGACGTCCTGTCCGCCGCCGCCAGGCTTCGGCAAGTCTTGCCGGAGGCCGTCCCGGTCGTTGGCGCGGCTTCGGCGACACGCGCGGGGCATGGGGTTTCCCAGGACGCGGACCGCGTGCCGGCGGATCTTCGGGAACATTATTTAGAAATTTTACGAAAGCTTGAAAAACAGGCGGGTTGGAAGACGGCCCGCGCGACGGGTCCCGTTCAGATTCCCGGCGCTTTCGACGGCATCGAGACGGGCGTGCGCCAGCTCGTTCGAACGGGGCCGTTGGAGACGACGACCAGGGAGTTTGGCGGCCTGGCCGTCACCCTGCCCACGGAAGCCGAGATTTTAAGAATCAAGGCGGTCTTGATTCTCAAAAGGAACGCCGTCCGGGATTATGTGGATTTCGCGGCCCTCGGCGAACATCTTGGCGACGGGAGTCTCGCCGGCGCCATGCTCGATTTCGACCGGCTCTACCCGCAGGAGAGCGGCGAGTCGTCTTTGCAGCAGCTTTTGGCCCAGCTGTCGCAGTCCCTGCCTTTCGACTTGCGACGGGTCGACTTAAAAAAATACAAGCACCTTTCGCCCCGCTATCATGACTGGCAAGACGTCAGTTTGATCTGCGCGGGACAGGCGCAGGTCATTTTTGAGAAAGTCTGCCCCCCGCTCCCCGGGCCGGGCGACGCCCCGGGCTTAAAGCCCAGGCCCTGACCTCCGGGCCTCCCTCCCCGGAGACAAAAAACCCCGGAGCCCGCCCGGCGCCCGCGGCCAGCGCGCGGGTCGCCGGACGCCGGGCGGGCTCCGGGGTCTTGAAAATTAGGCCGCGTCGGGGCGGGGCGTCTCCTGGCGCTTCCGTCCGTCC
>JAISET010000250.1 GCA_031264015.1 Deltaproteobacteria bacterium | reverse complement strand
CCCGGCCGGCCATGTCGGCGCCTGTCCCTCCAGCGGACGGCCCCGCGGTCTGCCTGAACGGCGGACCTCTTTATCGTCGGAGTGTTTTTATGTCTCATTTCCAGTCTTTCGCGGCGTTTGTGATTTGCGCCCTGACCGCCTCTTTGCTCGTCCCCTGCGGATCGGCCTCGGCCGGGGACGTCCGCTATGACGGGACCCAGGCCGCCCCCAATTTTAAAATCGTTTTTCAGGGCACCAATTATTACCATGTTCTGACCTCCGACGACGGCCCGTCGGACAACAACGTCACCGTCACCGGAGGAGCGGATATTTTTACCCTCGGAGGAGTTTTCGAAGGGGCGAGCGACAATGCGACGGGGGCTGCGAGCCGCAACACGGTGGTCGTCTCGGGGGACGGCCTCGACCTCAAGTCGGTCATGGGCGGGTACGCCTCCGTCGGAATGAGCGAGATTTCCACCAGCTCAGTTTATTACTCCGGCGTCAGCCTGACGACGGAGGGCAACTCAGTTTTTGTCAGCGGCGCCGACATAAGCGATTTGAATTCTCTTTCAAGCGCGGTCAGCGGGGGCAGCACTTACATCAGGGGAACGGGAAAGGCCAAGTCCAGCAACAATCGGGTCGTCATAGTGAACAGCACCGTTCGAGACGTCTACGGTGGAAATAACACGTTCTACACCAGCTCTCCAAATTATGACGCCAATTACGGCGAGTCAGACTATAACGAGGTCTATCTGGACAACGTGACGGTCTTGGAATTCGTCTACGGCGGCCAGAGCTCCAGCACAAACAACGGCACGGCCGTCCACAACACGGTCACCCTCAAGGGGGCCACCAGCGCCAAATCCGTCCAGGGCGGGCGAGTCAGGCCCAGACTTGACAATCCAATCTATTATGAGGTTTACGACGATTTTACGGGCAACACCCTAAATATTGTGACTCCCGCGGCGGGCGGCATCACGGTGACCGCCAACGTGAGAAATTTTGAATATTTCAATTTTCTGTTGGACCCCTCCGCCGCGGACGGCTCGGTGGTCCTCGACGTGGGGGAGAAGGCCTTCGTCTATGACGAGCAGACAAAAAAACCGTCCAAAATCGCCTCGGTGGGCTTCCTTTCCGGGGTGGTGCTCCCCGAGGGCTACACCGTGGTCCTCATGAAAGCCGGCGACGGGATCGAGGACGAAGACGTCTTCGCCCAGTCCGAGGCCGGGGGCTTTTCGGGCGTCAATATTTTATACAACATGAACTTGGTGAAGAACGCCAACACGCTTTCCGCGGTCGTCGGCGCGGGGACGAGATCCAACCCCCAGATGGAGTCGCCCTCGCAGGGCCGCGAGGCCGGCCTGCTCATGGTCTCCGAGGGCCTGGACCTGATCGTCGGCCAGAACCTCAACTCCGCCGTCTCCGCCTCCCCCGCGGAGCCCTGCCCCGGCCTCTTTTTTGACGCCGCCTACGGGCGCTCCCGCTACGGCGCGGGCGGCGGCGACGTCGACCTTGCCTCTTTCTCCGGGCTGCTGGGCGCGGCCTGCTCGAGCTACCTGGACTCGGGCGTCCTGACCATGGGCGGCTTCGTGGAGCTGGGCAGAGGCAGCTACGACGTCAAGCTGGACCTGGGCGACCGCGTGGTCAGGGGCGACGGGGACCTCCGACGGATCGGCGGCGGCGTTCTGGCCCGCTTCGAGTTCGACTCCCGGACCAACAAGAAGTTCTACTTGCATTCCAGCCTCCGGGGCGGCCGCCTGAGCCAGGACTACCAAAGCTCCGACTTGCTGAACAGCCGGAACTCCGGCCGCCACGACACTTCCAGCATGTACGCGGCCGGCCATCTGGGCCTGGGGGCGGAAGTGCGCCTGGCCGGCGGCGCGCTTTTGGACTTCTACGCCCGCTACGGACACACCTACCTCAAGGGGGCCGACGCCATGGTGGACGGCACCGCCCCGGTCAATTACAAGGCCGCCGTCTCCAGCCGGGCGAGGGCCGGCGGACGCTACGCCTTCAACCTGGGCGGGCGCGCGCGGCTCCAGCTGGGCCTGGGCTACGACCATGAGTTCGACGCCAGGACCAAGGCGACGACCGGGGGCCTGCCCGTCAACACCCCGGACATGAGCGGGGGCTCCGCCGTGGCCGAGATCAACGCCGCCTACCTCCGCCCCGGCCCGGTGCCCGTCTCCCTGAGCCTCGGCCTGGAGGGCTTCATGGGCCGCCGGAAAGGCGTCGCCGGCAGCCTCAAGCTCACGGTGGCCTTCTAGCGTCAAATGAGCAAGCCGCAAGCGTTTCGCTATTTAGGATTTTGAAGTCATCGGCTTATGGCTCCAAGATTTTCCCAAAATTAGAATTATTCGCGGGGGACAAAGATTCGGACTGACGAGGGACGCCGGGCCGACCGCCGGCGTCCCGCCCCCGCTTCGATTTGGTGCGACTCCATGCCTCAGGCAGACGACAGCAAGAACGTCCGCGACTATTCCCCGGCCGCCGCGCGCGCCGCCGCGGGCATGACCGCCGGACCGGGCGACGACATTCCCCTGGAGGAGATTCTGGCCCTCCTGGGCTGGAGGAAGATACCCTCCGTGAGAACTGACGACCCGGACTACGGCCTGCTGCGGGAGGATTTCCTGGACGGCCTGCGCAGCCTGATCGAGTGCGTCGGCCTGCCGCGGGCGCTTCTGCGCCCCCAGGACATCAGAAGAGACTGGCTCAGATTTATAAAAATGGTCAGGGGGGCGAGGTGAGCGGACAGAGTCGCTTGTTTGTTTGCCAAACTATTGTCTGACCGGCGTCTTCAAGCTCGTTTTCGCCGCCTCCGGCCCCGGCTTTCGGCCGCCCACGCCTTTTCCTCATCCCCGTCTTTCCTGCCCTCGTTCCGTCGTTCCCCCGGCCCTTTCCCCCGACTCACGCGCGCCGGCGGCTGTTCGTCCCCGCCGCCCGGCGCTTGTCATCACCCCCGGTCCGCAGTATAATTTGACGTCGGCCAGCCCTATGGACAGGCGGTTTGACGGCCGTCGGGCCGGCGCGGTTTTCCGGCCGGGCGCCCGCCGCCCGCCGCCGCCTGCCCCCGCCTGCCCCCGCCTGTCCCCGTCCGCACCCGCTTTTCGGACTTGTCCCCGCCCGGGGTCGTCCTGACGAAAGGATCGCCCATGCCCGATGATAATTGGAAGCTGGCTCCCGCCGACATCGAGGCCCGGAGTTTCGCCATGATCGACGAGGAGGCCGGCCCCCGCGGCAACTGGAGCGACGAGGACTGGCGGCTGGTCAGAAGGCTGATCCACACCTCCGCCGACTTCGACTACATGCGGGACCTGGTCGTCAGCCCGGGGGCCGTCCGGGCCGGGGTGGCCGCCCTGAGGGAGGGGGCCATCGTTCTGACGGACACCCACATGGCCCTGAGCGGCATCAATTTGAGGCGGCTGGGCAGCTTCGGCAACTCCATGGCCTGCCTGGTGGACGACGTCAGGGCCGTCAGCATGGCCGGGGATTCCGGCGTCACCCGGTCCATGGCCGCCGTGGACCTGGCCTTCTCCTCGGTGATCAACCGCGGGGAGGGGGCCGTCTGGGTCTTCGGCAACGCCCCCACCGGGCTTTTGCGTCTTCTGGAGCGGCTTGGAAGCGACCCCTCCCTGCCGGTTCCCCGTCTGGTGGTGGGCCTGCCCGTGGGCTTCGTCAACGCCTTCGAGTCGAAAAAGGCCCTGTCCGAGTCCGGGCTCCCCTATTTCATCACCAACCTGAGCAGGAAGGGCGGCTCCAACGTGGCCGCCGCCGCCGTCAACGCCCTGGCGGCCATGGCCAGGGAGGCGGACCGGCAGGGGAGGGCCCCGGAAACCCCCGCGCCCTAGGCGTCCGCCTTGACCGAGGCGGTCGCCGCCAAGATTTTTGAGCGCCGGCCGTCGGAGCCGTCCGGAACAGTCCGGAAAATTAGGCCGTCGCCCCGTCCCTGAAACCCCCGCCGGAATAAAACCATGCCCAAAGAAAACTGCTCCCGTCCGGCCATGCTGGTCTCCGCCCCCTCCTCGGGGCAGGGGAAGACCACGGTCACGGCCGCCCTGGCCCGCCGCCACAGGCTGGACGGCCGCCGGGTGAGGGTTTTTAAGTGCGGGCCGGATTTTCTGGATCCGACCATCCTGGAGGCGGCCTCGGGGGCCAAGGTCTATCAGCTGGACCTCTGGATGGCCGGCGAGGACGGCTGCCGGGACCTGTTATGGCGGGCGGCCAGGGAGGCCGACATCGTCGTCGTCGAGGGGGTCATGGGCCTGTTTGACGGAAACCCCTCGGCGGCGGATCTGGCGCGCCTGTTTCGTCTGCCCGTCATGGCCGTCGTCGACTCCAGGGCCATGGCCCAGACCTTCGGCGCCGTGGCCCTGGGCCTCGCCTCCTACCGCCCCGACGTGCGGGTCTGCGGGGTCCTGGCCAACAGGGTGGCCGGGGAGTCCCACGCCGGACTTCTCCGAGAGTCTCTGCCCGCGGGCCTCGACTGGTACGGGTCTTTGCGCCGGGGCCCCGACCTGGAGCTCCCCAGCAGGCATCTGGGCCTCGTCCAGGCCGCCGAGTTGTCGGACCTGGAGGACCGCCTGGACAGGCTGGCCGGCGAGCTGGCGGGGGAGGGGGCCGCCAGGGTGCCGCCCCAGGTCGAGTTTGTCCCCGGATCCGGCCCCGCCCCTCCCCGGCTCCTGAAAAACGTCCGTCTGGCCGTCGCCAAAGACGCCGCCTTCAGCTTCGTCTACCAGGCCAACCTGGACCTGCTGGCCGAGATGGGGGCGGGGATAAGTTTTTTCTCCCCCCTGGACGACGACCGTCTGCCCCAGGGCAGCGACGCCCTGTACCTTCCCGGCGGCTACCCGGAGCTTCATCTGGAGCGTCTGTCCGCGAACCATGGTTTGATCGCCGACATCCGGGCCTTCCACGAGGCCGGCCGGCCGATTTTGGCCGAGTGCGGCGGGCTTTTGTACCTCTTGCGGTCCCTCGCCCGCGGGGGCCAAAGCGCCGGAATGGTCGGGCTGCTGCCGGGGAGCGCCGTTCTCTCGCCGGGGCTGAGGGGCCTGGGGCTGATGAGCGCGCGTCTGCCCGAGGGCGAGATCAGGGGCCACAGCTTCCATCATTCGGAATTGGACATGGACCTCGAGCCCCTGGTCGGGGCGGTCAGGCAGGACGGACGCCCGGACCGCCGGGAGAACGTCTACCGGATCGGCGGGCTGACCGCCAGCTATCTGCATTTCTACTGGCCCTCGAACCCCGCGGCGGCCGCCAAATTGTTTCTGCCCTTTTCACGACGTCTTTAAACCCGACATCCGAACGCCGGTTGAAATCTTCGAGCCGCCAGATGACGACGCGACTCCATCAGACCGGCGAGCTCGCCGTATAAACAAATAAATATCCCCGACAGATTGGGACGCGGCCGGTTTGACGCCATGGGCGGCCTTGGGGCGCGGCCCATGGAACTTAACCGGTCGGACGGGGGGGAGGGAATTTTCCCGGCATAAAAATTAGGCGATTCGGCGACGGAGTTTTTGAAAGATCGTTGGAAGATCGTTGAAAGATCGTTGGAAGAAAATTTTTTCCGATCCTGAAATCCTCGGGAGCGCTTCTTATGTTTTTGACGACCGGACTCGTCGGCGGCAGCGGGGGGGCAAGGACGACATGTCGGATAAAATAAAATCAGACCATAATTTTTGGGGCGCCATGCTCAAGTTGGACGCCATGCTCAAGTTGGACGCCATGCCCAAGTTGGACGCCATGCCCAAGGCGCCCGCCGCCCTTCCGCCGGCCATATGTGGAAACCGGCGCGGCGCGCCTGACATTGGCCCGTCATTTGGGGGCTGCTCTAGTCGGGGTGTTTGTGGGCTGCTCTAGTCGGGGTGAAGAATAATTTAATACTTGTGGCAGGCCGGCGGTCGCTCGAGGGCGCCGACGGACCAAACTCCCTGACTTGACGTTCGGCGGGAGGGGACGATTCCTCAGGCGCCGTCCCGCCGCCCCGTCTTAAAAAGCCTCAGCTTTCCTTGGCGTCCGTCCCGTCGTCAGGCCGTTTTTTTGGCGCGATCGTCCTGCCGTCCCAGTCGACTATGTAGAGGGTCACGTCCAGCTTTTTGACGTCGTTGGCCGCCGCCAGGGCGTACATCTCCCCGGCCGCCAGGTCGTCCTCGGCGGTCCCCAAACCGTTGGTGTAGAGCAGCCCCAACAGATACTGCCCCTGCCCGAGACCGGCGTCGGAGGCGCTTTTGGCCAGCTCGAAGGCCCGGTCGGTCCGCTGGGTCGTCCCCCAGCCGGACAAATAATCGAGGGCCAGATAATAGTCCGCCAGGGTCATCTTCTGGTCGGCCGCCTGCTGGAAAAGAGCGTGGGCCTTTTCCAAGTCCTGCTCCACCCCCCGCCCTGAGGCGTACATGGTGCCGAGGTTGATTTGGGCGGCCGGAAGCCCCTGCTCGGCCACGTCGTTGAACAGCCCGAAAGCCTGCCCGGCGTCGGCGATTTCCCCGGGGCCCGCGTAATAAATGACCCCCAGCTCAAATTTGGCCCTGGTCGAGCCCAGCGCCGCCGCCTGCCGGTAGTTCTCGACGGCCTGGTCGTACTTGCCCTCCTCGGCCGCCCGGCCCGCCCTGGTCAGAAAAGTGTCCATCGACGGGGCTTTCAGGGAATGGACGAGGACCGCCGCGACGATCAGGACAAGCGCCGCGGCGACGGCGACG
>JAISET010000246.1 GCA_031264015.1 Deltaproteobacteria bacterium | reverse complement strand
GCACAAAACATAGTCACGTTGACTTCAAAATATAGAAGTTGTTTATGGGAATCAGAAGTAGTGAAGACTATCTGTAATCACTTTAATTTTGATGAAGATTTATCCTGTATTCAGCCTGTGCCGGGCAAGTTCTGAGGGCCGCTTAAATTTTAGATAAAATAGGTGACTTTTTTTACATTTGAACCCCCATGAAGCCGGGCGGCTTGCCAAGCCTCCAAAATATTTGTTTGCAAGTCTCGGATGTCCCGCCGGTTTTTTTCCTGGAGGTCGGGGGCGGGCCGGGTTTTCGACCGCTTTGGCCGCCGCCGGGCCCGTCGTCTTCTCAAAACAGTTCGGTCGTCTTTCGCATTGTCGGGGGCGGCGTTCGGTGTTCTGACGCCTAAGAGGCCAAGGAACCGCCGGGCGCCGCCCCTAAAATTTGCGCCCGGGCTTGGCCGTCCGGGGAGGCAAGTCGGCGTCGTCGGAAAAAAGGAATGGTATGACGGCTAAGACGGTAAAAAATATTGTTTTAAAGAATATAATATGTTTTGTCTAATAAAATTGTAATAATATTTGGTTAAAGTTTCTTTTATAGCTTAATTATATCTTTTTGTTCTTCCCTCCGGCTCATTTTTGCTCCCCGATTGGAAAAAAAAGCCGGACCCGGCCGGACGGCGGACCCCGTCCCCGGTCCGGACAGGCCCGCCCGCCTAATTTATCCACAGATCCTGAAACTTTTTAGTCTTTGGCCGGACTTTGCGGCATGAATGAAGAAACTTTGTTTGGCGCGGGAGATTTTTGCGGTTGAAATTTGCGGTCAGTTTTCCCTTCCGGCCGGCCAACGACCGTATTTTATGACCATGGCCGACGCTTAATGTCCTGGCAGCCGGCTGCTTGGCGCTGTCGGGCTACTGATTCCGATTATAATATGTTTAGGGGTTCGATATGTCCACAGTTTGCAGTTTTGGTATGTCAGGCGCTATAAAGTGATGGTTATTTATTTTTTTACTTCATGAAAAACTTAGAGCTTTACCTTAATCGAAATATAGTGTAACATGTTTTATGGCTCTGACAGTTTTTTCTTTTTCCAGACCATAATTGGATATAATAGCGAGATAAAGAAATCAAAAGATTTTTTAGAGACTTTCGATATCAAACATCATTATTTAATAATTATTTTACTATTCCTCTCAGCCAGAGTTTGTTTTTTGAGTCCCCGTCGGACAGAATTGTCATAGCCGCCGGAGTCCCGAGACCGCCCGCAAAGCCCTGACGGGCGGGATTTCCGACGGCAACAGAGGCGCCCCCGGGCCGCCCATAAATGGAGTCCCTCAATGTCGGACGAGTTGACCGCCTTTCTCAATTTCGTCTTTAAAAAGCAGGAGACCGTCACCAAGGTCCTGGAGGACGACAAAGTCACCATGGCCGACAGATGGCAGCTCAACTGGCGGGAATACGAGCGCGAGCTGGCCTCCCTGGGCCTGCCCGCCGCCGACGCCGAGAAGAGGCCCTCCCTGCTCAGATACGGCATCCCCCAGCCCAACGCGGCGGTCCTGAACGACCTCCTGGGGTTTCAGGCCGAAATGCGGGAGGTCATGGGCCGGATCAGCCGGGAGAAAATCGTCCCCGCCGAATTTTTCAAGCGCCTGGTGGGCGAGTCCAAAAAAGTACTGGCCTCGGTCTTTTACGTCGCCAACGAGGCGGAGGGGGACATCACCCCCGAGAACGTCGGCTCCGTCAGAATGTGCTGCTGCTACGACGCCGCTACCTACGACAGGGTCATCTCGGCCATCATTTTGGAGCTCGTCGCCAACAAGACCATCTTCAATCTCGAGACGACCCCCGAGGGACTTTTTTATTTCGACCTGCCGTCCGCCCAGCCCCTGCCCGCCCCGTCTTTTGTTCCGGGGGAGGATTTTTCCGCCGCGGACGTCCCGGACTCCCCGGACGACGGGGACGACGACGCCGACTTCGACCAGTCCCCTCGCGAGGCTTTCAGCCAGGCCGAGCAGCTGGTTCAGACCATCCTGGGCTCCATGGACAGGGAGGCCCAGGACAGGTCCCTGGCCGCCCTTTTCGAGATCCTGTCCATGGTTGACCAGAAGACCGCCGTAGGGAAGACCGGGGACGAGGACGTTTTGACCGGGGACGAGGGGGCGAGGGAGGCCGAGGAGGCCAAGGCGGGGGAAATCGCCGAGGCCGCGCTGGAGACGGAGTCCCCGGAGGCGTCCGTCCCGCTTTTGGCCGACCTGGCTTCGGAACGGACGGAGCCCGGGGCCGGCGACTCCAAATCCGCGGACGCGGGGCCCGAGACCGGAGGCGGCGACGAGCCCAAGCCGGAGGTCCCCTCCCACGACGCGGAGTCCTTTCCCGATCTCCCCCCCTTCACCCTCGAGCCCGAGGTGAAAAAAATTCTGGAGGACGAGCTGGTCCCGGAGCAGATCGAGATCGGCCTGGTGGACGACCTGCAGGACTTCGTGCCCGACCTGCCCGCGGATCCCGAGTCCGAGCCGGGCGGGACTCCCGGCGGCAAGAAGGCCGGGCCCGCCGACGAGGCGGAGGGCCAGGCCTCCAATCAGGCGAACGAGATCAGATGTATTTTGGCCAAGATAGAGTCCGGCGGCCCCGAGGGCGGCACCTCCGACGTCTTGTTGGCCTTGGAGGAAGGCTGCCAGGAAGGCGACGTCATGGTGGTCGAGGGCGGCGGTGACGGCGTCGGCGCCAAAGACGCCGAGGAGGCCGGGCCCGTCGGCGGCGGCGAAGGCACGGGCGCCTCCGCTAATGACGAAGGTCCGAGCGTCGCCCATGACGACGGCCTGATTATTGCGGACGGCGACGACGACGACGCCGACCATGGCGACGGTCCGGACGACGAATATTTTCTGTCCGCCCCGATGCCGGTCGACGCCCATGAGCAAACATGCGGCGTCGACGCCGAGGAAAATACCGGCGACGCGGAGCCGGCGGATGACGCCGACGACGGCCCCGACGAGGTCTGGGAGCCCGCGACCGAAGACGACGACGGCGAGTCCGGCATGCCCTCCCCGCCGTCCGCCGAGGCCGCCGGAACATCGGGGGAGTCTTTGTTCAAATGGTGGCCCGAGGAAAAGACGGTTGTCCCGCTGGTCCCCGAGTCGCCCTTCGGCGGCGCCGCGCCCGGTTTTCTGGCGAGCCCGAAAAACTTCGGCGACGAGATCATCGAGCCCGTCATCTTGGATTGTCCGCCCGACTCGCTGCCTCCCGGGGAGTTCAACAAACCGGCCTCCGAGAGTTCCGCCAGCTGCCCCGCCGATGACGGCGCGGATTCCTCTTCCTCGGCCGATCTTTCATCCGCCCCCCCGGAAAAAGAATCCGTCGACAATGACTGCGTGCGGGCTGATTTTGACGCCGCCCCCGCCTCCTCCCTCGACGGCGCCGGGTCCGGCGTCGGCGGGGAGCAGGCCCCCGACTCCGCCAGCGGGCCGTCCGTTCCGGCCGGGGACGTCGTCGACAAGGTGCTCTTGACGAACCTGGATTTTGATTCTTTGGACCTGTCCCTCCTGGAGATCGAGGAGGGACTGTCGGACGAGGACGACGAGCCCGCGGCGGTCCCTCCAGCTTCACCAGGCGGGCCCGGCGACGGTATTCTTCCCATGCCCGCGCCCGTTTTCGAGGGCCGGCCGTCGGACGAGCCGCTTGTTTTGATGGACATGGTCGGGGACGACGAGTTCGAGCTGTTGGCCGAGAGCGGGGAGATCCTGGTTTTAAAGGCCGATGACTCCGTCTTTTTCCCGGAAAAAACGCCCGAGCCTCCGCTGACGGCCTCCGTCGTTCTTCCTGACCCCGCCGCCGCCGGTCCGACGACGGACGCGACGCATGCCGAGACAAGTCTTTCATCAGGACAGTCTTTTACGGAGGCTTATGCCGAGACGGACGTTCCTCCGGCGCAGGCTTTTGAGGAGACCGTCGCCCCCTTGGCCCAGGCTTATTCCGAGACGGACGTTCCTCCGACACGGGCTTTTGAGGAGACCACGGCTTCCCGGACCCAGGCCTATGACGAGCCAGCCGTCCCCCTGTCGCAGGCTTGCGAGGCGACGGCCGCTCCCCTGGCTCAGGCCTCGGAGGAAAACAACGTTCCGCTGTCCGGGGACTTAGCGGAGGAGACCGTCTCTTTTTCCTTGGACAACGAGGAGAGCGAGACCTCCCCCGGCCAGCCGTATGTCGAGACTCCCCCTCTGTCGGCGCCGACTCCTTTCCAGGACAACGATCTGCAGCCGGTCGAGGCGGCCGCGGCTGTCGGGCCTCCGACAGACCTGGTCGCCGGCGGGTTCGAGCGGGACTTGGTTCCCCAACCTCAGGCGTCTCTCGCCGAGAACGTCGCTTTGGGTGTCCAAACTCCGGCGGCCGGGCCGGCGGCGGTTCCGTCCATGGGGCCGCCTCCCTCGTATGACTTGTTCGGAAGACTCCGTCCGGCCGCCGCTCCCTTGGCCGCCGACACCAGGGGCCCCGCCGGGGAGGTTTCCCAGCCTGCCGCCATGGGGCATGTCCGGGAGGATGCCAAAGACATTCAAGAGGCCGCCCGGGACGTTCAGGAAGCCGCCCGGGATCTTGGGAACAACAATATTCAGGACGTCGCCCCAGACGTTCCTCCGAGCGTCTTTCAAGACGCCGGCCAGTATTTCATTCCGAGCTTTCCCAGGAGAGCCGCCGGAGACATCGACGAGCAGCGCGTTCCCGAAGCCCGCCGGACTGTCGTCCAGGAACCCGCCCGGGATTCGGCCCCGGATTTAGCTTTGAACGTCGACCATGACGCCTCGGTTGAGGCGGCGGCGACCGCTTCCCCGCCGGTCGATTCCATGCCGACTATGGAGGAGACCCGGCCTGTCGATTCCATGCCGACTACGGAGGAGACCAGGGCGGTCGATTACTCGCCGACTATGGAGGAGACGGCGGCGGTCGTTTTCCCGCCGGTCGAGTTCCCGCCGACTGTGGAGGAGACGGCCCGGGTCGACTCAGCGCCAATCGCGGGGGACACCGCGGCGGTCGCCTCGGCTCCGGCCGATTTTCAACCGGCCGCGGAGGATTCGCCGATCATGGCGGACCATGAAGATATTCAGACGCGAGGTTCCGCCGCCGACGCGGTTTCCGAGCCCGTCATGGCGGAGGAGGCCCCCCGGCCGGAAGCCTTCGATCTGCCCGAACCGCAAGCCCCGGGTGAAAAACAGAACCCGCCGGCCGGCAAGCCCGGCTCTTTGGTGGAGTTCGCCAGGACTCTTATAGAGCAGGAAAACGCCGCCCTTGAGGCCCAGGCGGACCAAGAGGCTGAGACCGAGGCCGAGACCGCGTCCGGGACCGAGGCCGGGACCGAGTCCAAGACTGAGGTCGAGACCGGGCCCGTCCTTCAGGCAGGCGACGATTGCCCGCCGACGGCGGCCGACGATCATGATGGGCCCGTCCTGGAGCTGACGGAGCAGGCCGGGCCGGCCGGCCTGGAGGGCGACCCCGCCCCCGGGGAGACAATTTCCGATGCCTCCGAAGATTCCGGAGTTTCCGAAGTCCTCGCCGAAACCGGGGCCGCGTCGCCGCCCCCGCCCGACGGGGCCAACTTCCTGGTCTATGAGGACGGGCGCGAGGAGCTTCTTTTGGAGCAGGTGGCCACCGACGAGGACGTCACGGCCGCCGGAGGGGAGATCTTCGCGGGGGAGGAGGACGTCGGGGCCGCCTCCTCCGAGGGCGGGGCCGGGGACGAGGAAAGGCGGGAGGAGACCGCCGAGGACGAGGACGACGGGGATTTCGGGCTGGGCCAGCCGTGGCCGGAATGCTTCAGGGGGACTGAGAACCAGGCCGTGGAGTTTTCGCTGGCGGTCATGGAGAGCAGGCTGTACGTCAGGATGCAGTCCAACAGCACCTACAGGCCCGCCGACCTCGGGATAGACTGGAAGGGAATCAAAAACAACAGCCGCGACCTGGCCTAGGGTGTCCCCGGGGGCTGTCCGGCGGCGTCGGAGCTTTTTCTCATATGGCCGGCGCCTCCCGTTCCGGCCATGCCGGGGCGCCGGATGAAGATTCGGACGGGGGCGGGCGCGAGGGGTGACGGAAAAACTCCGGCCGTCCCCTTATGGTCGAGGAGTGGCAGCGCTGATACTTAAAAACTTATCAACTTAAAACTTATTAACTTGTTAACTTAAAACTTTTAACATTATCTTCCGTCCTGTCCGCCAGCTTTATTATTATTAACAAAAGGCCTGGCGTTTCGGCGACCTCGCCTTTTATCCCCTCAGTCTTCCCTCGGCTCGTATTTCCCCTGGCATTCCCGGCAGCATCGCGGCAGGCCCTTCTCGGGCCCCCTGATTCTCGCGCGCAGCGCCGCCAGTTTCTCCCCGCGCCAGACAGTCTCCAGCCCGTCTTCCATCCCGCCCAGCTCCAAAGGCAGGCCCGAGAGGTCGCAGCAGGGGAGCACCCGGCCGTCGTGGCGGACCAGCAGCCTTTTGAAGGGCTGGGCGCAGATGCCGGCGGGGACGGGGACCGGTCTTTGGCGCGGGAAAAGGGCGGGGGAGTCGGGACTGAAGCGGCCGTAGCTTTGCAGGGAGAAAAAGTCGGCCTTGCCGCGCCAGCGCTCCACAAAAGCCGGCCACTCGCGCTCGTTGAGGCTGGTCAGACAAAAGCTCAGCCTGACCAGGGGCAGCCTGGAGCCCGCCCGGTCGCGCAGGGCCAGAAACTCCCGGACGTTTTCCTCGACCAGCCCGAGGTCGGAGCCGGGGCGCATTAGTTTGTAGGTTTCCTTGGTGGCCGCGTCCAGGCTGATCATGATCCTGGTCAGGCCCGCCGAAATCAGGTCTCGGGAGACGTCCGCGGTCAGGAGGCTTCCGTTGGTGTTGAACATGGCCTCGACCAGGCCCCTTTGCCGCCCGTGGGCCACCAGAGAGGCTATGTGCGGGGAGAGAAGCGGCTCCCAAAGACCCCCGAAACCCATGGAGGCCTGTCCGCGCTCCGCCCCCTCGTCCAGCAGAGTCTTGACGGCGGCGGGGGACAGCGTTTTTAAGTCCGGGTTGTTCTTATCTTTTTCCGACCCGTCCCCGCCCCGGCCTTTTTCTTTTTCTTCTTTTTCTTCTTCTTCTTGGCCGCCCGGCGTTTTCAGACCGTCTTTCGCCGAAAAACCCTTGTTTCCCCCCGCCTTTTTCCCGGTCTTTTCCCCGGCTTTTTCCCCCGCCTTTTTCCCGGCCCTCGCTTCCGCCTCGTTCCCGATTATGTCCAAACTATCGGCGGACTTGTCCCGCCCGGCCATCAGGCACATGGGGCAGCGCAGGTTGCAGGCGGGGAGCATCTCGTAGTCGACGTGGAGGGGGAACGGGGGGACGGAGACGAAGTTTTTGGCCTCGTCCCAGCGTCTTCTGTAGTCGAGGAAAGGCCGGCCGAGGACCCCGGCCAGGACGGCCAGGGGGTCCTCCGGCGCCAGAAACCTGGAGACGCCCCGGGAGTCGGTCATGACCTGGGGGATGTCGGGCGGCCCCGGGGCCGGAAAGCTCACAGGCGGGCCTCGGCGAGACCCCATTCGTTCAGGGGGCCCGAGAGGACCACCTCGACCATCTCGCCCGGCGCGGCCGCGACGCCCTCGGGCAGCAGGGCCGCCAGATAGTTGTCGGTCAGCACCTTGCGCCTGCCGCTGCGGTGGGGGGTGTTCTCGACCAGGGCCTGCCGGGTCCTGCCCTCCTGCGAGGCGAGGAAGGCCTCCCTTTTGCGGCGGTCGAGTTTTTTGAGCCTGGCCACCCTGGAGCGCTTGACGCCCGGGGGCACCTGGTCGGGCAGGGTCGCCGCCCTGGTCCCGGGCCGGGGCGAGAAGGGGAAGACGTGCATGTACCCCAGAGGCAGGGCCGCCGCCGCCTCGAAGGTGATCTCGAAGTCCTCGTCCGTCTCCCCGGGGAAGCCCACCAGCAGGTCGGTGCCCAGGTTGAGGTCGGGGATGTCGCGCCTGAGGCCCGTCAGCACCTCGCCGGCCCTGGCCTGCCGGTAGGGGCGCCTCATCCGCTCCAAAATCTTGTCGCTGCAGCTCTGCAGGGGGGAGTGCAGGTGCGGGGCCAGCCAGGCGTATTTCCTCAGGCCCTCGGCCGCCAGGGGCACCTCCAGGGGCTCCAGGGAGCTCAGCCTCACCCGGACCGGGTCGGGTCTGTTCGAGAGGTATCTGTCCATCTCGCTTAAAAGGTCGGACAAATTAAGCCCGCCCCCGAGGTCCCGGCCCCAGAGGCCCAGATGCACCCCGGTCAGCACGACCTCCCCGACCCCCATGTCCATGTAGCGGCCCAGCCCCGCGACCACCCGGCCCGGCGGGTGGCTTCTGGAGGGGCCCCTGGCCATGGGCACGGCGCAGTAGGCGCAGCTGGCGTCGCAGCCGTCCTGGATCTTGTGCAGGGCCCTGGTGCGCGCGGGCCTGGGGTCGCCCATGTCCCCGGAGGCCAGGGACGGGGGCGAGACCAGGGTCGAGCCCGAGGGCAGGCCCAAATGCTCCGGGAGCGCAGACTTCTCTTTCTGGCCCAGGACCAGGTCGGCGAGCCCGGCCATCTTCCCGGGGTTGACCTGGGCCAGGCAGCCCACCCCCACCACCTTGGCGTCGGGGTTCTGGCGCCGGAGACGCCGCAAAAGGCTCAGCGCCTCGCTCTCCGCCCTGCCCGTGACGGCGCAGGTGTTCAGGACCACCACGTCGACGTTCTCCGGGATGGTCATCTCGTAGCCGGCCTCCCTGAGCATCTCGGTCATGGCCGTGGACTCGTATTGGTTGACCTTGCAACCCAGGGTCACTATGGAAGCCTTCATGAAAAACAAATCCTCAAAAACATGTCCAAAAAATCCGTCCTCAAAATCCGTCCT
>JAISET010000225.1 GCA_031264015.1 Deltaproteobacteria bacterium | reverse complement strand
GGACGGGGTTTTTCGTCCGCAACCAGGGGCCGGGACTAGTTTTTTTGTTCGGTGGCCGGTCCGTGGTATAATCCGGGCATCCAGGAAAAGCGGGCCGCCGCCGGCCCGGCCGAAGACCGTTATTGCGATCTGACCGGGCGGGGGTTTTGGCCGGGACGTTCTTCTTTCAAACGGACGGCCCGGGTCGGGCCCGTTGTTTTTTCCCGGGTCGTCTTTTTCACGATTGTTTTTCAGACATGCCGGCGCCGGTTCCGACGCCGCCCTCACCCCGTCGTCCGCGGCCGGGGGCGGGGTCCCATGTTTCGCCGCGGGGGGCGGCCCCGGTTGGTTCGGGCCGCGGGGCGCGGTCCCGGCGTGTCCGGGGTGCCGTCGGTCCAAGGTGGACGTTCCCTTTTCCTTCTTTCAGGTGTTTTAAGATGAATATCTTCAGATCCATTCTGGCGCGGCGAGACTTCTGGCCGGTCTTCGGGGCCATGTCCCTGGGGGCCTTCAACGACAATTTCATGCGCCAGGCCCTGACCGCCTTCCTGGCCTACGGGGCGGTCGGTCTGTCGGCCGAGTCCCGCGGCGTCATGGGCAGCCTGGCCGTCGTTCTGATGATCCTGCCTTTCTTTCTTTTTTCCTCCCTCTGCGGCCAGCTGGCCGACAAACACCTGAAAAGCGACGTCCTCAAGGTTTCCAAGCTCCTGGAGCTGGCCGTCATGATTCCGGCGGCCCTGATGTTCTTCCTCGACCAGGTCTACGGCCTCTTCGCCCTCCTGTTTCTGATGGGCGCCCAGTCGACCCTCTTCGGCCCGGTCAAATACGGGATCCTGCCCGAGATACTCCCGGAGGAGAGGCTGCTGCCCGGGAACGCCCTCTTCGGGGGGGCCACCTTCCTGGCCATCGCCCTGGGCACGGCCGCCGGGTCCTACCTGGTGACCACGGCCATGGGCCCCGGGCTGATCATGCCCCTGGGCCTGGTGGCGGTGGCCGGGCTGGGCTTCTTGTTCGCTTTTTTGCAACCCGCCTCCAGCCAGCGGGACAGGGAGGTCAAGGTCGAGCGGAAAATCTGGCTCTCCACCTGGGAGATACTAAAATACGCCCGCTCGAGCCAGGACGTCTGGCTGACCATCCTGGCCATCAGCTGGTTCTGGGGCATGGGCAGCATCCTGCTGGCCCAGGTGCCCATCCACGCGGCGGGCGCCCTCCGCGCCGCACCCGAGATCAACACCCTGCTGGTCACCTCCATGGCCGTCGGCGTCGCCCTGGGGTCCCTCCTGGCCCAGAGGCTGACCAGGGGGCGGGTCTCGGCATCCCTGGTCCCGGCCACCTCCCTGATCCTGGCCGCCGTCATGCTGGCCCTGGGCCTGGCGGTCTCCCATGCCTGGGCGCCGGCCGGGGCGGGGGACGGGACGGTGGGGATCGGCCGGTTCTTCCAGACCCCGGGCCTGGTCCTGACCGCCGGTTTGTGTTTTCTGGCGAGCCTGGCCGGCGGGGTCTTCGTGGTGCCCCTCAACGCCATGCTCCAGCGCCTGGCGCCTCCGGGCCAGAGGGCCCGGCTGGTCGCCGCCAACAACATCATGAACTCGCTCTTCATGGTGGCCGGCAACCTGGTGGCGGTCGTCTTCCTCTCCCTGGGCCTGGGCCTCGGGGCCGTCTTCTTCCTCGTGGCCCTGACGGCCCTGGTCGTGAGCCTCATGACCTTGATCTTCGTCCCCAGGCACGTCTTCAGCCAGGTCGCCCGCCTGGTCATCTGGATTTTGTACCGGCCGAGAATCAGGGGCCTCGAGAACCTCGAGACGGTCATGGAGGGTCCGGCCCTGGTCGTCGCCAACCATCTCTCTTTCGCCGACGTGGCCTTCCTGGTGGCCTACATCCCCAGGGAGCTCACCTTCGCCATCGACTTCTACCAGTCCCGGAACTGGTGGGTGAAGGCCCTCCTGCACTTCTACAAGGCCGTGCCCATCAACCCGGCCCTGCCCATGGGCACCAGGGAGTTGATCAACTGCGTGGAGCGGGGCGAGATGCTGGTCATCTTTCCCGAGGGGCACCTGAACAGCACCGGGGCCCTGATGAAGGTCTACGAGGGGGCGGGCTTCGTGGCCTCCCACTGCGGCTGCCCGGTGGTGACGGTCATCCTGACGGACCTGGAGTACACCAGGTTCGGCAGACTCAGAAAACTCATGGCCAACCGTCCGGTCAGGCTGAAAGTCGGCATGACCGTCTTCCCCCCGACCACCATCGAGCGGCCCGCCCCCGCGCCCCGGGCCCGCGGGGAGAAGGCAGGCCACGGCGACCCCCTCCGGCGCGAGCAGAGAAAGCCCCGCCAGGTGGCCGCGGGCCGGATCTTCGACCTTTTGTCCGAGGCCAAGTTCCAGAGCCGGGACGTCGACAAGAGCATCTGGCGGGCCATGACCGACGCCGCCCGCCGCTACGGTCGCAAAAGGCCCGTCCTGGAGGACGCCAGCCGCAAGGTCATGACCTACGCGGGGCTGGTTCGGTCGGCCAAGGTGCTGGGGCGCTACTTTCTGGGCCTGCCCGACCTGGGCGACCGGGTCGGGATGCTGCTGCCCAACTGCCTGCCCATGGCCGCGACGATCTTCGGGCTCTGGGCCGCGGGCAAGACCCCCGTGGTCCTGAACTTCAGCCAGGGCCCCCGGGGCATCCGCCAGGCCATGGACAAGGCCTCCCCCGCCGCGGTGGTCACCAGCCGCCGCTTCCTGGCCGAGGGCGGCCTCGAGCACCTGCTGGCCGGCCTGCCGGCGAAAATTATTTACCTGGAGGACCTGAACCTCGGCCTCCTGGACAAGATCCGGGGCCTTCTCTGGCGGCCCGCGCCCGCGTCCCCCGAGAAGCCCGCGGTCGTCCTGTTCACCTCGGGCTCCGAGGGGCAGTCCAAGGGCGTGGTCCTGAGCCACCGAAACATCGTCGCCAACATCTGGCAGGGCTCCACCCTCTGCGAGATCGTCGAGAGCGACGTCTTTTTCAACGCCATGCCCTGCTTCCACGCCTTCGGCCTGGTCACCGGGCTGGTGCTGCCCCTGATCCTGGGCGTCAGCTGCTACCTGCATCCGAGCCCCCTGCAGGTCAAGGCCATCCCCGAGCTCATCTACGACACCCGCGCCACCGTCATCATCGGCACCGACAACTTCGCCTCCGCCTGGGGCCGGGCCGCCCACCCCTTCGACTTCCACCGGGTCAAGATCTTCGTGATCGGGGCCGAGAAGATGCGCCGCTCCACCTACGAGCTCTTTTTCCACAAGATGGGGCTGAGGCTCTTCGAGGGCTACGGGGTCACCGAGGGGGCGCCGATCCTGGCCGTCAACTCCCTTTTGAACAACCGCTTCGGCTCGGCGGGCCGGGTCATCCCCGGCCTCAAGTACAAGATCGAGCCGGTCCCGGGTCTTGGCGGTCCGGCCGGGCGCTTCATGGTCAGGGGCCCCAATCTCATGATCGGCTACCTGAACTCCGAGCTGCCCGGGGGCGTCCAGGTTCTGGGGGACGAGTGGTACGACACCGGGGACATCGCCGAGGTGGACCAGGAGGGCTACCTCTGGATCAGGGGCCGCTACAAGCGCTTCGCCAAGCTCTCCGGCGAGATGGTCTCGCTTGCGGCCATCGAGGAGATCGCCGCCTCCCTCTGGCCGGAGGCCCCGCCCTCGGTCATCTCCATGGTCGACCCCAACCGGGGCGAGCGCCTGGTGCTGGTCCACGAGGGGGAGAGGCCGGAGTCCGACAAGCTCCGCCGCGCCCTGCTCGAGGCCGGCCTGACCGACCTCTACTGGCCGAAGCTGTCCCTGCGGGTCGAGAAGATCCCCATGACCCCCCTGGGCAAGGTCAACGTGCCTCTGATGACCAAGATGTGCGAGGACCACGTCGCCTCCGAGGCCGCCGCGGGGAGAGACTTTTTCGGCGGACGCCAGGCGTCCTCCGGCGGGGACGAGTAAA
>JAISET010000147.1 GCA_031264015.1 Deltaproteobacteria bacterium | reverse complement strand
GCGGGAGACTCATGTCGGCATGCCGCCAGTTCGCGAGAGTCCGGGCCTGCCGTCGTATGATTCCTCGACAACCTCCGTCGGTCTTTAATAGCTTGGGGGCGCGGTTTCCGGACCAGAGCTAAGGAATCGGAACCATCGACGCCACTGTCCGTTCATAATGGCGGGGGCCGCATGCGAGGGCCAGGCGTTGTGAATCGGATGGTTTTCATCGCTCGAGCCTCCGGCCGGCCCGACAGGCCCGTTCTTGTCGGCCCGCCCCCCCGGTCGGGGGGGGCTCCGCGCCGAATGTCTCATTGATTTGGTCTTACAAGTATCCTTGCAGCCTATAACCAACTTGAGTATTCTAAGAAGCTGTCTGAAAAAACTTTTAAACTGCTGAAATCTAAATATTTTAACTTATTTACTTAACATGCTATATATTGTGGTCGAGAGACGATTTGACACCAGCCTGCCGCTTGAAAGCAACTATCCTGCCAAAAATGGAGGTTTTAGACGAAGTCTTTGACGCTCTCGCCATAGTTTCCCGCGCCGCGCTGTTGACTTTACTACCTCAATTCGACCATAATAGCAAGCTCACGGCTCCCGTGGCGCCCCGCGCCGGCTGCCCTGACCGGCGACACGGACCGGCGGCCCTGACCGGCGGCCCTGACCGGCGACACGAACCGGACCGACCGCGGCGGTCAGGACCTGGGACGACAGTTCGGACCGGACGTTTTCCCGGCCGACTGGCCGCCCCCCCTTTTTTTGCCCGTCCGTTTTCCGACGGGATCCCGGCCGGGCCGCCCGGCCGCGCGCCAACGTATGTCTGTGCCTATGCCGCCCGCTGCCTCCGACACCAAAGGAAAAATTATCTCCAAAGGGACCGGACCGGACGCCCGGACCGGCGGGACCGTCCCGCCCCGGCTGCCGGGGAGGCTGGCGCTGCCGGTCCCGGAGGCCACCCGGGCGGCCGGGCGCCGGGCCGGAAAAGCCCTCCTGGAGCTGGGGCTGGCCAAGTTTCTGATCACCCTGGAGGGGCCGCTGGGGGCGGGCAAGACCACCTTCTGCCAGGGTCTGGCCGAGGGCGCGGGGGTTCCCCCGGGCCTGGCCGCCAGCCCCACCTTCAGCCTCTGCCACCAGTACCCGGCGGCGGCGGCCCTCTTCCACCTGGACCTCTACCGGCTGGGCCCCGACGCGGCGGCCGAGTTCGAGGGGGCGGGCCTCGAGGAGTGCCTGGACCGCCTCTGCCTGGTCGAGTGGCCGGACAGGCTCGCCGGCTCCTACTGGCCGCCCGAGAGACTGGAGCTTTATTTCATCAACCCTGGCCGGGGCAGGGTCCTGGAGGCGGCCGGGGACGACCCGGCGGCCCTGGCGATCTGGACCCGGACCCTGGGCGCCAAGGCGGGACTATAGCCGACACATGCCTCGAATCATCCAAAAATACGGCGGCAGCTCCGTCGCCAACATCGAGCTCATCAGGGCCGTGGCCAGACGGGCCGTGGCCGCCAAAAGGGAGGGCGCCGACGTGGTCGTGGTCCTCTCCGCCATGAGGGGGGAGACCGACCGGCTGATCGGCCTGGCCAACGAGGCCTGCCCCGACCCCGACCCCCGCGAGCTGGACTCGCTGCTGTCCACCGGGGAGCAGACCAGCGTCGCCCTCTTCGCCCTGGCCTGCCAGGCCCTGGGCGAGAAGGTCAAGTCCTTCCTGGGCCACCAGGCGGGCATCAAGACCGACGACGTCCACGGCAAGGCCCGCATCCTGGAGATCAACCCGGCCAGGCTCAAAACCGAGCTGGCCAAGGGGCGCGTCTGCGTGGTGGCCGGCTTTCAGGGCCAGGACAGGCACGGGGACGTCACCACCCTGGGCCGGGGCGGCTCCGACACGACGGCCGTGGCCCTGGCCGTGGCCCTGGAGGCCGACGTCTGCGAGATCTACACCGACGTCGAGGGCATCTACACCACCGACCCCCACGTCTGCGACTCCGCCCAGAAGATGGACAAGATCTGCTACGAGGAGATGCTGGAGATGTCCTCCCTGGGGGCCAAGGTCATGGAGATCAGGAGCGTGGAGCTGGCCATGAACTACGGGGTCAGGATCCACGTCCGCCACGCCCACTCCCAGTCAACCGGCACCATCATCTGCGAGGAGGACGCCGACATGGAAAGAACGCCCGTCAGGGGGGTCACCCACTCCGTCAACGAGGCCCGCATCACCCTTTTGAAGGTGCCGGACCATCCGGGGGTGGCCGCGACCATTTTAAGCATCGTCGCCAAGGCGGGCATCATCGTCGACATGATCATCCAGAACCACTCCGAGCCCCCCGGGACAGACGCCGGCGGGGAGGGCCTCTGGACCGACTTCTCCTTCACCGTGCCCGCCGCCGACTACGAGAACGCCCTGGACCTGATGCGGGCCGCCGGGCGGGAGATCGGCGCCGCCGAGGTGCTGGGCGACAACAACATCGCCAAGGTCTCCATCGTCGGGGTGGGCATGCGCAACCACGCCGGGGTGGCCACGGTCATGTTCCAGGCCCTGGCCAAGGAAGGCATCAACCTGTCCATGATCTCCACATCGGAGATTAAGATCAGCTGCGTCATCGAAAAGAAATACGCCGAGCTGGCCGTCCGGGCCCTGCACGGGGCCTTCAAGCTGGGCGGCCCGATCCACGGCTGAGCCGGGCCCCGCGGCCGGGACGGCCGCGCGGCCCCGACAGTCCCCGCGGCAGGCGACGATGAGTGAAGACCGGGAAAGACCGGGAAAAATAAATTATAAACAAGAAAAGACAATAAAGGCTGGAAAAAATAAATTTAGAACAATAAAAGTCAATAAAGAAAAGGTAAGGAAAAGCTAGAGAGAGGAAAAGGCGGAGGCTCGGAGGGCATGTCAGACTTGGATTAGATTTTAAGCGCTTCTAAATGTCTTCTAAATGGCTTTTAAATGAATTTTAATTGCTTCAGCCAGACAACTGAATGTTAATTTAGAAAATGTTGATTTAGGAAATGTCAGTTTAGTTTTTTTGTTGTTTTCACACCTCGAATTTCCATCCAGGTTGGTCGCCCGCCCAGGACCAGGCCAGGGGACGGCGGACGGCCGCCCCCGGGGCCCGGGTTTCTTTCCGCCCCCCTCAGGTCGCCTGCTTGTTCAGGCCCGCCAGCTCCATGATCCAGGCCAGGCTTCTGGTCTTCAGCCCGTCGATGCCCTCGGGGCTGCTGTCGGGGTTGAACCAGGTCAGATAGATGAACTTGTCGCCGACGTTCAGCGCGGTCGCGGAGACGAAGGACTCGGTCCGCAGGCCGTTCAGGCTCAACGACGTCACCAGGGCGAAGGAGACGCTCCTCTCGGTCTCGGCGTAGCGGCCGATGCCGGGGCCGACGTTGTAGCGGAAGCCCAGGTCCTGGCCCAGCTTCTCCCTAAGCTTGGCGTTGGCCCGGTTGTTCATGAGCCTGGCCAGCGGCCTGGTGTTGATGGCCAGACTGATCATGTTGTTGAGGTGGCGGCGCTCCTTGGCCACGCCCTTGAGATCGTAGCTCTTGCGCTCCATGCGCGTGGTGGAGCTGACGACGGCCACGGAGGGGATCAGCCGGGGCTGCCCGCTGGCCAGGCCGTTGACGAAGATCCTCCACTGGTCGGGGTCGGCGTAGACGGCCAGGACGTTGAGTTTAAAGAGCGTCTTCAGCGACTCCATGAAGGCGTCGGCCTCGGGGGAGGTCCCGTCGACCCTCTGGAAGCCCGCCGGGCTCGCCAGGCTGACCTCGTACTCGCCGATGGCCACCCGGTCGCACCCGGGCTCCGCCGGGGGCTCGCCGACGGCCGCCAGGGCGGAACCGGCGAACAGCCAGACGATGCCCGCGGCCCCGACGAGCCAAAAGATCGCCGAGACGAATTTCTGCAGCATGCCGATCAACTTGTCCATCTCTTTTTCTCCCCCGGACTATGGCGGCGGCCCCGGGCCTCCCGTCGCCCCCCGTCGGGGGGGGCCTTGCCCGGCCGCGCGAAATGGTCTTTAATAGGGCGGGCCCGCCCGGGCGCCGGGCGGCCTCGCGCCGGCCTCGCGCCGGCCTCGGGGACCGCGGCGGGCAATTTTTTATGCAACAAGCGTGCCGCGGCCCTTTCCGGGACCCGCGGATCCCCCGGGACGGACCCGGAGGCTCCCCGCGGGACTTGTCGGACTTCCGGCCCGGGACCGGAAAAACATAACGTTAATACGCGCCCGCGCCCCGAAACTAAACAGCCTTCATGAGAGGGTCGACTTGCCTCCCAAACTGTTCAAGCCCGCCTTCAGGGGCTCCTGGGTCCTCGTTCTAGGCTGCGTCCTGGGGCCGGCCATCGCGCTGGCCGGCCGCCGCCAGGGGGACGCCGTCTGGCCCTGGGTCCTCATGACCGTCGTCTTCGCCGCCCTGCTGGCCCACCGCCTGGGACTGAGCTACGTCCGGACCGAGACCACCCTGACCGTCCGCAGCTGGTGGGGCCTGGGCCGCCCCGAGAGCGTCACCGTCGCCGACATCGACCGGGCCCGGGTCTTCCGCTCCCTGGCCATGCGGCTGGCGGGCTGCGGGCACGTGCTGGTCCACTCGGCCCGCCCGGACGAGAGGTCCCTGACCCTGGTGGCCCTCCCCGATCCCGACTCCGTGGCCGCCGGGCTCGAGTCCCTGGGCCGTCCGCCCGTCGACGGGGACGACGGGGACGACGCCGGGGACTGCTAAACGGCGCTTTTTAGAGCTTTTCACACGCCCCTCGTCGTCTATTATATACTTTCGGACGCCGGAGGGGAATATTTGACGCCCGCGGCCTTCCGCGGCGGCCGCCGGACGACCCGGGCGGCCAGGCCCGCGCGGGCCCGACCAACCACCAAGGCGGCGGGGCGTCCCCGGACGGGGGGCGGCCACCGCGGGAGCGACGAGTGCCAGCCTGGAAAGACTACTACCGCATCCTGCAGGTCGATCCCGGAGCCGACCAGGCCGCGCTAAAAAAAGCCTACCACAAACTGGCGGTCATCTGGCACCCGGACCGCAACCCCGACTCCAAGGTCGCGGAGGAGCGCTTCAAATCCATCGCCGAGGCCTACGCCGTCCTGAGCGACCCCGGCAAGAGGAGCCGCTTCGACCAGCTGGGCCCGGACGCCTTCGGGGCCGAGTACGGGACCGGGGACATCTTCCAGGGCTTCGACCTCAGCGACCTCTTCCGGGAGTTCGGTCTGCCCCCGGTCAAGGAGACCCTGTTCGGCGTGCTGGCCGACGGCCCGTCCCGGGCGGCGGCGGGGGGCCCCTACCAGGACTTCTTCGCCCAGTTCGGCCAGAAGCCCGGCCCGAGAAAGCCCGCCGGCCAGCACCAGCCCGTGGGCATGGTTCTTGCTATCACGCTCAGGGAGGCCGTCTTCGGGGCCATCAAGACCGCCGCCCTCAACCTGGGCGGGGAGGTCGTCCGCATCCCCGTGACCATTCCCAGAGGGGCCTCCGACGGGCAGACGCTGACCGTCAAAGGGAGGGTCCCCGGCCCGGGGGGCCGCCGGAACGACCTGATGGTCACCGTCAGCGTGGCCCCCGACCCCGACTTCCGGCGCCTGGGCCGGAACATCCTGACCCAGCTCAGAGTGACCAGGGACGAGCTCTCGGCCGGCTGCCGGGCCGTCGTCCCCACCCTGGAGGGCGCCAGCCTCAGGCTGACCGTCCCCGCCGGCACCAGGCCGGGGACCCAGCTGCGGGCCGCCGGCCACGGGGCCCCCGGGCCGGACGGCCGCAGGGGGGACCTGGTCGTCTCGATCATGGCCAAATAAGTCCGTCTGAAAACTAATTTTTTTTGTCCGCCGCCGACCGGGCGCCCGTTTTTTAACCCGGCCCGCGACCGCCGCTTCGCCCGATTACTCGATTCAAAACAGCCT
>JAISET010000119.1 GCA_031264015.1 Deltaproteobacteria bacterium | reverse complement strand
GGCCTGAACATTCAATTGGGCCCGGACGTTGACTTCGACTCCCCGGCGACCTTTCAGTCCAATTTTCCCTCCGCCCGTTTTATTCGCGACGACATAAGAGACGTGAAATCCTCCGACGTTGAGGCTTTCATTAACCCGGGGCGCAAATCCTTGTTTTGCGGCCGCGTCCCGCGCCGGCCGTTCTCGCCAACGAACCGCCTCTTTCCGAAAAATGACAAAAGAATCAGTCTGTCGGACGGGTTTTGCCGCTTCGTTGTAAACGCCATGAAAAAAGGTTGCCACCTGGTAGCATTTTTTTTAATGGGTGGTATACTTTTGCCGTAGCAAAGGGAGCCACAATGGTAACCTTTTTTCATAGCACTTCCATTCGTCAGGCACTTTGAACCAGACTATCTCTTCGTTGAAAATGTTCCCGGACTACGGAACTTTAACGTTAAGAGTGGTCCTTTAAAATCATTTTTGAAGAATATCGGTAAATTTGGTTGTAAAAACCCTCAAGTCAAGCTGTTGTCCGCGGCCGACTACGGCGTGCCCCAAATTAGAAAACGGCTGGTCGTCATGGCGGCCCTTGGGAGGGAGATTGATTTTCCGCCGCCGACGCGCGGCGGACAAAACGACAGGCCGCATTCCACGGCGGGGTGGCCCTGGCCGGGCGGATTGGCGCCGCTTGCGCTCGGCGAAGTCGACCCTGGCGGTCCGGACCAGCGCGCCATGAGGCTGTCGCCGTTGAATTTAGCCGGAATCAGGGCGACCCCCGAGGGGGGCGGACGGTCCGGCTGGCCCGAACGCCCGAAACCGGGCTGCCGCGTCGGTCATGCCGGCCGCGCCGACGTCTGCGGGCGGCTTTCGTTCGCCAGGCCGTCCCCCGCTCTGACCACCAAATGCGTCAGCCGCTCCGACGGCAGGCGCGGGCGCCCGGTCGGGGACAGGGCCCCGAGCGTCCGGGAGGCGGCCTGCCTGCAGACGTTCCCGAGATCGTTTCAGTTTTCCGGCTTCCTGATGTCCGGAGCCCGCCGGGCCGGCAACGCCGCGCCGCCCCTCCTGGCCGGGGCGGTAGGGAAATCATTTGTGACGTCGGACCGGAAAATTGGCCGCGACAATAGACGGCTGGCGATAAAAACGGCTTGAGGAAAAGGCGGTTGGCGAAAAGACGGCCGGTCGGGGGAGGGGTGTTTTTGGCGGGCCCGGGCGCCGGTTCGGCCGCCTTTCGGCCTTGTTTTCGGTCTTGTTTACTGTTTCCAGCGGCGCTATACTGACCGTCTAGCCGCCCCGGACTTCTCCTGCCGTTTTTATAAGCGGGACGGCCGCGGGCCTTCGCCCGGGCGCCTTTCACCGGTGGCTTTCCTCCAGGGCGCGTCCCCTTTATTTCTTGTATTTTTATCGCCCGGCCAGTCTTTTTTCTCGGATCCCTTCTTTCCGCAAGGGGGCGGGGGAATCGGCGGGCCTTTGCGGCCGGGCGGCTGAGGAGAAAAAATGACCGTTCCAAGCAACCTTTCGGAGGACGCCGAGCTTTACAAGATCCTTTGCGGCGAGCTGGGGCGTCAGCGAAGGAAGCTGGAGCTGATAGCCTCGGAAAACTTTGTCTCCCCGGCCGTCCTGGAGGCGGCGGGCGGCGTCTTCACCAACAAGTACGCCGAGGGCTACCCGTCCCGCCGCTACTACGGCGGCTGCGAGCACGCCGACGAGCTGGAGAACCTCGCCCAGCACCGGGCCAGGAAGCTCTTTGGCGCCGAGCACGCCAACGTCCAGCCCCATAGCGGCTCCGGGGCCAACATGGCCGCCTATCTGGCCCTGGTCAAGCCAGGGGACACTATCATGGGCATGGGGCTCTCCCATGGCGGGCACCTCACCCACGGCTCTCATGTCAGCTTCTCCGGCAGATGGTTCAAGTCCGTCTTCTACGGGGTCAGGAGGGACACGGAGCTGATCGACTACGACCAGGTCTACGAGGTGGCCGAGAGGGAGAAGCCCAAAATCATCGTCGCCGGGGCCTCCTCCTACCCCAGGATCATCGACTTTCAGAAGTTCAGGGAAATCGCCGACCGCTTCGGGGCCAGGCTGGTGGTGGACATGGCCCATTTCGCCGGATTGGTGGCCGCGGGCTTCTACCCCTCTCCGGTCCCCCTGGCCGACGTGGTCACCTCGACCACCCACAAGACGCTCAGGGGCCCCAGGGGCGGGCTGATCGTCTGCAAGAAGATGCACGGCAAGGCTGTTGACGAGCAGGTTTTTCCAGGCCTCCAGGGCGGTCCCCTGATGCACGTTGTCGCCGCCAAGGCGGCCGCTTTCGGGGAGGCCCTGGAGCCTGAGTTCATCGACTACCAGCGCCAGGTTCTCAGCAACTGCCAGCGCCTGGCCGGCCGCCTGACCGACGCCGGCTACCGGCTTGTCTCCGGGGGCACCGACACGCATTTGCTGCTGATCGACCTCCGGCCCGCCGGCATCACCGGGGAGACGGCCGAGAAGGCCCTGGACCTCGCCGGGATCACGGCCAACAAAAACTCCATCCCCTTCGAGAAGGAGCATTTCACCGTGACCTCCGGCCTGCGCCTGGGCACCCCGGCCCTGACCAGCAGGGGGCTCAACGAGTCCGACATGGACGAGGTGGGCGGCTTCATCATCGAGGCTCTGCATCACGTCGGCGACGAGGGCAAGCTGAAAAAGATCGGCTTCAGGGTCGAGGAGTTCCTCCAGAGGTTCCCCCTGTACCCGGGGCTGGCCTGAGTCGGGGACAAATGACTGCCAGGGGGCGGGGGCGGCTCCCGGTGGCAGGAAAAGGCTTGCTCTGGCTGGCGGCCTGATGACGTTTGAAGAAAGGTTCGGTTTTTCCCGCAGATGACTTCCGATCTTCCCACCCCAGGGATACTCTTCGACCACGCCAGGCGGGCCCGCATCGGCCTGCCAGAGGCCGTCTTTTGCCAGGGCAAGCCCATGGAGAACCTCAGGGAGCTCTTCCACGGCTTCGGCCGGGGCAAGGACCGCCCGATTCTGTTCACCAGGCTCGAGCCCGAGGTCTTCGGGGCCCTGGAGGAGCAGGTGCGGGAGCTGTACGACTACGACCCCGTCTCCAGGACGGCCTGGGGCGAGAAGCTTCCTCTCTCGCCTTTAAAAGCCAGGGTGGCCATCGTCTCGGGCGGCACCGCCGACGCCTCGGTGGCCCGGGAGGCCGCCAGAACTCTGGAATATCTGGGTTTCACGGCGACCTTGTTCGAGGACAGCGGGGTGGCCGGACTCTGGCGTCTGGCCGGGGCCTTGGAGGAGATCAACAGGCACCAGGTGGTCATCGTCGTGGCCGGACTGGACGCCGCCCTGGCCTCGGTTCTGGGCGGGCTGACCCCCAGGCCCGTCATCGCCGTCCCCACCTCGGTCGGCTACGGCCTGGCCCGCCATGGGGAAAGCGCCTTGGCCAGCATGCTGGTCAGCTGCTCCCCCGGGGTCTCGGTGGAGAACATCGACAACGGCTACGGGGCCGCCTGCGCCGCCGCCAGGATTTTAAATCTCATGGCCGCCGAGGCCGGCATCGGGCTCCCCGGGACCGGGGGAGGGCCCGACCCGCATGGGGACGCCCTGCCGAAGCCGGGGCAGACCCGGGGCCCGAAGGCCGGGCAAGTTTAGAGCCGCGAAGCCGGACGGCGGCGATGTTCCGGAGCCGCGCAGGGAAGACGACGCCGCGAAGTTG
>JAISET010000078.1 GCA_031264015.1 Deltaproteobacteria bacterium | reverse complement strand
ACACTAGCCTGCCGCTTGAAAGCAACTATCATGCCAAAAATGGAGGTTTTAGACGAAGTCTTTGTAAAATTTTGACGCTTTCGCCATAGCCCCGAAAAAGCGCCTCTTGCCCGGCGGTGGAAAACAGGCTACAATCATTCGTCGTCTTGATCGCTCAAAGCCGCTGTCGGTCTGTTGTTTGACAAATTTATTGACCGTCGTCCCCGTCCGCGCGGGGGCTTTCCGCCGGACCGGCCGTCGGCGACGACCAAAAAACGACCGAAAAGCGACTTAAAACGACCGGAAACGACCGAAAAACGGCCGGAAAACAACCGGCGGAGAACCCATGACCGAGACAAGCCCGAACCCCAATTCCGGCACCGCCGTCCCCAAGTCGGCCTGCGAGGACAACCACAGCCGCTCGGTCAAGCCGGTCGAGGGTCCCTGCCCCTTGTGCGGGGCCGGCCTGGAATTTTTCAGCGACGAGCTGATCACCAAGGAGTCCCTCCGCTGCGTCTCCTGCCGCGGGCGTTTCGACGTCGACGCCTTCAAAAGGACGGCGACATTCGTCTGAGCGCGCCGTCCGGCGGCGGTCAAATTGATTTTGAAATAGCTTCCAGTATAATTTTTCATTTTTATCTAATTTTTATCCCCATATCCATATTCATCCAACAAAACGAATAATTAATACTGATTTTTCACCCGACCGGCGCGGGACGAAGACCCCGCCGTCCGGCGTCGGCGCGCCTTCGGACATGGCCGGACTAACGCCGGCCGGCCGGAGGCGCCCGGGGGCCGGACGCCTCCTCGCGCAAAAGTTGACAAAAAGAATTTTTTCGTCTAATGTGGCCTAAGTTTTTGATTGTTTTCCGCATTTTTTTAATTTTTTCGTATATTAATTCTTAAATTACCGTTTGCTTATGGACCCGGCGCCGGCCTCCGACGACGAACGCCGGTCCGACCACGGCCGCCCATTTTTCGTTCGCCCCCGCGCCTGCCGGAGTTCCGGAGACCCCGGTGTCCGCCGTTGACCCGGCTCCGGATCAAGCTGATTTTTTGGTTGACTTTTCTATAAAGTGGAGTAAGATTGTTGCGTTAATTTTCAACTCTGACCGGCTCGAAAAACCAGCGCCAAATCCCTTTTCCGAGCCGCCCCGGCTGGAGGCCGCCCCAACAACCTGCGTTATCCGGACATTTTTTCGGCGTCCTGAACCGACGATGGTTCCGCCGGGGAAATCTCTTCTCCGACCCGTCTTGGTGACTCCCGGGCAGTCGGCCCAGGGGGACAGACCATCAAGCTCCAGGCGCAGGCAAGAAGCAACAAGTCTTTTGACGAACCAAAGACCGGCGGCGACCAGCCGGACGGTCCAAGGGGGTTTTTAATGTCTACCCACCGGTGTTCGACCAGGCGCCGCCGCCCGGTCCAGCTGGCAGCCTTCCTGCTGATAATTTCTTTTTCCGCCGCCTGCGCCTCCGAGACCGTCGTTTATCTGGGGTCCAAACCAACCCGCCGGACGCCCTCCGCCGGACAGCCGGACCTGGAGGCCGCCGCCAAACCAAAAGCCCCGGCCGACGTCCTCGCGCCCAGGGAGGCCAGCATGGACCAGCTGGCCGCCAGCGCCGTCGACTTCGACGAGATGCAGCTGCGGGCCATCAACGACCTGGGCCAGCTCCCCCCCGACAGGATCGACCTGGCCCTCTGCGTCAAGGGCCTCGAGGGCAGCCTGGCCACCGGCCAGGCGGGTCTGGGAGGCTCGGGCCGCGCCCCCGTCTCCCGCTACGTCGACCCCAACCTGGACCTCTCCGTCGCCCCCAGCTCCACCAAGCCCCCCCGCTACCACCCCAACCTCTCGACCGAGCTGCTGGTCTCCGCCTACGGCCAGTCGGGCCGCCCCTACAAGCAGGGCGGGCGCAGCCCCCAGGCGGGCTTCGACGGGGCGGGCCTGGTCGGCTGGGTCTATGCGCAGCAAAATTTCAAGCTGCCCCAGGGGGCCTCCGAGATGGTCTCCAAGGGCTACGCCGTCGGCCGCGACGAGCTGCGCCCCGGCGACATCCTGGTCTACCGCCTGCCCTCCAGCAAGGAGTACGTCCTGGGCCTCTACTCCGGCAACGGCAACTTCATCCATGCCTCCAATAAGTTCGGCGTCGTCACCGAGACGGCCGCCTTCGGCTCCGACTTCGGCCCGCACTTTTTGGGCGGGCGCCGCTACATCGACGACCCGATGGCCGCCCCGCTCTCCGACGACGTCAAGACCGCCGTGGCCAACGGCGCCGTCAAGACCGCCCTCCTGGCCCTGGGCGACAGCGGCCCCAAGCCGGCCAACATCTACGGCCAGACCAAGAAGCCCCGCAAGCCCCCGGCCAGGCGCAAGCCCGCCAGGCGGAGCTCCTCGAGAAGGAGGGGCTGACCCGGGACCGCCAGTCCGGGCCGCCGGCTCCGGTCCGCAAGATTAATCCCGCCCGGCCGCAAAACCCCCGGACCCGGCCGGCCCGGGGCGCCCGAGGCTTGTCGGCTCCAAGGGGGCGGCAGGCTCCCGGGCGGCGTCGGCATCGTCAGAATCGTCGGCACCGTCAAAATTGTCAGAATCGTCATAAACAGCAAAACGTCATGGCGGCACGTCAATCACACACGTTCGATCACAAAGGCAGCGCATGACCTCGGAGCAAGACCAAGACCAAGAGCAGCATCACGAGCAGGATCAAGACAAAAAACAGGGTCAAGCCCACAGTTCCCGCGCAGACGCCGGCCTCAGCCCCCCCTCGAATCCAGACTCCAACTCAGACCCCGACCCCCACTCCGGCGCCGGCCCCGCGGCCGGACCGGGCGGCAGCTCCCGCGGGCGCGGGCGCGGCGGACGCCCGAGGCGCGGCGCCAGGGCCCCGAGGATTTTTCTGCCGGACCTGCCCGTGATCCGTCTGGACGACGAGGACGGCGCCGACACTGACGGCCGGGGCGGCGGCGACGGGGGGCAGCCCGGATCGACGGCGGCAGGCGGCGGCGGACAAGGCGGCCTGGCCGACATCCCGGCGGAGGGCGGCGGGGGCAGGCGCAAGAAAAAGAAGACCAAAAGCAAGCAGGCCAGGGCCGAGGCCAGGAAGAAGAGGCACCAGGCCAGGGACGAGGCCAAAAAGAAAAAGGCCGAGGAGAACAAGAGGCTCACCAGAGAAAAGTGGGAGCTCAACAGGGACAAGCTCGACGAGGACGAGGCCGACGACGGCCCCGGCGGGCGCGGTGAGGGGGACGCGACGGGCGCCGCGGGCAGGCGCGACGAGAAAAAGCTCGCCGCCGAGGAGCTGCGCAGAAAAACGGACGCCCAGGGCTATTTCTCCAACGAGGTCGGCCGGTATTTCGACCTCATCGGCCAGCCGACCCGGGAGCCCTTCGTGGCCGACCCCTTCCAGCTGGAGGCGGTGGAGCTGGTGGCCAGCTTCGACACCATCGTCTCCGCCCCCACCGGCAGCGGGAAGACCTGGATCGCCAACCGGGCCATCAGGGACGTCCTGGAGTCCGGGGGCCGGGCCTGGTACGCCTCCCCCCTGAAGGCCCTGTCCAACTCCAAGTTTCTGGAGTTCGGCCGGGAGTTCGGCGAGGACAAGGTGGGGCTTCTGACCGGGGACCACAAGATCAACACCCCGGCGCCCATCCTGGTGGGCACCACCGAGATCCTGCGCAACCAGCTCTACGACAACATGTCCGGCGAGTGCTCCCTGGACTACGACCTGGTGGTGCTGGACGAGGCCCACTACCTGGGCGATTTGGAAAGGGGCATGGTCTGGGAGGAGACGCTCATCTACATGCCGCCCCGGGTGCGCTTTCTTTTACTGTCGGCCACCATCGAAAACGCCGGCGAGATAGCCGCCTGGATGAGCAAGAACAGGGACAAGGAGGTCAAGGTGGTCTACAGCGAGGAGAGGCCCGTGCCTTTGGTCCCGCTGTGCCTGGACTACAACAACATCTCCATGCTGGAGAAGACCAGCTCCAAACGCCGGGACAACCAGCGCGACCGGTGGCGCCGCGAGGGGGACTTCCCCAAGCAGTTCGAGAGCTCCCACTATCCCAGCGACTACGGCCGCGGACCCGGCGGCTGCCTGCGCCTGTTTGAAAACCTGAACCTGCTGCCGGTCATCTTCTTTTTAAAGTCCCGCAAGGACTGCGACAACGCCGTGGCCATGACCAGCGCCCGCACGCCGGGGGACACGCCGGAAAAAAAGGCGGGCCGGATCGGCTTCATCGAGTCCTACTGCCAAAAGTTCCCCTTCCTCGAGGACTACGCCCCCGTCCACAAGCTGAAGACCAAGGGCGTGGCCGCCCACCACGCCGGCCACCTGCCCCAGTTCAAGATGCTGGTGGAGGAGCTGATGACCCGGAACCTCATCTCGGCCATCTACGCGACCAGCACCGTGGCCGCCGGCGTCAACTTCCCGGCGCGCACGGTGGTCATCTCCAACAGCGACCACTACAACGGCAGCGGCTTCGTCGACCTGACCGCCACCGACCTGACCCAGATGACGGGCCGGGCGGGGCGCCGCGGCCTCGACAAGATCGGCTTCGCCATTTCCGTGCCCGGCAGGTTCATGGACATAGGCCTGATGAAGGGCCTCTTCAAGTCGTCCCCCGAGCCGATCGTCAGCAACCTGACCGTCAACTTCCCCATGGTCCTGAATCTGCTGAGCGCCTTCGAGCCCAGGGCGGTCAAGACGCTTCTCTCGAAAAGCCTGGCCGCCTGGCAGAGGGCCAGGAGCCACTCCAAACAGAACCTCGACAAGGCCGCCCAGGAGATGTGGCTGGACTTTAAAAGGCACCAGAACTTGCTCCGCAAAATGGCCCTGGTCGACCGGGAGGGCCGCCTGACCCCGGACGGCGAGATCGCCAAGAGCCTGAGGCTCGACCAGCCGCTCATTTTGTACGCGGCCATCAGCGGCGACGGGCTGCCCCTGGAGCCGCCCATGCTGGCGGCCGTCATGGCCTCCCTGCAGACCGGCGACCTCCCCGCCGCCAACGCGGGCTTCGGGCGCGGCTTCCGGCCCCCGACCTTCCCGGGCTTCATGGAGCAGCCGATCGCCAGGCTCAAGAAGTCCATCAAGGACGTGGTCCTGCTGCTCAAGAACGAGAACTTCCCCACCCCCGACAATCTGGCCGCCAAGTCGGGCGCCGCCATCCACGCCTGGGCCGTCGGCCGCTCCTGCTTCGACGCCGCCGAGATCCTGCAAAGGGACCCCGGCGACCTGGTCCGCCTGGCCCTGCTGGTGGCCGAGCAGCTCAACCAGCTGGCCCACATCAGCGAGCTGGGCACCCTGGCCGAGGCCGCCCGGGCCGCCAGGAAGCTGATCATGCGCGAGCCGGTGGTCTGACGGTTTAACGGTCCGATGGTCTGACGCTCTGACGGTCGGAAACGCGGGCGGGCTTCCGGAGTCTTTCGAGCCGGCCAGCGTCAAATTTTTTCCCGCCTCATCATATTTTTTTCCCGCCTTATATTTTTGCATGTTTGAAGTATTTTAATAGTTTTAAGTAAAAGTTTAACCATGGCGACTTACTAACGCCCGTTAGTTTTCAACTTTTATCAGGCTTCCCCAAGTTTTTTCGACCGACGGGCTCCCGGAGATCTCACTTTTTTCCAATTATTTATAAAGGCTTGATTTATTTATCTTTTTGATGTTTAATAGACTTTCAGACCACCAGACTCATGTTTCCGAATTTTTTTATGATTTAAGCTTTAAGCTTTAGGCTTTAGGCTTTAGGCTTTAGGCTTTAGGCTTGAGGCTTGAGGCTTTAGGCTTGAGGCTTGAGGCTTGAGGTTTTTTTCAGACTTTGGATTGAAGGTTTTTTTTGCTTTGGGTTTCGGCTTTTTTTTAGCTTTCAGACTGCAGGCTTTTCAGATTTTTCGAAATGGGACCTGGAAAATGACGCGCCGTCCGATCGTCACCGCCATTCTTTTCCTTCTCCTGGCCGCGGGCGTCCTGTTCGGCGGGGGCAGCGGCTCCGCCGAGGCCGACGCGAAAAGGGAGTTTTCTTTCTCCGACGCCAGGATCCCCCCGGAGGCCTCCAGGCCCGGGAACGGGGACGCCGTCAAATCCGGGGGCCGCCCCCGGGGCGGGACCGCTGGCGCGCCTGCCTCCGACGCCGACCGGGGGCTCTCCTCGGAGGAGCCCATGGCGGAGCCCGAGCTCCCCGCGGAGGGGCCGCCCTCGGCCGGGGCCTCGGAGGACCGCTCCCTCAGGGCCGCGGTCGCGGGGGCCTACCGGCGGAGGGCGGAAAAGGGCGACCCCGAGGCGCAGTACAATCTGGCCCTCATGCTCAACTCCGGCCAGGGGACGCCCCGGAACGCCGAGGAGGCGGCCGTATGGTTTCGGGAGGCGGCCAACCGCGGCCACGCGGAGGCGCAGCTGAGCCTGGGGTCCTTGTACTGGCAGGGCCGGGGGCTGCCGCAAAACTATCTGCTGGCCGCGCAATGGTTCTACCAGGCGGCGGTCCAGGGCAGCCCGGAAGCCCAGTTCAACCTGGGGACCATGTACATGGAGGGGCTGGGGGTGGCCCAGAACAAGGCCGAGGGGGTCAGATGGTTCAGGCAGGCGGCCGGCCTGGGTCTGGCCGAGGCCATGTTCAACATCGGCCTGGCCTGCGCCTCGGGCGAGGGGGCGCCGGAAGATAAGAAAGAGGCCTCCATGTGGTACGAGATGGCCGCCGAGAAAGGCCTGGCCGCCGCCCAGAGCAACCTGGCCCACATGTATTTCTACGGGGACGGGGTCCCGGAGGACAAGGCCCTGGCCTTCAAATGGTACCTGGCGGCGGCGCGGCAGGGCCTGCCCAAGGCCCAGTGCAACCTGGCCAGCCTCTACTACCGCGGCCTGGGGGTGGGGAGAGACTTGGACCAGGCCTTCTCCTGGTATCTGACGGCGGCCAGGCAGGGGGACGCCCTGGCCCAGAGCAACCTGAGCCGCCTGTATCTGAACGGCGAGGGGACAAGCAAGAACTTCGCCGAGTCGGTCAGGTGGATGACCTCCGCCGCCCAGATGGGCTCGGCCGCGGCCCAGTTCAACCTGGCCGGCCTCCACGACCGCGGCCACGGCCTGCCCAGGGACCCGGTCCTGGCGGCCGTCTGGTACCGCCGGGCCGCCGAGCAGGGCCTGGCCCGGGCCCAGTTCAACCTGGGCGTCCTCTACGAAGCGGGCCGGGGGGTGGAGCAGGACAAGGCCGAGGCGGCCGGATGGTACGAGCTGGCGGCCGCGCAGGGCGACGACGAGGCCAGGGTCAACCTGGGGCTTTTATATTTGAAAGGCGACGGCGTCCCGGCGGACAAGGTCCGGGCCTTCGAGCTGGTCGAGGCGGCGGCCTTCAACGGCCTGGCCGCGGCCCAGTTCAACCTGGGGCTCATGTACATGTCCGGCGACGGCGTCCCCCAGAACGGGCTCGAGTCGTCCCGCTGGTTCTACGCCGCGGCCAGGCAGGGCGAGGTCTCCGCGCAATATTTCCTGGGCCTCGTCTACGACCAGGGGCTGGGCATCCGGGCCGACAAGACCGAGGCGGCCATGTGGTACGCCCTGGCCGCCGAGCGGGGCAGCGCCGAGGCCCAGACCAATCTGGGGCTGTTGTACCTGGTGGGGGTCGGGGTGCCTTTAAACCGCTCCCTGGCCGCGGAGTGGATCAGGCTGGCCGCCAGGCAGGGCCTGCCCAGGGCCAAGGACATCCTGGACAAGATCAGCGCCGAGGGCTGACGGCCGACAGGAGACGGCAGACGGCAGAAGGCAGAGGGCTGGCAACAGACGGTCGGCGACTGGAAAATTCAGCCTCATCAACGCCGAAAGCGGCGCAAGCGCGGCGCCGCTTTCAGGTGAGTGCCTTCTGCTTTCCAAATGTTCCTTTGGACTCGCATGACCGGCGAGCCCCCCAACCGCGCGCGGCGTCCGGCGCGCCACACTGTCCATAGTGCGCCCGCGGCCCGCGCTCAAATCAGATTCAGGACGACCAGTGCGGCCAGGAGCGTCCTGGCCAGCCTGTCCAGGTCCGGGCCGCGACGCTCCCAAAATTTATTCCCCATCTCCGTCCACCATATCGCGACCTCCCCGGCGGGACCGCCCGCCTCGACGTCTCGGGATAAACGAGGCGGGCCGACCGCGCCCGTCTCTTTGGTCTCTTATCGGACGAACCTCGGCCAAACTTTAATTTTCCTCGAAGCCCCTCCAAGAAAGCTCCCCGCCCCTACCCTTTTTCCTCCGACATGGCGAAATCTACAATCTAAAATCTAAAATCTAAAATCGAAAATCTGAAATCTGAAATCTGAAATCTGAAATTGTAAATTCCCGTCTCCGTCTTTCGCGTCCGGCCTTTCGCCTATCGCCGCCCGGCCGTCGTTGTCGCGGCCGGCCTGGAAAGATCGTCTTGCGGACTTCCGGGTCGGGGCCGGGCCTCAGCCGGCCGCCCGCCCGTAGTCTCGGCCCAGACGGCGGACGACCAGGGCGGCGCAGAGGATGACCACGCCCACCACGAAGAAGGAAAAGTGGAAGATGAGGGCGCTGGGGGCGTCGGCGGAGAGCGCCCCCCCCTGGAAAAA
>JAISET010000075.1 GCA_031264015.1 Deltaproteobacteria bacterium | reverse complement strand
ACAGCCTGCTGCCGATAAGCAGACGCGAAGTTTCCCATATCCTGCCCGACATCAGCCCCTCCACCGTGGAAGCGGTTATAGCGTCAATGCTGAGGTCCGGCTTGATTGAGAAAATCGGCTCGGCTCGCAATACGAAGTACGTAAAACGGTAGGCGACTTCAAAATCCAAAATACCGTCAGTTATACCGTCTGTCAAAGGATTTGCCCGGTCTAAGCCGGACAAAACAAAAGGCCGAAAGCTTTTATTTTAAAGGGCTTTCGGCCTATATCGGACTTGTCTGAATTATCTGATGGTGGCGATGCAGTCTACCGAAGCATCTTTTAACTATCTGTTTTTGTTATGTCAAATTATAATTTTCATCTTTAAGACCAGCTAAAACGCCATCCAGTAATATTTTCTAAAACTACATGAAAATATTCAACCTTAAATTTTCCTAAATGACTCCCAACCCCCTCTTGGATTCTGATCTAACACCTTTCCATCTCACATTTATCTATACCTGGGCCTGGACCTGGACCTCGGCCTTGGCCTGGGCCTAGTTTGAGCTCATCAGGCTAATTGATCTGCCCGCGGCCTCCTTTCTGACTGTTAGCCCCTCCAAACGGGTGGGGACCTGAATGGTTACAAAATTTCTTTTTTTGACGCGTTCGGCAATTTTTTGCAAACAAGACAAACGCGGCTGAAAAAAATTTCTCTTTTTCCGCCCCGCCATCCCGACAACCGGGAATCATGACGCATATTTTATTTTCCGCCGGGGCGGCGCCCCGCCCGACGCCGGCGGGTCCGGGAAAGGCCCGGCTGGTCGGGAAGCGAGGCAAAAAGACGGGGTCTGGTTGGAAAAAGTCCGGCCGGGGATTTATAAAATGCCCGCGTCCGTCCGATAAATGACAAGGAAAGGGAGAAAAAGGCCGGCCAAACGTCCGGAAAAGGATGCGGGCCGCTAGAGGAAAAACAAAAATTGACGGCGGGGAGGACGGAGAGGACAAGGGGGGGGGCGCCCGAGTCCGGTCAGGGACAGGCGGCGACGCCTAAAACGCGACAATTTATGTCGCGGCGTGTAATTTAACACTATTTAGGTTGTTTTAACGCTTTTTAAAAATAATATCAAAATGATTCTAACTTATAACTTGTCGATAGCGGATGAATATAACATACAGTCCGCAGCCGAGCAGATTGAACTTGCCGACACTGGGATATTATGTTATCAATGATATGAAAGAGTGGGCCTGTTCCCTTA
The DNA here is from genome assembly GCA_031264015.1 of Deltaproteobacteria bacterium. Taxonomy (GTDB): domain Bacteria; phylum Desulfobacterota; class Desulfarculia; order Adiutricales; family Adiutricaceae; genus JAIRNQ01. The sequence goes on along the minus strand of JAISET010000075.1, from coordinate 5,496 downwards.
TTCTGACCGTCTTAATTTTGACAGACTTTTTCGCAATTTGCCTTATATTTAGGAGGTCAAACGACTATTTATTAGTTGTTTGTCTGATAAAAATTTGCAAATCATGTTGGATTATTTAAACTATGACATATTACATTATAAAATATTCTTTCACATGTTTTATAAGTAATAATCTAGTTTAAATTATAACAATAATGACTATAACGGGTGTTATAAATACGAGTCTTGCTCAAGACTATATAATATAATTTCCCTCCGGCCCTTGACTTTAGCCTGATTTTTTGTCAACCTAACCTTCCGGGACGGACGCGGGAGGCCGGGGCCGCCACCCGGAAAGTCGATCAAAAGAACGCCCGGGACAAAAATGTGCCGAAACTACCAAGAATTGTTACTATTTTATTTTTATAATATGATAAAGCGTACTTGTCAGCATGTTCAGTCCGTTCTCATGGCGGACCATCGTCATACTTATTGGACTAACAACCTTGTTTGACGCCATTTTGGCTATAGCTCAGAACTCAAAACCCGGGCCCTCGGTTAATTAGCCGAAAAGTTCTTTTGACGGCGTAATTTTGACTTGCAATGTGACCTCAAAAGTGGTATTTTATGCTGGCTTGTTTGTCTGTTCCCTACCCAGGATCGTTTTCTTCCGTCGTTCCGGACCAACCAGGCGCGGACAATTTTTTTCGCGCCGGCCGGCGCCCGGAGGACGAACGGGCGTCCTCTTTTCTCGCCGCCTCCTATCTCGCCGGTGGCCGGGGCGCCCGCCTCGGGGCCGATATTTTTTTGCCGGGGCCGCGGGCGGCCCGCCCGGCCGGGACCGATTTTTAAGAGCTGCCCAGCATGACCAGGCACATCATTTTCATAGGCGACGGGATGGGCGACCGCCCCGTGGCCTCCCTGGGCGGCCTGACCCCCGTGGCCGCCGCCCGGACCCCCAATCTGGACCGCCTGGCCTCGGGGGGCCTCCTGGGACTGGCGCGCACCACCCCCGAGAACATGCCCTGCAGCTCCGACGTCTGCATCATGTCGCTTTTGGGCTACGACCCGCGGGGGGTGCTGACCGGCCGGGGGCCCCTGGAGGCCCTGGCCCGGAACGTCGACCTGCCCCCCGGGACCCTGGCCTTCCGGCTCAACCTGGTCACCCTGGAGCTCGGGGCCGGGACGGTCATGCTGGACCACTCGGCGGGCGACATCCCCGACGACCAGGCCCGGATTCTGGTGGGGGCCCTCGGCCGCGAGCTGTTCCGGGACCCCGGCCGGAACGTCTATCCCGGCGTCTCCTACCGGAACGTCCTGACCTGGAGGGACGCCCCCGAGGGCCTGCCCTCCGTCCAGCCCCACGACTTCCTGGGCAGGGAGGTCGGCCATATTTTGGACGACCCGGCCTACGCGCCTCTCGCCGAGACGGTCAGGGCCTCCTGGCCGATACTGGCCGGGCACCCCGTCAACAGGGACAGGGTGGAAAAAGGCCTGAACCCGGCCAACTCGGTCTGGCTCTGGGGCCAGGGCAAAACCCCGGGCGTGAGGTCGTACCGGGAGCGCTGGGGCCTCGGGGGGGCCACCGTCTCGGCCGTGGACATCATCCGCGGGCTGGCCAGGGCCACCGGTCTCGAGCCCCTGGACGTGCCCGGGGCCACCGGGACCCTGGACACCAACTACGAGGGCAAGGCCCGGGCCGCCTCCCTGGCCCTGAGGGACAACGACCTGGTCGTCGTCCACCTGGAGGCCCCGGACGAGACCTCGCACCAGGGGCGTCTGGACCAGAAGCTCCAGGCCATCGAGAACTTCGACCGGCTGATCGTCGGGCCGGTCGTCCGGGCGGCGGAGGAGCTGGGCGGGCACTTCAGGGTCCTCTGCGCCTGCGACCACCTGACCCCCCTGGAGCTGAGGACCCACACCGCCGACCCGGTCCCCTTCCTGGTCTACGACAGCCGGGGGACGGGGCGGCAAAACCCCCCCGCCGCGGGCTATTCCGAGGCGGAGGCGGCCAAAACCGGCCTGACGGTCCCCGACGGCCCGTCCCTGGGGCGCCTGTTCCTCGGGCCGGAAATCGGCGGGGAATAAGGGGCGGCCGGCCGGGCCGCGGCGTTTTTTTTCCAGGGTTTTCGCCCGCGGCTTTCGCCCGGGTTCCCGTCGGCCGCGGGCCGGACGACGCTCGTCCGCGGCCCCCGCCCAGAAGAGGTGCCTTGTCGATGTCAACGACGACCTTGCCAAAACCCGGGCCCTTTGTCAGCACCACCTGGTACCGCGTGCTCTACGCGGACACCGACAACATGAAGGTGGTCTACAACGGCCACTACTTCAGATTTTTCGAGCAGGGCCGCAACGAGTTCATGCGCCAGCTCGGCTTCCCCTACGCCGAGGTGGAGAGGAGGGGCGTCTCCACGGCCATCACCGAGACGGGCGCCCACTACTACGCCTCCTTCCACTACGACGAGCTCATCAGGATAGAGACCTGGATAGCCAAGATCAACCGGGCGAGCTTCCGCTTCGAGTACAAGCTCTACCTCGAGCACTCCGACGCGGTCAGGGTCTCGGGCTTCTCGCTGCTCGCCGTGGTGGACGAGAACACAAGGATCATCAAGATTCCGGATTGGCTGCTGGAGATCATCAACCCCGCGGCGCGGCCCGCGAGGCCCGATCCGGGGCCGCCCGTCTCCGTCTGACCGGCCCTTTTGCCCCGAAGCCAGGGGCCCAACCCCCGGGACCGGGGGCGCCGCCAAAAACGGCCAGCCCGGCACCGCCCGCAACCGTCGCCTCGAAACATATGGACAAATATTCAACCATGATTGCTGGACCGGGGCGGGAGTTCCGCCGCGGCCCTTGACCAAGTTTTGCTCTCAAAATTATAATTGGATATTCATACTAAATAATAGGCTTAAGTTACAATTTCTAATATTTTATAGTCCATAATCTGGAAAACACGCAAATAGTCCCGCAATGTGACTCTCTTTCCACTCCCGCGGATTCGGACGAGAGGCCGGACCGCCGCGGGCGCTAATCACGTCCCGCGGAATGCCGGGAGCGAGAGGGCGGCCGTCCGACGTTCGGCCGGCGGGGCGGCGCCAGGGCGTCCGTTCATCCCGCCCGGAGGCGCCGGGGTTTTTTGGATTCGATGGAGTTTCTGGGAGAAGGCCCGGCCTTTTCCGACTAAACCCGCCACGCAACAAGAGTCCGGGTGGCGGACGTATTCAATAGGAGACTAGACGATGAAGGTTAATGGCGCGGCGTTTAAAAAGATGAGGGAGAGCCGCCTCCTGGGACCCTACAACTTGGCCAAGCTTGCTGGCATTTCCCCCAGCATCATCAAATCCATCGAGCAGGGCGGCTCGCCCAGGCTCGAGTCCATCCGCAAAGTGCTGTCGGCCCTGGAGCTGACGGTCCAGGAAGCCTACGAAAACAAGATGCTGGAAGACTGAATTTTGACGCCCACCATGTGGGCCCGGGCCTTCCCGGCCCCCCCCGGCCGGGGGCTCCCCCCGGCTCCGACAATCCCCGAACCAGGGGGCCGAGGCCCATATCCCGCCATTTAGCCCTGGCCGGTCCGGAACGTTCCGGACCGGCCAGGCCACCCCGAACTTTCTGGCCGGGCCCCGAGGCAGCCCGTTCGCCCGTTCGCCCGTTCGCCCGTTCGCCCGTTCGCCCGTTCGCCCGTTCGCCCGTTCGCCCGTTCGCCCGCTCGCCCGCTCGCCCGCTCGCCCGCTCGCCGACCCGACCAGATCCCCCGCGCTCCGACCAGTCCCAAAAGAACCCGCCTCCGCCTCAGCCCCGTAGTCATGAAGTCTTTGAAAAAATCTTCTATGCGTTGATCCCTTTAGCAAGCAGGACGCGCGAGGCTTCCCCGCGCGGAAAGCCGGAACTGAATTTTAAGTTTAAGGAAAATGTTTGCCGCTTTGACTCATCCGCGACTGACCTTTCTCATTCTTTGTATGACCGGGCCGAGCGCAGAAGGACAAAGGGCGGAATCAAGGTCCGCTTGCCGCCGGAGCGCAATGTGTGCCTGCCGGCGCGCGCTCGCGTTTCTAATGCCGCGGACCATGATCAAAAGGTTACGAAGACCGTCGATCCGATAAGCGGTCGTCGTCGCGGCTCTTACGTTTGCCTTGACCGCGGCAACGTCGACTTCGCAATGTTTGCTCTTTGGACCAAAATGGGGATCAACTTTGTCGCTCGAGCCAGGCGAAATATGAGCTATGAGGTGATGGAGAGTAGGCCTGTTCCCAATAAAATAGGACGCCCTCTGAAAAATGGCGACATGCCCAATTTCACGTTCGCCTCGGATGACGACAAAGAGATCATGCCAATTGATGGCGGCGACGCGGCCAAACTGGTTCGGAAAACAGTCAAAGAAAATGGCGGGGCGCTCGAGACCGCGATCCTTAAAGATGAAATTATAAAATTATAAGGTGACGCTTCTTCTAATGTTTCTCCAGATAATTTAAGGCTTGTTACTGATATTGCTGTTTATGGCAAGGGAAAAAATATCAAAAGACGGAGAATGTCATTTTTAAGTAACAATATGACTCTGTCATCTGTCACGATTGCTAATTTATACCGCGTCAGGTGGCAGATTGAGGCGTTTTTTAAGCTGACAAAGCAAAATCTTAGACTCGACGAATTCTTGGGCGCCGGCCGCGACGCTGTTAAAACACAGATTTATATAGCTTTGATCGCCCTCCATCTTTTACGCTATCGGCGGGCTACTTTCAAGGAGCATTGGTCTTCGCGCCGGATGCTCGCGGTCGTTAGTTCGCTTTTGCGCGAACACAGAGGCTTGAGGGCCTGGATGAACCGCGCGACGCCCGACTGCGGTGACCGTAAGAAGGCCGACAACAGGGACGGCCCGGATGGGCGACCGCCTTGCATGCCTCCAAACTTGTTTGCGGGGAAGTAAGGCCGGGCATGCTGTCATAGCCCGTCCCGGGGTCGGCCCGAGATCTTGGACAGCCGGCCGCCACCTTTTCCAGACGGCGCCCGCCGGGGAACAATTCCAATGGTCGCCTGAAAGCACCGCCCCGCGTGGGGTTTAGCTATAGCGTCCCCCCTCGGCAGCCAGCCTGGGGGCTCGCGGAGGCCCCCCGATCTTGGACGGCCGGCAATTTTTCCAGCCGGGGGGGGTGGGAATTGAGATTGGCATTTTTGACCGATCCGAGGGCCTTTTTCGTTAATCCAGGCCCATGCCCATGTTTTTCTTGGACGGCTGTGACTTATAACCATCTTTTATCCTTCAAAAAACAACCATCATAAAAAATTTATCAAAAATAATGGTTTCGCATATAATTTTCAGCCTTTCATATATTATCATATCAAATAAAATTATGATAAAATTATTTAATTCGATGGATAAGACATCTATAAACTATAAATTTAATGGTGACAGTTAAGTGAGAAAAGGTAGGCAACAAATTTTGAATGTAACTTTTGACAAGGATTTTTGGCAGGTTTTAGACAAATTGTCCTGGCAATTTTAAGACAAGATGACTTAGCATTAAC
>JAISET010000063.1 GCA_031264015.1 Deltaproteobacteria bacterium | reverse complement strand
CCTTCGGACTGGATCGGCCGCCCTGACGACAAAAGGCCTGTTTTTCAGCCAATCGAGCAGCGTCTCCCGTGAAATATGCTGATTTACAGTCAAAACGGTCAGGTTGAAGTTATCAGTTTTGGCCAGCAGGGCTTCTACCGGGTTGTCAGTGAGAACGACTGTGTTGTCAGCGGGAAGCGCATTATTGCCGGCATGAACAACTGAGTTGACAGCTGGTTTTGCCTGATTTCCGGTATGAACGACCGAGTTGTCGGCGGGAAGTGCGTTATTTCCTGTATGAACAACTGAGTTGGCGGTATTGAAAGTGATTTCCATCCCTGACAGGCAGTAGGGTCCGGAGCGAGAGCCAGGCTCCCACCAAACTCCCTTTTCTTTCCCGCCCCCGACCAGGAGATAATGGCCGCTGCCCAGACAGGGAAAAACGAGATAGCCCAGCCGATTGCAGTAGACAAGACCCGACTGGTGAAAAAAGTCGGCGGCCGGGCCGGGCAGACCCATCCCCGTCAGCCTCGCCCTGCCCCGGGGCCAGAGGGAGGCGTCCTCCGGGGGCAGGAGCTCCGGGGAATTGAAGACCCCGGCCTGCCAGCGTCTCGCCCACGCATCCGCGGCCTGAAAATTACCGGCGGCCATGGAGCCCAGGGGGCCGAAGACGGAGTCCAGCAGCAGAAGCGCCCTCGACATCACCCCTGGCCCCCCGCCCAAAAGATATTCGACCAGGGCCAGGGAGCCCCGGCCTGCCGCGCCGTCCGGCCCGCAGCTCCAGCGCTCCCTCGCGACCGAGATAGTTCTGCCGTCGGGCAGGGTGAATTGTTGGACGAACCCGCCCCCGGGGGGGTCGCCGCCCCCGTTTTCGGAAAAATAACCGCCCCGGCCACCGCGATCCTCAGTCTCGGAAAAAATAGTCCCCCGGCCCCCGCGATCCCCGTCCTTGGGAAAAAAACCGCCCCGGTCCCCGCTCCCGGCAAAAATACCGCCCCGGCCCCCCACCTTGAAAAGACGCAGCTGGGCCGGGATGAGATCGGACCAGGCGGCGCCCTCCAAAAAACCCGGCTCCGCGTAGCCCTCCTCGTCCCGGCGCCTCGTCTCCGGCGAGGGCTCGGCCTGAAACAAAAAGACCAGGACCCGGCCGAGGTCAATCTCGGAGAGGCCCCGGTAGAGCTGCCTGCCCACCCTGCGGACTCCCGGGCGGCCCCACTCGTAAAACGGGGCGCAGGACCTGGTCAGCTTGGCCAGCTCGCTTTTGGCCTGCCGGTTCTCGGTGTGGAAAACGGACAGCGCCCTGGCCGCCTTGCCGAGGCTTCTTCTCCAAAGGGCGGAGAGTCTCCCTCGCCGCTCGGAAATAGCGTCCTCAGAGGTGGCGGCGTCCTCGGGGTGGAGGGTGTCCTCGGTGGAAAGGATGTCCTCGGGGGAAAAGGTGTCCTCGGGGGAAAGGGTGGCTGGCGGGGAAGAGCCAGGAAAAACTTCCCCGGCCCTCGATTCCTCCCCCGCCCCAGCGTCCTCCCCAGACCCCGTCATCCCGTCCGCCTCCATGTCCTCCCCGAAGCCCAGGTAGTAATCCGGGAGGGCGAAGGGGTGGAGGTTCCGGCCGGAATGTGGGGCGCGCAGGTAGAACTGGGTCTCAAAGTCGGCCGAGGTCCATCTGGGCTTGATCGCGCCCCCCTCGACCCACCTGACGACGCGGCTGTACTCGGCCACGGCGGACCTGTCGGCGTCCTTCGCCCTCTCGGAGCGACCGGTCGGCAGCCCCCCGTTCCCGGGCAGGGTGAAGCTGCCCCGGCCAGCCTCCATGAAGCCGGCGTACTGGGACAGGACCAGAGAGTAGTACATCTTGGCGCCCATCACCTCGCTGGCAAGGGCCTCCCCCCGGGGCCCGGTGGTCAGGACCATGAAGCGCACGACGGTCCCGGCCGCCCTCTCCGCGCGCCGGCTGGCCATCAGAAGCCCGTCCCCGAAGCGCTCGACAAGCCAGCGATGCGAGAGCCCGGCCCAGCGCTCGTCCTCCTCCCCTCCCGCCCCCCGCGTTCGGACGGCCGAAGCGTCGCGGGCCCGATAAAGGACGCCTGCCAAGACCAGCGTCTGGGGGGACCCCCTCTTGCCCAGCGTCTTGGAGAACCTCCGGGCGTGGACGCGGGCGGGGTTGACGTCCGGGCCCCCTGTCAGAAAGACCGGCCTGGCGTCAGTCCGGGGCGAGTCTCCGGTCCTGACTCTCTCCGGCCTGCGCGACTCCTGAAAAAAGAGGTCGACCTCGGCCGCGCTCTTCAGGGGCTTGAACGAGATCCTCCAGGGCGGGCGCCCTCCCCCGCCCAGCATGACGCCGCCTCGGGAGGGGGGAAGCTGACGGACAAGGGGCTCTGCCTGGTCCCCGGAGACGGTCGCCTCCCCGTCCCCAGGGCCGGGGCCGGACCGTTGGATCCCGCCCAACCCCGCTCCCGGAGTCCCGAATCTGGCCAGCAGCAAGCCGTCCCCCCGGCGGGTCCTGGGGGCGGCCAGGCTCTCCCGCAGATCCCGCCAGATTTGCTCCGGCGACCTCGCGGCGGCCAACAAGACCGGCTCGTCCCAGGGAAGACGGCGCCCCTGGACGTTGGTCGAGGCGGAGGCGGCGGAGGAGGCGGAGGCGGCGGAGGAAGAGGAGGAGGAGGAAAAAGAGGGAGTGGAGGTTGAGGAGGAGAGAAAACTGGCGCCGGTCTCGGAACCGTTGGGAGACGAAGAAGCGGAAGAGGGGGCGGAGGTCAAGGCCATATCTTTATCGTCGCTGAATCTATACATAGTTAACTCCAAATCAGATAAGGAATCATTGTTTGTAATATTATTAGACTTTACTTTTAAAAGATCTTGTCGGACGACGTCGGTCCGTCTTTCTTGAGCAGTCACTTTGTCGTCACCTCCTACCGTCTTAGTTGACGCCTTATGTTGCCAGTCATTATTAATCAAAATATATTTTCTCCATCATTAAGATAATCTTTGACCATAATTACAGAATTCACAGGATTCTTCTGACAGT
>JAISET010000057.1 GCA_031264015.1 Deltaproteobacteria bacterium | reverse complement strand
TTATCGACTCTAAAGTCGATATCGCTTTCTGAGGTAGCTTCACCGCGAGCATATGAGCCAAAGACCCATACTTTTTCAACGCCATGGGTTTTTGCTATAGGAGAAACAATTTTTATAATTTCAGAAATTGAATATACCATTTGTATGCCTTTAGCGATATTAAGCCATTATAATCACAATTCATTCCAAAATTAGTAATCATAATGAAAAATGGGATAATTGTAACTTTCCATGAAGGTACTTATTGTACTAACTGCCTTGATAATTTTGCTATTTTAGAAAGACAAATTGATGTATCAATTATGAAAGAATTTGATTAATTTGATCCATAATTTTAGTTAAAGAAGGTTTAATCAAATTTTTTTCAGATTCATCAAATTTTATCTTCTTAAACTTGTCAAGAATACTTGTGAAGTTATCTGAACGAGAATTAAGACGAGTTATCTTATTATCTTGAGACTCTTTGTCTTTGGAAGATTTGGTGTCTTCAAGTTGCTTTTTAGTTGTATTTTCAACTTGGTCCTTACCTTAAATTTGTTTGCTCTCCTTCTTATCAATTATAGATTTCAACTCATCAATTTTTTTCATTTTAAGTTCATTATTTTTGATTTTAGCAAGTTGCAGAAGCTTGTTGGTGGACCACCTTTTGGATTTTGAGATTCCTCTTTGATCGTATCATCAATGGTACTGTTCTTAAGTATCTCAGAGATGTAGTTTTCAGAAAGATTGACGATCTTAATCAATTCTTTCTGTTTTATATTTTCATCCTCACCTTGCAATTTGGTCAACAGTTGAGAAAAAGCGTTGGCTTTCTCAATAGGCAACAGATCGTCTCCATGCAAATTTTGAGTTAAGGACACTATCGCATAACCATCGTTGTCACTCATGACTATGCGACATTTTATCGTCGTGAGATTCAAGTCCTTGCTAGCTCTCCATCTCCTTTCCCCATCCACGATAAGAAGAAACCATCCTTATCTTCATTGTTTCCAACCAAAATAGGATCAAGCAAAGAATTGGCACTGATGGAATTTTTCGAGTTGATTAACGTATCAGGATCAAATAGCTTTCTTGGTTGCTTGGGGTCAGGCTCAATCAGGTTAATATCCATGGTCAAAACTTCATCTGAAACTGTGATTCTACCTAAATTTTGTCCATCATTAGTCGTATTTTACTCAACTGATGAACTATCATCTGGGCTTGTGTTATTTAGAGTTTTCCCATTCGCTTGATTCGATTTAGCATTTTTTGTAGTTGGTTTTGAAGCCATTTTTGAAACCTCAAATTGTTTAGTTTTCGATACTTCGTAGCTCCGAAGTCAGGCAATGACCGAGGACGATGAATTTAGCTTACACAAAGAAAATGAAATTGTCAATGTTTATTATCTAAAATTTGTAACCTTTTAGGCCCCCCACAGTTTTGAGGGACTAACGGTCAGAAAGATGGCCGCGGGCAGATCAATTAGCCCGATGAGCTTAAACTAGGCCGAGGTCCAGTCCCAGGCCGAGGTCCAGGTCCAGATGCTGATCCATGATGTTTAGGCGGCTTACCGGACATCCGAAGATAATCCGGCCTTGATAAACTCCGGCGTTTGACCTTGGACGACCATTTTAATCGACTCATACGCCGATATGTCGTTCTTCTTGCAGCTAGCCACGCGGCCTCTCATTTTGCTGAAGCCTCTGGCCGTCTCAAACGTTTTGAAGCGGCCTGACATCCTGGCATGAGCCTTTTTCATGCGAGCCGGCCGCTCCGCGTCATTATTTGCCAAGGGAGCGCGCCCCCCAGTTATAAGGCGCGGCGCCGCGTCCTCGCGAATCTCAAGTCTTACGAGCAAATTTCTTCCCTCGGGTTTTTTCATTCGTCCTCGTTTTCCTTTTTGGCCGGGAGGGCGCGCCAGTGTTCGTCCTCCAGTCTCAAACAGGCCTCCGGCCATGATCTCTCCATGTCGTTTGACAGCCCGTGTCTGCATTGCGACAGGCGGCCTGCCTCCACAAACCTCAACCTCGGAACAGGGATCCGGAAAATGCCGGCGCGCGTCCTCGGCCCATGATCCCCCCGTTTCAACGGCATGCCGAAGCTCTCTTAGGGATATGGGCATGGCAAAGGCAATGGAGGAAATCGCGGTGTTTGATTCAGGTCCGCCGGCGGTCATGAACCGCAAAGCCATGAAGTCGATTGAGGATCCCTATTGCATCCATGCCTGCTTTTCCCCTACCTCTGTCAAGGGAGAAAAGCGCGAGCAGGGCGCCGGCAAGGACACGCACCCAACGGGCGGCAAGCCCCGCGGCCGCGGGCGCCGCCCGGTCCGACGCCCGTCGGCTCAGCGGGTCCATTGGGCGGCTCCCAGGGGAATGACTCCCATGAAAAGATAGCTCGCCATGACGAAGAGGCCGGAATATGTCTCCAGCTTTTTCCCGGACCCGGCCCGGGGGTCGTCCAAAAAATTCGAGCCGACCCGCAGGACCAGCATCAGCAAAACGCTCATGACCAGGACGGTGGGCAGAAAAAAGTCCAGCCTGCTGCCCGCCAGCATGGTCCCGTGAAAAGAAAGAAGCAGGACGACCCGGTGGGCCCGGAGGGCCTTGCGCGGGCCGCCGCGGGAACCGCTGGCGCCCGCCCCCGTCCTTTCCGGGGCGGGGGGCCGGATCCCGCGCCCCAGCTCGACCAGAAGACCGTTGAAAAAGGCGACCGCCAAAAACAAAACCAGCCCCGGCGGGGGGGCGGCCTGACGGGGAAGCCAGTCGCACGAGGCGGCGAAAAAATAAATCAGAGGCGCGGCCAGCACGCGGCCCCACACGCGGGCGCGGAGCCGCGGTCTGATCCGGGAGGCGACGAGGAACTCCTTGGCCGCGAGGGCCATGCAGGCCCAGACGGCCGCCAGCGGAAGCAGCGCCCGGGGGCTGAGGACGGCGGCAAAAATAACCTGGACGACCGCCGCGACGGCCAGGGCCCGGCCGATTTGCCGGAGGCTCGGAAGCCCCAGCGGGACGGGAGGCCCGGGACGGCGCGGCGCGGCGGCCCCGGCGTCCCTGAACTCGTCGATAAACCTCAATTGCAGGAAAAATAGGAAGACGCAGACGAAGGCGGCGAGGGCCGGGAAAAACGAGGGCCACTCGCGCGAGCCCCGCAGCAGCCGCGACAGGCAGACGCCGGAAAAACTAAGGGCCAAAAGCGGCGGGACGAAGGCGCCGGGGGGGAAACGCCAGGCCATGTACGCCCGCCAACGTCGGAACCAACTCATCTCCGCCTCTCTCGCATGCCGGGACCAAACAAAGGGGCGCGCCGTCGGAAGACGGGCCCAGCGGACGAATTTTAAAAACACAACTTGACAGAAATCTTGGGGACATGAAAGACAAACTAGGCGGGCCGGTCGAAAGCGGCGTCGCCGCGGGTCAGTTAATTAAACGCTCTGAAAACTCCCGTTAACGGCGGCCTTGACCATGCGTTCACCCCGCGTTTTTTTGTCGATAAGGACAATGTTCCGCCGGGAGGCCCCCTCCGGCCATTATTTACCCAAAGTCCGGCTCGTCGGCGACTTTTGACATTTTTGTTGACCGCCTTCCTCAAAAATGATATTTCCCCCCCCCCCGCCCGACCGTCGGGAGCCGGGCGGCGGGAGGCCTCCCGGCTTTTAAGGCAAAAAAACGGTTCATAATGTCGGCCGCCCCCCCTTGCCTCGACAGATGAAATGCTTAATTCTGCTATTTCATAGAAACAAGCCCCCGGCCTCCCGACCGCGGCGGGGTGAAACGAGGCGCGGGCGTCTTTTTTTTCCCTCCGTCGGGGCCGCGGCGGCTCCGGCAAAAATTCCAAGTCTTTTCCGCGGCCGGGCGCCCGCCGACACCGGGCGGAACGCCCCGGACTTGGATTTTTCCGTCCCTGCCCCTCCAAATATCCCCGTCGAAATTTCCCCGTCCATAAGCCCCCCGCCGACGGTGTTTTCCGCCGGCCCCCCGGACTCCGGGGCGAAAAGAAACTCGTCCCCCGCCCAGGCTTTCCCGAACCCTAAAAACAAAAAAACCCTTTCTCTGAAAGACTGGAAAGGCGGAAAGAATTTTTTTTTTGACATGGATGGTGGAGGCGCAGGCCATCGAATTCAGTGGTAATCCGTTGATATTGGAGCATATAAAAATCAACATTTCAATTGATACCGTCATAGATACCGTAAAGAAATCCGAACGGGGACGGACTGTTAGTGAAATTCCAAGTGAACTCACCTCCGGATGTTATCCGCAGGTTCAACATTTCCGAAACTTGCGGCGGACGGCAAACGGAGATCCACCATCACGTCCGAGCAAAACCCGTTGCCATCCGGAAATCGATCCTTATCTTCCAGTCCGTATTCCGGCTCTCGTTTTGTACCTGCCCCCCAGCTGAGTTGGCATCCAGCCCCTTAATCAGGGAACCTTGGGACTCACGCACTGCCTGCCGTCTCGCGAAGGTGGTCATTTCCTTCTATCTCGCGGTGCCGGTTGCCGTTGGGGCGAAGATTACTGCTGCTCCTCGCGGTCGGAAGCCATGTTTTATGCAAGACACTAGTCAAAAGAAAGGGGGACATCTGCGGAGAGGCTTAGAGAGCGTCAAAAAAATCTGTACCGATAGATTTTATTTTTGTACCTTGACGGAAATCCGCTAACCCCAACGGACTTCGGAGGAATTTTCAACAGCTGAATCAGAAGAGAAACCTATCGCAATCGTGATATGGACTGCATATAGTATGACAGTTCCGGCAGCGAGCTGACCGACTCAGAGGCGGCTTATGCCAGAACTCAATTTCACCGCGCTCCGGGATACTTTCGAAGGCTTACCTCGGCGAATGGCCCCATAAGAGCTTTATTCATTCGTTTCCATTGGCTCATTAAACGTGATTAATTCACTGTAAATACTCGAAGGAGAGATTTATGTTTAATCCAGTTGATTTGAAATACCTGCGTTCCATAACTCAAGATGTGAACGGCTTTAAAAATCTCTATGATGCGCTTCATAAAATGCAAGGAATAAAGAATCACGACAATTACGTGTCGTGCATGGTAAACTCTGTAAACTATCTTAGCCAATATATAGTAAGCAAAGATGACGTTGAACTTATCAGCTTCGATCAAAGCTTAAATCATTGGAATGAAATAATTCCTGAATCACTGTCCCAGTTTTGTATGGGAAACTCCGGAGCTATAGGTTATGACCGATTCAGCTCTTTGATGGGGTGCCTAGGCATAATCTCGGTAGCTATGAACGGAAAATACTACGTTGATTTGGGGGAGCACTGGAATGAGGCGATCGTCCTGTACCAATTGTTTATCGTGCCTTCCGGCTCCAAAAAGAGCGCTTTCATCGACCTATATAAAAAGCCTCTGTTTCAGATGTTGAAAAGATTCCAAAGCAGTTATGACAACGATGCATCTCTCAGTCCAGCTCTCGCTGGAGAAAGAATAAACGTCCTTAAGCAATCGAAGGGAATCCAATTCAAAGAACTGCACAAAACATGCAGGTTCCCGTCAGGCAATCCAGATTACAACTCTTTATTAGGAGGTATCAATAAGATAAATGACGACCTTAAGCCATATCTGAAAACACAGGAGTCGATATTGGAAAGGATTCGACCTGAATTGTTCATTGACTATTCGACAGGCATAGGTTTGTTGGGTAAATTGGAACAATACGGATGCCTTGCAATAGTCTAGCCTGAATCATACTTAGTCCAAATTTTGAGAAAAAGTTATGGGAATGACTAGATTGTCAACCTGTTGTCGAAGTCTCATGGAGACAGACAATTTTCATACGATAAAAACAAACAAAGTACTATGATAGAAAATCCAAGACTAAATATTATGGTTGGAACCAAACCTGGAAATGTATTTGAGTTTTTCAGATGCAAACGTAATATTGAAACTGGACTTATAGGAAGGTTTATCCCGATCTTTATCACGTTCAACAACAATTTTCATTATGTGAGTTCAGATAGAGATAAAGTAAATGCAAAGTTAAAATATAAAAGTTTCTTGACTCTTTTACAGGCAATGTTGAACCAATGCATAAGCTCAAAAAAATAATGGGAATTCCTGTTACAGATGCTGCAAAGAATATGGCCATTGAGTTCAGTATGGAAAACAAGTCGCTGGCAAGCGTTAGTGAACATCTGTCGTCATTCTTATATAAATTACATGGGACAGCATGTAGGATAGCTGGGACACTGCCTTTTATCGAACTTGATAATTCTTCCTTTTGCATCACTAAAAGACATATGCAACAAGCTATTCTTATATCAAAAGAATTGATACCACACGAAGAATTTGCGACAAACCCATGCGGATTAATGTGCATTGAAGCAGCAAAGAAAATTGCAGACTGGTACTGCGGAAGCAACAGAGTTGTTTTTGAGTACAGAGATGCGAAACAGGCTTTGAACTCAAAATACGACAGTAAAACGGTACACTCGGCTTTAAAAAGATTATCAAAAGAGGGGCGCCTGAACAGCTATCCGACACTAGCATCTAAATTGTCTTAGAAGAGATGAGGCTAAGAAGTGTCGGCTTGCCTGCAACTCTGACTAATAATTGGAATCAGCGGATATTATGCAGCTCGTGTCCCGCGATACGGAGCCTTTCCCAATGATGTTTCAACGTGAAAAATTCCTCCCCTTGTCTGATGTCAGACAAACGAGATTGGGGGGCGATTCACGGTCTAAACCTATTATTATTGTCCCTATCGCATTCGGACATCCTTGGACTCAAATCTAGTAGAGCTATTATATTGTTTTCAGTCCATTTGCTAGTTGGATTAGTGATATCCATAGGAAATATTGAAATTTTACCATCCAGAGACTTACTGGCGATTGGAATCGGTTTTGCCCATGAATTGTTGTATACAAAAGCGATGTCAGCTTTCTTAAATGCAGATTTTAAAAAGCTAACGCTTCTGTGATACCGATCGTTAACCTTGTCGACCGGCACGTCATGACCACCTTTTGCATGCCTTAAGGCAACGCGACCAACATTGATCGTTGGATCTTCAGTTAACACGAAATGTAATATAACTTTATAATCCTGATGTTTTGCTGTATCAATAAAATCGAGTTTGCTGTGATGTGACATCACAGTCTCGAAAGCGAACGATATGTGTTTGCTCAAAGCGGCTGTCCGAAGTTCATCCGCTTTTGTCATCGCATCATAATCGCTGATGTTCTCGTTTTTTTTGATTAGGTCTGCGTTAATATAATACCGAGGGAAAAGAGGCAGATTTTCTAACGCAGACGTGAGCGTACTTTTCCCTGAACCATTTGGACCTGCTATGACCCACATTTCCGGCTTGATAATTGTCACGGGAGAAACCAGTCTTTGCCTTGTAGCGAGATGGCAATGGAACTCGCTCTTCGTTCGACTTCTACTTCTGAATCAACTTGCGGTCAGAGTACGGCACAAAGACAGTATGGCCGTCCGGATATACTCTTAAGAAACCGTTTCCGCTCATGTCGGCCACAACGTAAGGAAGGCCTGCGGCATGAAGCTCTGCCTGAGCCTTTTGTACCGCACCAGTCATCAAAGCCAACATGGTTTCCATTGACATGCTGTCGACGCTGTCGACGCTGTCGACGGTGTCGACTGTGTCGACTGTGTCGACTGTGTCGACTGTGTCGACTGTGTCGACTGTGTCGATGGTGTCGGCGGTGCCGACTGTGTCACTAGACATAAAACTTACCTCGTGATAAACGTCATCCTCCCCCGTTTTTTCAGATGATCCCCGGCCCGGAGGCGTGTTTGCCTGCGGTGCCAGAAACCAGTGATGGAGACGGACGTGGCCAGCGGCCAGGCTCTGAGGTTCAACGGGGCTCCCGGATGGCGCAGGCATTCAAAAGCGGCAAAACACGCCTCCGGGTTTAGCAGAGGGCATATACGCCTGGCATTTCGGTCGATTCCGCGTCTTCCGTCCCTTCGATCTACTACAGGCTGGCCTCCAGTCACCAACCTTGTGTTGTTATCCCGCTTTTGAAGCGAAAAAGCAAGTGGCTTGAGATAGTAGCAGAGAGGGAAGAGGGACGCAAAATATAGAGCGTTGGTTAAACATCAAGAGATAGACCTTTGGACAACATTGAGAGGGATTCGATTCTTGTCAACTTGATTTTGACGCTGCAGGGGGATCCCTAGAGGCCGGGAAGTGGCGATCCCGCTGAGACGGGGGGCACTCCCCGGAGACTATTCCCCCTACGACGGAAAGCGAACTTCCACCTGCGGAGGCGATTAGCGGGCCCCTCGCCTGCTATGAAAGGCTCCTTGCCTTGACCCTCTCTCGGCCATCAACAGAATTCTGGAAAATACCTGCAAAGATATCGGAATGACACGTCAGCATATTTGGCGCCAAATCTTATCGCGACGTATCCAGATAATCTGCCCGCTCCTGCATCATTTTCGCGCGCTCCGACTTATCTTGAGCATAGTTGTGTGCCCCGCGGATGTCGCCCTCGCTGTGGGCCGGCTGCCTTTCGATCCAGTCCCTGTTGTGGCCCTTCTCGTTGAGCAAGGTGGAGGCCATCGATCTGAATCCGCGTGCGGCCATCTCCTCCTTGGAGACGCGCAGCCGCCTAAGACCGGCAAGCAGGGTCATGTCCGAGATGGGCCTGCCGCCTATCCTCATGCTTGGGAACAGGTCGCGTCCATTGCCAGTGCGGTGCTGGAACTCCTTGAGGTACGGGAAGAGACCGTTCCCGTCATAAAGCTTCTGGGGCTTTGCGGGCGGCTGAGGTTCTTGATTTCCAGGTCCTTCAGAGCCGTTGCGGTACCGCCTCCTTCCCGGCTGTCGGTACCATAAAATATACCGTAAAGCTTTCCGGCTGTCAACGGTGTCTGGCGGACGTCCACGGATGGGGACTTGCAAAAAAAAAGCCCGAAAGCCTGTATCTGTCTGGCATTCGGACTACTGCGGTCTATTGCGGTCTATTGCGGACATTGACGTGGTGGAGGGGGGAGGATTCGAACCTCCGTAGGCGGGCGCCGGCAGATTTACAGTCTGCTCCCTATAACCACTCGGGCACCCCTCCATCCGACCGGGCCGACCCGGCGAACGTAAAAAGTCTTTATATCCATTTTCGGTTTCGGAGTCAAGTTTTTTTTTCGCCTCTCCCCGCCCCTCCCCCGCGGGTCTTTCCTTCCCCTCCTGCCCCGGCGGGCCGCGCCTCCGTCCCTCCCCTCCCGCCGCCCTCCCCCCCCGTCCGCTGCGCCGCCTCCGAGGCCGGCCGGCCGGGTCCCGCGCCCCGGCGGGCGGCGGGGCCGTAAATCCCCGCCGGGCCGCGGGCCGGGCCGTGAGGACGGCAAAAAAGTTGCCAATGTCCACATATAGAGATATCATTGTCCAGCCGTCACTTGCCGACCAAACCACGATTTGGCGCCCCAGCGGCCACGAGCCGTTCCCGCGCGCCCGGCTCATGGCCTTGACGGACGACAAGGCGACTTTAACAGACAATTAGAGTCCACATTTTACTATTGATATCATCTTCCCCTAAGTTTGAGGAGAATAAATGTCGGAAGCCAAGAAATTACCGGAGGAGTCCTTCGAGGCCGGGCTGGAGAGGCTGAAAAAGCTGGTCGACACCCTGGGCAGACCGGGGGTCAGCCTGGACGACGCCCTGCGGGGCTACGAGGAGGGGGTGGCCCTGAGCGCCGAGCTGTCCCAAAAACTGACCCGGGCCGAGGCCCGTCTGGAGAAGCTGGTCCAGGGCCCCGACGGGGAGCCCCGGGTCGGCCCCATGGACGAGGACTAGGCGGCCGGAAAACCGACCGCCCCGCCCGGGGAGGGCCTGATGAGCGTCCGAGAACTGACGGAATGGCGAGAGAGGACGGTCGGGAGCGTCAACGCCCTGCTCGCCAGGACCCTGCGCGAGCGGCGCTTCGACCCGGACCCGAAAAACATCCCGGCCCGGGCCGCCAACAACCTCCTCGACGCCATGGCGCACACCGTGCAAAGCGGCGGCAAGAGGATCAGGGCCCTCCTGACCCTGGCCGTCTGCGAGGCCGTCTCGGGGGACCCCGCCCCGGCCATGCACGCGGCGGCGGCCGTGGAGCTGGTCCACGCCTACTCGCTGATCCACGACGACCTGCCGGCCCTGGACGACGACGACCTCAGGCGGGGGAGGCCCGCCTGCCACATAGCCTACGGCGAGGCGACGGCCATCCTGGCGGGGGACGCCCTGCAGTCCCTGGCCTTCGAGCTGCTGGCCGCCCCGGTCCCCGGCGGGGACGCCGCCCGGACGGTCCTGGCCCTGCGCGTCCTGGCCTCCTCCATCGGCCCCCGGGGCATGGCCGGAGGGCAGGCCATGGACCTGGCCCTCGAGGGGGCGGAGGCCCGGGAGGACGACGTGACCCTGATGGAGGCCATGAAAACAGGGGCCCTGTTCGGGGCCGCCATGGGCATGGGGGCGGCCCTGGGGGGGGCGGACGGGGGGACCGTCGACCTGCTGCGCGCCCAGGGGGGCAAGGTTGGCGTGGCCTTCCAGATCGCCGACGACCTGCTGAACGTCAGCGGCGACCCCTCGGCCATGGGCAAGCGCGCGGGCACCGACGCCAAGCTGAAAAAAGCCTCCATGACGTCGGTGAGCTCCCCGGCCGACTGCGCCAGACTGGCCGACTTTTTAATCGGGGACGCCCTGGCTCAGCTGGGGGGGACGCTCCCCTCGAGGAAGATCGAGTGGCTGGTCTCCTCGGCCGTCAAACGGACGAGCTGACGGGCCGCCCGCCCCCGGAGACGCCCCCACGGGACACGCCCCGCCCCGGAAAACGACCGCGGGCGGACGTTTTCCAAGTAAATTCTTAGGCGCCACCAAAAACTTGAAGGAGCGACGTTGCTCTCCCTAATCGACAACCCGGCGGCCATCAAAGGCCTGAGCCTCGACGAGCTGGCCTCCCTGTGCGAGGAGATGCGCGGCGTCATGATCCGGGTGGTCAGCCAGAACGGGGGGCACCTGGCCTCCTCCCTGGGCGCGGTGGAGCTGATCGCCGCCCTGCACTACGTCTTCGACGCCCCCCGGGACAAGCTGATCTTCGACGTCGGGCACCAGGCCTACGCCCACAAGCTGCTGACCGGGAGGGCGGCCCGGTTCGCGACTTTGAGGCAGGAGGGGGGCCTCTCGGGGTTTTTGCGGCGCGAGGAGAGCCCCTACGACGCCGTCAACTCCGGCCACTCCTCCGTCTCCATCTCCGCCGCCCTGGGCCTGGCCTCGGCCCGGGACCTTTCGGGCCAGAAGCACTCCGTGGTGGCCGTCATCGGCGACGGGGCGCTGACCGGAGGCATGGCCCTGGAGGCCGTCAACCACGCGGGCGGGCTGCAGAAAAACCTTTTGGTGGTCTATAACGACAACCGCATGTCCATCAGCCCCAACGTGGGCGCCCTGAGCCAGTATTTGTCCCTCAAGCTGACCACCAGGGAGCACATAGTCCTGCGCGAGAGGGTCAAAAACATCCTGGAGCGCATCAGCCCCTCCAAGGGCAGCAGGCTCATCAGGCGCTTCCAGCGGGCCGAGGAGTCCCTCAAGGGCTTCCTGGTCTCCCCGGACGCCTTCCTGGCCGCCTGGGGCTTCAAGTACATCGGCCCCATCGACGGGCACGACCTCAAAAAGCTGATCAGCGCCCTCAACCAGGTCAAAAACATCACCCGGCCGGTCCTGCTGCATGTCCTGACCACCAAGGGCAAGGGCTTCACCCCGGCGGAGAACGACCCCCTGGCCTTCCACGGGCTGGGCCGCGGCAAGACCCCGCCGACGCTCTCGCTCCCGCCCGCCCCGGCCCCGGCGTCTTCGGCCCCGGCGGCCCCGGGGCACCCCGGGGCGGCCCCCGCCTCGGTGTCGGTGTCGGGCGCGCCCCCCGCCGCGGCCGCGGCGTCCGTCGCCGTCCCCAGCTACACCGACGTCTTCGGGGAGTTCATGACGGAGGCGGCGGGGGAGGACGAGAAGATCGCCGCCGTCACCGCGGCCATGAGCCAGGGGACGGGCCTGGAGAAGTTTTTCTCGCGGTTCCCGGAGCGGGCCTTCGACGTGGGCATCGCCGAGCAGCACGCCGTCACCTTCGCCGCGGGCCTGGCCCTGGGCGGCCTCAAGCCGGTGGTGGCCGTCTACTCGACTTTTTTGCAAAGGTCCTTCGACCAGCTCTTCCACGACGTGGCCCTGCCCGGGATCAAGGTCGTCCTCGCCGTCGACCGGGCGGGCCTGGTGGGCGAGGACGGGCCCACCCACCACGGCGGCCTGGACCTGGGGTATCTGAGGATGCTCCCCAACTTCACCGTCATGGCCCCCAAGGACGAGCACGAGCTCAAAGACATGCTCCGGCTCTGCCTCGGCCTCCCCGGGCCCTCGGCCGTGCGCTACCCACGGGGCCCGGGCACCGGCAGGCCGAGGGCCGACGGGCCGCGGCTCGAGGCCGGCCGGGCCGAGATCATGCGCCGGGGGAAGGAGCTGGCCGTCCTGGCCCTGGGCCCCACCGTCTGGCCGGCCTGGGAGGCGGCGGAAAAACTCGCCCGGGCGGGCCGCGACGTCATGGTGGTCAACATGAGGTTCGTCAAACCCCTGGACCGGGAGGTCGTCGCCCTGGCCGCCAGGACCGGCAAAATTCTCACCGTCGAGGAGAACAGCCTCGCGGGCGGGCTGCACGGGGCGGTCTGCGAGGCCGCCTGCGCCATGGGTTCCGACGCCCCCCTGAAGATCAGGGGCCTGGGCCTGACCGACGCCCAGGTCGGGCACGCGGGCCAGGGCCGGCAGAGGGCGCTTCTGGGGCTGGACGCGGCCGGCGTCGAGCGGGCCGCCCTGGAGATGCTGGCCTAGGCCGGGCGAAAACAGTCCGGGGCCGCGGAGCCGTCGGAACCGTCCGCCAGTTTCAAGTCCGGCCGGAGAACGTCCCGGACATGTCGCCTGAGGTTTTTTGCCGTCTAAAAGTGATTTTACAAGCTGACTTACCTTAATTTAGTGATTTTATAAACCGACTTGCCTAAATTTTACATGCCCACATTACGCTTTCTTTGCGCCTTTGTCTTTTTATAAAAGAATTGTATAATTTTATTTAAATATAGCCACAATCAGTAAGTTTCAATTAGTTTTTATTTCTTCCACCTCCAACTTAGAGAGAGCCTATCATGAGCGAGACCAACGACACCGACAAGTTGGACGATCTCCAACTGGACGAGCCCGTCTTGTCGGAGGAGCCCCCGGCCGCCGAGGCCGACGCCCCCAAGGCCGACGCCGCCAAGGCCGACTCCCCCAAGGCCGACTCCCCCAAGGCCGACGCCGCCGAGGCCGACGCCGCCAAGACCGACGGCGACGCCCCCCAAGACGCCAAGGAGGAAGCCTCGAAGACCGACGGCGACGCCTCCGCGAAAACCAAGGGGGAGGCCAAGGCCGAGGGGGAGGGGGAGAAACCCGCCAAGCCCGAAAGGAAGCTGGAGATCAAAGCCTGGATCCGGGCCTCCAGACCCACCTACTTCGTGGCCACCCTGGTGCCCCTGTTCCTGGGCTACTTCGCCGCGGCGGTCTACGACGGGGTCTCGGAGCCCCGCACCTTCGCGCTGATCGTCGCGGCCAGCTTCCTGGTCCACCTGGCCGCCAACCTCTCCAACGACCTCTTCGACCACGCGGCCGGGGTGGACGACGCGCCGGGGGCCATCGGGGGCTCCAGGGTCATCCAGGAGGGCCGCATCAGCCCCGCCCAGATCAAGACGGCGCTTTTGGTCTGCTACCTGGCCGCCTTCGCCCTGGCCGTCATCATCGTCGGGACCGACAAGCTCCTCTGGGGGCTGGTCCTCTTCGCCGCCTTCTCCAGCTTCTTCTACGTCTGCCCGCCCATAAAATACGGCCGCAGGGGCCTCGGGGAAGTCTTCGTCTTCGTCAACATGGGCCTCATCATGACGGCGGGCACCCACCTGGCCCTGACCGGGGGCCCCCTGGACCTGAGGATCATCAGCCTCGCCCTGCCCGTCGCCCTGGGCGTGGCCAACATCCTCTTCTTCCAGAGCCTGCCCGAGATCGAGACGGACGCCAAGGCCGGCAAAAGGACCCTGGCGGGCATCCTGGGCAAGGAGCGCTCCGCCCTGGCCCAGCTTCTGTGGTGGCCGCTCATCTGGCTTCTGATGATCAACCTCTGGCTGACGGGCCTGGCCGCCTGGCCCGCCCTTCTGGGCGTGGTCACCCTGCCCATGCACCTGTTCGTCATCCACAAGATCGGCAAGGCCAAGGACGACTGGCTCTCCCTGGACAAGCACGGCCTCTCGGTGCGGTTCGTCTACCTCGTCAACGGCATCCTCCTAATCCTGGGCGTCATGCTCCTGCCCCAGGCGCCCGCCGAGATCGTCCCGACGGCCCCCGCCGCGGTGACGGCCCCGACCCCGGCCGCGGTGACGGCCCCGAACCCGACCCCGGCCGCGGTGACCGAGGAGGCGGCCCCGGCGGAGACGCCCGCCGCGCCCGCCGAACAACCGGCGGCACCGGCCGAACCACCGGCGGCACCGGCCGAGCAACCGGCCACGCCCGCCGAGCAACCGGCGGCACCGGCCGAACAACCGGCCACGCCCGCCGAGCAGCCGGCGGCGCCCGCCGAACAACCGGCCGCTCCCGCCGAACAACCGGCCGCTCCCGCCGAGACGCCAGCCCCGCCCGCCGAGACGCCGGACAACCCCGCCCCGCCCCGGCCCGGCACCTCCCTGGGGACCGAGCCGCCGCAGGGCGAGCTGGAGTTCGACGAGCAGCTCCCGGCCGGCGAGGCCCTCGAAACCGGCGGGGGCGGGGGGCGCCTGGCCGTCGTCTTCGCCAGATCCGTCGGAGTTTAGGAAAAAACGGCCGTCAGATTATTTTTCGCCCTGGTTTTGTTCGGAGTTTTTCATTATATTTCCGACCGCTATCTGACGAGGGAGGACGACTGAGTCCGGGGCCGTCCCCAGGGCCGGACATGTCCTCCCCGCCAAAGTCCTGACGGCGTTCAGGCGCCTCCATTCCTGCCGCCAGGGGCGACGACGGCCCGAGGCCGCCCGCCCCGGGCTTTTTCTTGGAGGCCGAAATTGGTTGAGGACCGACGGGATCATGACCGAGCGCGGCCCCGGGCACTTTCTGCCGCCCTGGGAATGAGCCGGACCGGCGGGTCCGCCAAAAGCCGCCGCCTCGCCGACGCGGCCCCCGGCTACTTGATCGTCTGGTAGGCCTCGCCGTTTTTGTAGAAGGTCAGCGTCGGGTCCTGCCCGTCCTGGACGGCGAGAGCCAGCCGGGCCTGACCCTTCTGGTCGGCCAGGGCCAGCCCCTCGCCCTTGCCGTCGCGCCAGAGGGCCACCCGGTCCTTGCCGGCCGGGTCCCGCATGATGAAGGTGGGGTCGCCGGCCTGGCTCAGGGCCATGACCGCCCTCTCCCGGCCCTTCTGGTCGGCCAGGGTGAAGGAGGGAAGCCCCCTGCCGGTCAGGGCCACCTGGACCTTGGCGGCCCCGTCGGCGTCCCGGAGCCAGACGTGCGGCTCCCCGCTCTCCCCCAGGCCCATCTCCAGACGGTACTCCCCGTTGTTGTCCAGCATGAACAGGCGCGGCTTGCCGCGCACCAGGGTCAGCAACAGTCTCGTCCGGCCCCCGTCGTCCGTCAGCCTGATCTCGCCCGCCGCCAGGATGGACGGCGCCTGGGCCTGGGCCGGCGCGGTCCGGCCGAGCCACCAAAACAACCCGGCCCCCAGAAAACCGGCCAGGGCGGAGACAAGGGCCGTCGCGGCCAATCCCAGCTTCATAACGGAACCTCCGGAAAACTTTTATAACCGCGCGACTGGACGCCGACGTCAAATTTAAGCCACAAACCGCGCGAGGCGCGACCGCGGCCTATTTCTCAAAGCTAAAAAAAGGAGGCGGCGCGAAGATAAATTCCATATGATTCTTCAAACCAATCACCTGTCGCCGACATATGCTCTTATCGCCGAGTCTCTAAAGACAACGCTCGACGGGCATGGAAACGCCGCGTTCGGGATCACTCTTAAAATCCTCGCGGACAAGACTAAGAAACGCGTCTTGCGCGGACATAAAAATTCCCCGCCTCACCATGACGACGAATTATCCACCCTCGCCGCGGCCGTCTCCTCGTCGTCAAGGCCCGGGTGTCACGAGACGTCCCGGGCCGGCGGGCCGGAATCCGGATCTTGATTTTCGCCGCGGCCCATGGAGCTGATGTTGCCCTCGCTGTCCGCGACGAGCCACCCTTGCAAATTACTCGAGGAGAAAACGCAGGCCCTGGCTTCCCGGCGATTTTTATCCAAGCCCAAGGAAAGAAGAACGGGATTTTTATAAGCCGAGCCGTAATTTTTCTCCCGTATTTGGGCCATGCCTTTTTTGGCGGCGTCCATGGCGTCCCCATCTTTAGCCATCTTCAGTTCGATCACATAAGTATGCTCTAGAAAACGCACCACCAAATCGGCCCGTCCCAGAGACCCGCTCTTTTCCTTTATTGCCAGGACGTTCATTTCAGTGAAATATTTTAGAAGAAATTTTTGGTAGACCACCTCCCCCGGGGAGCGCGTCACCCGCCCGTCGCTCTCGGTTTCGGTGTAATCTTGCAATTTGTCGGCCGCGGCAGACAACGACTGGTAACTAAAGTCTGCGATGACGCGTCTTATATGCTGGAAAACAATTACCGGGTCCCCGGATCTAAGACAGCTGGAAAGCGCGTCATAAAACTTCCCGGCTCCGGTCACGGAGTCGTCCATCATGGCGAGCAGGGAGAGCTCCGTCATCGATTTTCTAACCTCCCCGTTGGGATAGTCCAGGCTCAGTTTCCCGTCGTCATCTTCGCGCAGAGTAAGGTAGCCGGCCTGATAGAGGAAACCTTCAGGGGGGGTTTGCTCTATCGGGCCCGGATGTTTGGCAAAATCAGCACTAATCTTGAGCCCTGAATAATTACCGAGAAAGGCGGCTTTATCTTGAAGAAAATAGCGCAAAAAGATGTCCGAGCCTGAGTCCATCCAATAATTATCCACCTCCCCCTCACTCATGAAATTGAAAATGGAGAAAGGGTTATAGACGCGCGTCTTGCCGTCGAATGAGAACCCGTAGTACTCGTCGCGCAAAGTCTTCAAAAGCGCGGAAACTTCCGTTTCATTTTGCCTGGCAAATTTCTCAATGAAAGGGGCGTAATTCTTTTCCAGCTCGGCTTGCGTGAAACCGCAGAGAGCGGCATATTTCGGCGCCATGGAAATATCTTTTAAATTATTTAACTCCGAAAACACCCCCATTATAGCGAACTTAGTGACGCCCGTGAGGAGGGTGAAGCGGAGATAAGTTCCCGAGGATTTGATCGTTCGGTAGAACGGCCTCATGACCTTGCGAACGGCGTCGATTAATTTTACATCCCATAACTCTCTGTCTTTCGCGATAAGGCTTACCACCGGGCTGTCGTACTCGTCTATAAGCAAAACGCAACTATCGTCCGGGGACTTGGACGCCACCAGATCTATGAGTTCCTTAAAGCGGGCTTCGGGGTCCTGTTTCGACAGCTCAACGCCGTGTCGGCCGGCATTTATATCTAAGATATAAATCATGCCCCTTTTTAAACTATCAACCCCGTCGGACAAGGCGTTAGCTTCGCTCATATCCAGGCGGATGACAGGTCTGGGCATGAAATTTCTGGAATTCATGAATTCCTCGGCCTGAAACCCCTGGAACAGCTCCGTTCTGCCTGTAAAAAAATCGTCCAGGGCGGCCACTAAAAGCGATTTGCCAAAACGTCTTGGTCTGGCGAGAAAAACCGGTTCGAAAATAAAAGACTCATAAAGTTTTGGAAAAAACCAGGACTTGTCCACATAAGGGAACCAACTCATGAGGAAAATTTCAAAAAGTGATTTTCTTTGTTTTGCGAATGACACTTCCATTTAAATCTTCTCTGGCGAGCCGCGACGCGGCCAAAAAAACATTTATATATGAAATTATACCCCGGCGCCTTATTTACTGCAAGAGCTTGGAACGGATCAGCAACTCGATCGGACCCGCGGCCGCGGCTTGGGGTCGTCCCCCTACTTTTTTCCAACTTTAAGAAATAGACGGCGGCCGCGCCCCCGGGGCGGGGCTTGACGAGGCGGTCCCCGAGGCCAGTCGCGCGGGTGTAAATTTTTCAAGCGCGGGGACGGAATCCGCCCCTCGGGGCGGACAGGTCGAACTTATAAATTCGCGCCCCTCTTTCCATCTTTAATTATTATTTATCACAATTAGACAGTTTTTAATTGCCTTTGGCATCATTTTAACTATACTTTATTATCATCTCCCTCGTCAACGGCCGCCACTGGCGCGGGAATTTTTTTTAGCCCGCCCCTCCCCGCTCCCGACCGCCGCCAAGCCCCCCTCCTATTCGCCCTGCCGGGGGGCGGCGGGCACCCCGGGGGGCGTCAAGGAGGCTGGGGCCTGGTCGGAGTGCCTCCGCATATTTTCGGGCCGCGCGGGAGTTCCGGGGACGGTTTCCGGGGACATCAAATTACTGGCCTAATAATTCGACTTAGCTAAAATTGTGTTGCCGCAGCCCATAAGATAGCGCCCTCAGCCCATCAATCATATGACTAATATACATAACACCCTCGGGGCAGCCGATGCCGGAAGTGTCCTTTTCCCCGGGGCGGCCGAAAAAAGAGCGCCAAAATCGGCCGGGCCCCTGAGCAAAAGTGAAAATGTTGAGTCTAGTTATACGCCTTTGGCCACTATTTAAAATTAATTTTATAACAAACTAAAAAGCGTCCCCCGTCCCGCGGCAAAAGTCGCCCGGGCCCGAGGGCGAAATTCCGGGCCCCTTGACCGGCGCTGGTTCGCCGGTGTCCCGGGCCGGCGAACGGCACGTCCCCCCCGGCGTTTCGGACCGACAGGCGGGCCCGGCCCGGCCCGGCGGACGAAATGCCCCGGGTCCTTGAGTTTTTTGGCGGGAGGTCCGCCAAAATCCCCGAACGTCCAGTCGCCGGGCAGACAAACCTCGAGGGAAATCTTGCCTTGCGGCCGGCGGGACCGGGACAGAAGGCGGACAAAAAACGTCATGATCGGCCGGGACCGGCTCCGCCAGATGTTGTCGCTTGGGGCGGGCCCGGAGGGCGGGCCCGAAAAAACAGGCCCCCGGCTGAGACAGCCTATTTTGGGCTCTCTCCCAAAAATCAAGGACCATGTTGTGCATTTTTTATCTTTTCTCTTGACAACCGCGGGCCGAAAAAGATAAGATTGCTCTCGGCTCGACACACAAGATGTTGAGTCGCCGAAAAACCCGAACTCAACTAAAAGCGCTCCAATCTCCGGCGCCAAACTTTTTTCAGCCTGGCGGGCCCGGCGGACGACGATTTAAATTTCGCCTTGCCAATCCTTTTTGCATATTTATCTATAATTATATTGCTTTTTGTCGAAACTCAAACTTTCCTTTATAAAAGTAAAGATTTTGCGATTTTTTGCAATAACGAGCTAAAATTGCCTTCTTAATCCGTCAAAGCTTGTTGTTGTTTTGGTCTTGTTTTGTATATTTGCGGGCTTATTTGCCCGCAGACGTCAATTTTATTTTTTATCTTCTCTCTGACTCATATTCGGGATAGTTAAGACATACAAATTTAGCCCTTGAAGCAATATATGTTTCAAGGGTTTTGGTGTCTTTTTCGCCCTAGATTTTTGAATTTTCCGAAGTTTATTTCTTGACCCGTCCCGGACGCCAGGCGCCGCCTTGGGGAAAGCCTTTTTTCCCGGGCCCGGCCGGGGGGCGAAAATTTTTAGACGAGCGTCCGACCGCCCGGGGCCTCCCAGGGAAACGCCCGGGCCGTCCGGACAAAAAAATTTAAACAGGAGTTCATGGATACGATGTCCCAGAACAAAAGCGGCTTCCTCTCCATCAGGAAAAGGGACGGACGCGTCGCGCCGTTCGTCTCCGAGAAGATCACCATCGCCATCGCCAAGGCGGGCCACTTCACCCGCGAGTTCGGGCCGGAGACGGCCGAGGACCTGACCGCCAAGACCATCCGCCTGGCCAGGAAACGCTACGGCGGCGACGTCGTGGAGGTCGAGAAGATCCAGGACCTCGTCGTGGACGTGCTGATGGGCTCCCCCTACCGGGAGACCACCAAGGCTTACATCCTCTACCGCGAGCAGCACGCGCAGCTGCGGGCGATGGACGGGCCGGGCCCGGAGCTGATGACCAAGTATCTGGAGAGGAAGGAGTGGGACGTCAAGGAGAACAGCAACATGAACTTCTCCTTGCAGGGCATGAACAACTATGTCTCCTCGGCCATCTCCAAGGAGTACTGGCTGCAGCTGGTCTACCCGGAGCGCATCCGGGAGGCCCACCGCAGCGGGGCCATGCACATCCACGACCTGAACCTGCTGGCGGGCTACTGCGTCGGCTGGGACCTGATGGACCTCCTGACCGTGGGCTTCAAAGGCGTCTCCGGCAACATCGAGAGCTCGCCGCCCAAGCACCTGCGCTCCGCTTTGGGCCAGGTCTACAACTTCTTCTACTCGCTGCAGGGCGAGTCGGCCGGGGCCCAGGCCATCTCCAACTTCGACACCCTGATGGCCCCCTTCATCCGCTACGACAACCTGAGCTACGAGGAGGTCTACCAGCTGGTCCAGGGCTTCATCTTCAATCTGAACGTCCCCACCCGGGTGGGCTTCCAGACGCCCTTCACCAACATCAGCTTCGACCTGACCGTGCCCTCCTACTATAGGGACACCCCCGTGGTCAGGGGAGGCGTCCAGCAGCAGGAGCTCTACGGCGAGTTCCAGAGCGAGATGGACCTCTTCAACCGGGCCTTCGCCGAGGTCATGATGTGCGGCGACAAGAACGGACGCATCTTCACCTTCCCCATCCCCACCTACAGCATCACCAAGGACTTCGACTGGTCCAACCCCGTCCTGGAGCCCGTCTGGCGCATGACCGGCCGCTACGGCATCCCCTACTTCTCCAATTACGTCAACTCGGACATGAACCCCGAGGACGCGCGGAGCATGTGCTGCCACCTGCGCCTGGACTACCGGGAGCTGGCCAAGAAGGGCGGCGGCCTGTTCGGGGCCAACCCGCTGACCGGCTCCGTGGGCGTGGTCACCCTGAACCTGCCCCGCCTGGGCCTCGACGCCGGGACGCGCGAGGAGTTCTTCGAGAACCTCGACCAGATCGTCGACATGGCCGTGGAGAGCCTGATCATCAAGCGCAAGACCCTGGAGAAGTTCACCGAGATGGGGCTCTACCCCTACACGAAGTTCTATCTGCGGGACGTGCGCGCCAAGACCGGCCACTACTGGTCCAACCATTTCTCCACCGTCGGCCTGGTCGGGGCCAACGAGGCCTGCCTGAACTTCCTGGGCGAGGACATCTCCACCCCCGCGGGCAAGGCTTTCGCCATGGACGTCCTGGGCCGCATCAGGGAGAGGCTGACCGAGTGCCAGGAGCGGACCAGCTGCCTGTTCAACCTGGAGGCCACCCCGGCCGAGGGCACCTCCTACCGGCTGGCCAACCTTGACTACCGCCGCGACGACGGCATGATTTTCGCCAACGGCCGCCCGGAGGACCATCCCGGCCTCGACCCGGAGGACTTCAAGCCCTTCTACACCAACTCGACCCTGCTCCCCGTCGACCACACCGCCGACCTCTTCGACGCCCTGGACCACCAGGACGACCTGCAGAGCTCCTACACCGGCGGCACCGTCATGCACGGCTTCATCGGCGAGCAGATCACCGACCCCGAGGTGGTCAAGTCCCTGATCCGCAAGATCACCGGCAACTACACCCTGCCCTACTTCACCATCACCCCGACCTTCAGCATCTGCGGGGAGCACGGGTACCTGGCTGGCGAGAAGCGGGAGTGCCCGGTCTGCGGCCAGCACGCCGACGTCTACTCCAGGGTGGTCGGCTACTTCCGCCCGGTGGACAACTGGAACGACGGCAAGCAGGCCGAGTTCCAGATGCGCAAGACCTACGAGGGCCTGGGAGCCGCGCCCGAGGCCGCCGGGAAACGGGCCCCGGAAGCGGCCAGGCCGAGATCGGAGAAAACCGCCCCCCACTCCGAGAGGAAGAAGGGCGCCAACATGACGACGTTCAAGGAGCGGGGTCTTGATAATACGAGGACTCCTGAAAACATCGACTGCGGACTATCCCTCTAAGATCAGCGCGGTCGTCTTCACCCAGGGCTGCAACTTCCACTGTCCCTACTGCCACAACCCCCGCCTGGTCGGGCCCGGCGTCGAGACGCTGGACCAGGCCGAGGTGCTGGCCTTCCTGAAAAAAAGGCGGGGCGTCCTGGACGGGGTGGTCGTCAGCGGCGGGGAGCCGACCATCCACAACGACCTGCCCGGCTTCGTGGCCAGGGTCAAGGACCTGGGCTACCCCGTCAAGCTGGACACCAACGGCTCCAACCCCGGGGTCCTGGCCCTCATGCTGGACCGGGGCTTGCTGGACTACGTGGCCCTGGACCTCAAGGCCGACCCCGGGGGCTACCCCGAGGTCATGGCGGACCCGAGGCTTTCCGCCAACGTGCCCCTGTCTCTGAAGATCCTCCAGGACGGCCTGGTCCCGGCGGAGTTTCGGACCACCTGCGCCGCCCCCTTCATCGACGAGCGGTCGATCAAATGCATCGCCGAGGCCGCCGCCGGCGACAAGACCCTGTACCTCCAGCAGTACCGCCCCGAGTCCGTTTTGAACCCCGGCTTCATGGGGCTGCACCCGGACCAGCCGGAGGAGGGCGACCTGGAGAAATTCCGGCGGATCGCCGAGAGCCATCTGCCCTGCCGGATCAGAAACTACCAGAGGACCCCCGGGGACTGAGCCCGACAAACCGGCCCGGCGCCTGGGACCTTGCGAAAAGGCCCTTGCGAAAAGGTCCTTTCTTGGGTAGAATCATATCGTCGTTTTGACCGCGGCCGGGAATGCCACCACAAGGGCAGTCCCCGGCCGCCGTCGGTTTGGCGGCCGGTTTTTTGTCGGCTTGGCCGGCCTGGCCGGCATCATTGACTTTATGGCCATAGTCACTATAATTTAGTCGCTTCGGTTGTCTCTGCCGTCTCTTTTGTCTGCCTCGCCTCTAATTTCCGTTTTTTTTCTCCGTCACCGTCGCCCCCCCTGGTCCAGGCCCCGGCCTGGTCAGGCGACGGCTTGCCGCTGCCGGCCCAGCGCCCGCCAGCCCTGGTTGAACATGTCCCTGGTCAGTTTCTCCGACGTCTGCCGCTTCCACAACCGCCAAGACGTCCTGAAAGGCGTCACCCTCTCCATCGAGCCGGGCGAGCGCATAGGTCTTGTCGGCCGCAACGGGGCGGGCAAGACCACCATCATCCGCCTGATCATGGACGAGGAGGCCCCGGACAGCGGGCAGGTCTCCAAGGCCAGGGGCCTCAAGCTCGGGTATCTGCCCCAGGACGTCATGGCCCAGGCCAACCTGCCTCTTCTGACGCTGGTCATGGACACCAACCCCGAGTACAACAAAATCGAGCTGGAGCTCCTGGACATCGAGGGGGAGATGGCCCGGCCGGACGTCACCGACGAGGCCCGGCTGATGGAGCTGGCCGACCGGCACGGGCACTTGCTGACCCGCTTCGAGGCCCTGGGCGGATGGGCCAGGGAGGCCGAGGCCAAGAAGGTCCTCTCGGGCCTGGGCTTCGCCGAGACGGATTTTTCCCGCAACCTCGACGAGTTTTCCGGGGGCTGGGTCATGAGGGCGGTGCTGGCGAGACTTTTGGTCGCCGGGCCCGATCTTCTAGTTTTGGACGAGCCCACCAACCACCTGGACATCGACAGCCTCATCTGGCTGGAGGGCTACTTGAAGGGCTCCCCCTCGGCCCTGCTGCTGGTCTCCCACGACCGCGTCTTTTTAAACAACGTGGCCCAGAAGATCGTCGAGCTGCGCCAGGGCAGGGCCGACGTCTACCCCGGCAACTACGACCAGTACCTCGGCGAGAAGGCCAAGCGCCTGGCCGCGGAGACGGCCGCCTTCACCAACCAGCAGGAGCGCATCAAGCAGATAGAAAAGTTCATCGAGCGCAACAAGGCCAGGGCCTCGTCGGCCAGGCGGGCGCAGAGCCGGGTCAAAACCCTGGAGAGGATGGACAGGCTGGCCCAGCCGGACGACGGCCTGGAGGCCACCTTCAACCTGAACATGCCCCGGGGCCGCCGCGGGCCGGACATGGTTGCCGAGCTCAAGCACGTGGCCAAGTCCTACGGGCGCTCGCCGGTCTACCGGGACCTGAACCTGACTCTTTTAAGGGGCGACCGCCTGGCCCTGGTGGGCCCCAACGGGCGCGGCAAATCCACCCTGGTCAAAATTCTGGCGGGGCTCATAGACCCCACCTCGGGGAACCGCAGGCTGGGCCAGAACGTCGACGTCGGCTACTTCTCCCAGTTTCAGATGGAGGATTTGAACCCCGGCCTGAACCTCCTGGAGGAGCTGGCCAAGGTGGCCGGGCACCTGACCCAGGGAGTTTTGCGGACCATCCTGGGAGGCTTTCTTTTCTCGGGGGACGACGTCTTCAAAAAAGTCTCCGTGCTCTCCGGGGGCGAGAAGACCCGCCTGGTCCTCTGCAAGATCATGATGACGGCCCCCAACCTTTTGATCATGGACGAGCCCACCAACCACCTGGACATCCCCGGGCGCCAGATGCTGGAGGACGCCCTCGACGACTACGAGGGGACCATGGTGCTGATCAGCCACGACCGGCACTTCGTCAACCGGCTCTGCGACAAGATAGGCGTGGTCGAGGACGGCATGCTGACCGTCCACCCCGGCAACTTCGACGACTACCAGCGCCTCTGGCTCAAGGACCCCTCCTCCATCTCCGGCCAGTCCTCCCCGAGCCCCCTCGGGCCGATCGGACCCGGCCAGGCGCCCCCGCCGGAGCAAACCCCGGAGAAAAGCAAGCCCGCCCCTGACGACGCCGGCCGAAACGACAAGGCGACCCCTCCCCCCGGCGCCGCCCGAGGAAAAAACCAGGAGCGCGCCCCGGCCCAGTTCGGCCAGAAAAGCAAGGCCGACAAGCAGGTCGACAAAAAAACAGCCGCCGAGGCCCGCAAGCAGGAGTCCGCCAAACGCAGGGGCCTGGAGAAAACCCTGCGGGAGACCGAGGAGAGGCTCGACCAAGTGGCCGGGCGCTCCGCCGAGCTGGAGGCCGAGCTAGGCGAGCCGGCCACCTACCAGGACGCCGACAAGGCCAGGACCCTGGCCGCCGAGCTCGGCTCGCTGGCCGAGGAAAAGGCCGGCCTGGAGAAGATCTGGGAGGAGACGGCCGCCCGGCTGGACGGCTGACAGACATGAGAACGGGGGCTCCGGCTCCCCGGCCGGGGGGGAGGATGTTCGCCGAGCCGCGCCGCCATGGCGAAAGAGACGGAAGACTGAGGGAAGAAAAGCAGGATGAAGGAAGGAAACTGTTCATAATGTTGGCCGCCCCCCCTTGCCTCGACAGGTGAAATGCTTATAGTTTTATGCGGCAGCGTGAGGGCAAGGAGGGCGTTTGCTTTTTATGACGGCCCATTATGTGGCTGAACTTGTAAAAAACGCGTCCCGTCGTCTATTGATTGTACCTCGACAAGCATCCATCTAAATGATGAGAGCGTAGGGAAAAATGACTGTCTGCACCCAACAGGGTCTTTCAAGAACGACCAAGCGACGCCCTCAACGCTGCTAATTATTGCATAACAAGAATTTTTGTAACCATTCAGGTCCCCTCCAAACTGGGGGGGGACCTGAATGGTTACAAAATATTTACTGATACTGAGTGATTGACTACTGATGGTCCTTCCAAGGATAATTCAACATCGGATTGGGATTCCAGCCATTCCGCCGCTTTTAGTTCTTCTTTCACCTCTTCTTCTTGAAATTTTAAAGACTTATAAGCCGCACAAGTAGCGGGGTCATTTAGAATGTCGAAATTTCCAATAGCTTCAAGTGCAGCCAAATCCTCAAGATGTTCTTTTATTAGTTCAATAGGGCGGGGCATTTGTTGAAAAGAATTCATGGTTTCCTACCTATTCAATTAAAATATGTAACGTATTAGCTCCTAACAAAAGGAACGTCTAATTTAATTAAACCTTTTGATTGTTTAGTACGAGTTCTACCGAATAGTTTTTGCCAATAAAATTGTTCTTGTTGAGAATAATTAAAATTAAGATGATCCTTAGGAAATACGATCATGAAATATGCATCGGTTAAGAAAGTTATTTTCGTTGTTTGGTGATTTTTACGAAAAATTTCTATAAATTCATTCTGTTGTATTTGAGATAAGTTGTTAAAATCGTGTGCTAAAATCAAAACAACTACATCAACGTCAATTGGATCTCGTTTAGATTCAACAAAAGAGCCATCAATCCACATTTCAGAAGCACAAAATGATTGGATTTTCTTTCTAAAATCATAAAATCCATTAGAAATATTTTGTCTTGTAATTGAGTCAGGAAAAGGTTTAACAAATTAAATGTCAAGATCTTCTTCATTTATTTGGTGTATTCCATCAGGTAAAACTTTATATTGATAACCAGGAAGATCTTGGAATATAAGCTTTTGAACAGTGCTCATATTAAATTTTCATCCTTAATATATGAATAATATAATAAAATTATACGAATTTTTCAAGAGAGTATCCCATGAATAAGACGTGCGATTCTGTTAAAATCAGATATGATAATTTTCAGATCGGCAGTTTCCAAATTGGCTTTTTTAAGTCTCTCTAGTTTTTTGGTATATGCATCAGCGTGTTTTTTAAAACGGGTGATTCTTCGCTGTTGAGACTCATTACCAGAGGCAGAGTCGGATTGTCCATGGTCTTGGCTATCTTGACTTGCGGCTTCACCGACTGATTCATCAGTCTTATTTTCTGAGCCATCATGCTTGGACAGTAATGATTTGAACTTTTTAAATTTTTTAAGCCGTCCCTCTGGTTTTTAATGTCAGCCAGCTGCATTAACTTGGCCCGTGTCAATGAACGAGAGCGCAGAGCCTCCGTCCTTATCTCATCGTCTAGTTTGCTGATTTTCATCAATTCCGAAATATAGCTTTCGGACAAGCTGACCAAAGGAATCAAGTCTTTTTGTTGGGCATCGTTTTTGTCAGATTTAATCCTTGAAAATAGTTTTCCCAAATGCTCGGCCTTCTCCATGATGGTCAAATCAGCCCGGCGGACATTCTGGGAGAAGGCTGCTAACTCATGGTTCAAAGCAGTAGGAATGACTCGGCATTTGATTTGAGCATGATTAAGATCCTGCAGGCTCTCCATTTTCACTCCCCATCCACGATAAGATATGGGCCGGGCTTTTGCTCTGATTCTCTCGCGATTATAGGATCTATCAAAGTATTTGAGCCACTGGATTGTTTTAGCTCCTCTAAAGCGACAGGCTCAAAATACTTTCGGGGCTGGTCTGGATCGGGTTCTACCAAGGCTATGTCAATGGATAGAATCTTGTCCATGCCAGGCGAGAGCTTTTTTGAGTTAGCGTTAGAGGGGCTTCCTCTTGTTCTGGCTCGGCAACCATATCGTCTTTCTGCTCTTTGGATTCAGACATCGGGTTAATCGTACCCTTATCTGAATGGGTTAGCCTGGAGGCTTTGTTTGAGCCGGTCTTAGGCGAATCGGCTGAAGCTGGTTGTTTAGGTTTGATGGTCATTTTGCCATCAAAAAGTTATGTTGGTCGGTTAGTTCGTCAAGCGAAGTTGCAATACCGGTTTATAGATATTTGCTTTGAGTGTATGAATTATTTGTCCACCGTATTGCATTATACGCCGGCCAGGATAAAATGTCAAGAGAAAAAAATAAAACATTTAAAGACCAGTTAAATTTAAAAAATTAACGAAAAGCCAACGATAAGCTAAATCTGTCCTCGTTTAACAAAGTGACATTCCGCCATAGAGAAAATAGCATTTTGGGATTATTCCATAAAACTATTTAAGAATGAAAATTGTAATACTTAATTGAGAATGACGATTATATACGATAACCACAGAAGGAGGTCACATATATGGCTGGAAATCAAAATATCTTTGAAGTTCTATCCGACACTCTTCCACCTGTATTTACATGCCAGGAAGCATCCAAGCATCTTGCCGGTTTGTTTAAAGCCAACACCCTACGAAACATCGACTGCAAAGGACATGGACCCAAGCTCAGGCAAAGGAAAGGCAGAAAGGCAATGTACGAACATGTCGATTTCATCAATTGGCCAAGGAATTACGTTGATAAATGACTCGTGTTGTTCCAAGTTATCGCCAGCATAGCCATCAGGAGACGGGCAGCCGCCTCCTGATGGATCAACACTTTATAATTGCATATAGATGACGGCCGAACCATTAAATTCAAAGAATTGATCTGATTGAGTAAAAGATCAGTCTAGATATATACTATGTAGTTAATGATCACTTATGATCATCTATCGACTACACAACTAAACATGAGGTGAAAATAATGTGTCCGCAAAATTTTGATGGCCAAGCGATTATCACTGACGCTGAAGCTGACGCCTGCCAGGCAGATGAAACCAGCATGTCCATCTACGTTGGCAATCTAGCAAAACGATGAAAATGGTGTTGACAGCGGTGTCACCAAAAGCTTCGAATCGGCGGCGGAGTGCCCGCCCTCAATTCTGACGAGGTTTATGCGTTCGCATCCGAAAAAAAACCGCGGCCCCCGACCGCGGTTTTAATTTTTGACGCCTCCGACAAGCCCCAGGGCGATCCTCCTGGCCTCGGCGTCCGCCTCCAGGGCGTCGTCGACGCTCCCGAGCTCCCGGACCTCCATTTTGTCCAGGGTTTTTTCGACCACCTCGGCGATCCCCAAAAAGCTTAGTTTTCCCGCCAGAAACGCCTCCACGGCCGTCTCGTTGGCCCCGTTCAAAATCGCCGGGGCCGTCCCGCCGGTCCGTCCCGCCTCCCGGGCCAGCCGCAGGCAGCCGAATGTCTCCTCGTCGGGCGGCCGGAAAGTCAGCGACCCCGGCAGGGCCGTCGGCAGAAAGTTGCTGAAATCCGTCACCGGCGGACCCGGGGCGCCCGGCCCGCCTCCCCCGCCCTCGTCCCCCGGCCTCCCCCGGGCGGCGACGGCGGCCAGCCTGTCCCCCTCCCCCGCGGCCAGAAGCCGCCAGCGGCGGGGGTGGCTCAGGGCGTAGGCTATGGCCAGGCGCATGTCGGCGGGACCCAGCTGGGCCAGCAGCGAGCCGTCCTTGAAGCCGGCCAGGGAGTGGACCAGGCCGGCCGGGTGGACGACCACCTCTATGCGGTCGTAGCCCAGGCCGAAGAGACGGCTGGCCTCGATCACCTCCAGGCCCTTGTTCATCATGGTGGCGCTGTCGATGGAAATCTTGGGGCCCATGGCCCAGACGGGGTGCCTGAGGGCCTCGGCGGGGGCGACATGGCGCAGCTCCCCGCGGGTCCGGCCCAAAAAAGGCCCCCCGGAGGCGGTCAGAATTATGCGGCACAAATCGGGGTGGTCCAGGCGGCCGCCCAGGGCCTGGAAAATGGCCGAGTGCTCGCTGTCCACGGGGGCCAGGCGGCCGGCGGCCAATTTCATGAGGATCTCCCCGGCGAGGACCAGACTCTCCTTGTTGGCCAGGGCCACCCTGCGGCCGGCCTTGAGGGCCGCCCAGGTGGGCCTGAGCCCGGCGGCCCCGACGACGGCCGAGACGACGACCTCGGCGTCGGCCCGGGAGGCCAGGCGGACGACGCCCTCCTCCCCGGCCAGCAACTCCGGCGGGCGTTTGAGACCGGCGAGGTTTCGCCTGAGAGTTTCCAGCGCGCCGGGGTCGGAGAGGGCCGCGGCCTCGGGCCGGAAGCGGCGGATCTGGCTTTCCAGCAGGGCCGGGTCCCCCCCGCGCGCGGCCAGGGCGACGACTTTGATCTTTTCCGGGAAGGCCGCGGCCAGGCTCAGGGTCGAGCGCCCGACGGAGCCGGTCGAGCCCAGGACGGCTATGGTCAGCGGGGAGGGCATCGGGGGCGGCTAGGGGAGGTTCTGCCAGTAGACGAAAAAGTAGACGGGCGGCAGGTTGAACAACAGCGAGTCCAGGCGGTCCCAGAAGCCGCCGTGCCCCCTGAGCAGGTTGGAGGTGTCCTTGACGCCCATGGCCCTTTTGAAAGCGGACTCGAAGAGGTCCCCGAAGGCGCCCCAGAGACCCAGAAACAAGCCCAGGGCGGCCAGCTGCCTCCAGGAGAAGCTCAGCGGCAGATAGTAGACCGACAGGCCCGCCGCCAGCGCCGCCGTCAGGCAGCCCCCCAGAAGCCCGGAGACGGTCTTGTTGGGGCTGATCTTGGGGGCGAGCCTGGGGCCCTTGAGCCGGGAGCCGACGTAAAAGGCCCCGGTGTCGTTCAGGGCGGTCACCAGGATGACGAAGACCAGCCACTGGGGCCCGCTGGCCAGGTCCTTGATGGACATGACGAAGGACAGCAGGAACGAGAGGTACAGCTGGCCCAGGGCGTAGCGGCTGACCAGGTTGACGGAGACGCGGTCGTTCTGGGGGCTTAAAACATGGAGAAAATAGGCGCCCCCCAGGGACAGGGACAGGACCAGGCCCAGAAGCTGCCCGTCGGGGCCCATGACGGCCGCGCCCAGCATGACGGAGTAGAAGCCCGCCAGGCAGACGGCCAGAAGCCCCCGCCTCTCGCGTCCCAGGAGGTTGACCCAGTACTCCCACCAGGCCAGCGAGCCCACCAGGGCCACCCAGCCCAGCAGAAAAAACTTGTTGCTTAAAAAGATGGTGGCGACGGTCGGCGGTATCAGGACCAAAGCCACCACCCAGCGACTCAGCTCCCCGCTCTTGAATTTATCCCCCAGACTCACCGCTGCCTCCTTGCTGTCGCCCCCGGGTCCGACCCGTCAGTCCCATGCCCGATAGTCCGGCCCGATAGTCCCATGAACGATAGTCCGGCCCGCTAGTCCCGCCCGATAGTCCCATGAACGATAGTCCGGCCCGTCGGGGCGCGCGCCCGGTCCCGGCCGGCGGGCCCGGTCGGACGGACCCGGTCCCCCCGCCCCATTATAGGCCCAAAGCCGTCCGAAAAAAACGGCCCGTCCCGGCCCCTAGTCGAAGTCCGACTTGACCGCCGAGCCGCCGGGACCGCCGGCGCCGGAGAGCCTGACCGACCAGGAGTGCACCATGGTGGACTTCAGGAAGGCGAAGCCGCGGTTGAGGTACTCGGAATCGGAGACCCTGGCCAGCATCTCCTGGCCCCAGTAGGAGCCGGTGCGGGACTGCCAGGGCATCATGATGACGTCGTCGACCACCACGAAGAGCCCGTAGATCGGCTCGGGGCCGGTGGACGCGGACTTCCACTCGGCGTAGGAGAGCCCCTCGGCCGGCGGGGTCACCTCGTAGAGCGTCTGAAAGTCCCTGGTGTCCTCGCCGGAGATGTTGACGGTGCTGTCGATGGTCCACAGGCCGGGCCCGTGGACGACGACCAGCTGTCCCGTCTGCCGGTGCCGGACCCCCTTGCCGTCGAAATAGACGCCCTCGACCTGCCACAAACCCGGCTGAAACAAATAGGTGTGTTCGATTTTGGCCACGTGCCCGGTCTCCTTCGGATTCTGATTACTTTGACTGCCTTGACTGCCTTGACTGCCTTGACTGCCTTGACTGCCTTGACTGCCTTGACTGCCTTGACTGCCTTGACTGCCTTGACTGCCTTGACTGCCTTGACTGCCTTGACTGCCT
>JAISET010000203.1 GCA_031264015.1 Deltaproteobacteria bacterium | reverse complement strand
CCTCTAAGGCGGCCCCCGACGCGGGCGGACTGCTGGCCCTGGACTACCGCAACCTGACCGCGGGCGTCGTCGGGAGCGGGAACGGCCTCATGAGCCGGGAGATGGGGTCCCTGAGGGGCCCGCTGACGGCGGCGGCCAGGGATTTCAACCTCAAAAGGCAGAAAGGCCTGCTGCCTTTCGCCGACCTGCCGGCGGACCCGGTCGTCCCCGGGCTCTGCCGCAAGCTGGCCGACGAGAACGCCAGGAAATAT
Organism: Deltaproteobacteria bacterium; assembly: GCA_031264015.1. GTDB lineage: Bacteria > Desulfobacterota > Desulfarculia > Adiutricales > Adiutricaceae > JAIRNQ01. The sequence goes on along the minus strand of JAISET010000203.1, from coordinate 8,554 downwards.
GACGACGTGGTCGTGCTGGGCATCGGGGGGAGCGCCCTGGGCTCCTCGGCGGTCTTCACGGCTCTCCGGCCTTTAAACCACAACAGCCTGCCCATGCCCAGGCGGGGCTGGCCCAGGCTGCGGGTGGCCGACAACATCGACCCGGAGGGCTTCGCGGCCTTGCTGGACGGCCTGGACCTCGAGAGGACTCTTTTTAACGTCATCTCCAAGAGCGGGGCCACGGCCGAGACCATGAGCCAGTTCATGATCGTCCACGATCTTTTGACCTCCAAGCTGGGCAGGAACAAGGTCAAAGACCATCTGCTGATCACCACGGACCCCGAGAACGGGGTGCTCAGGCGCCTGGTCGACAAGGGCGGCCTCGACTCCCTGCCCATCCCCCCGGGGGTGGGGGGCAGGTTCTCGGTCTTCACGGCGGTGGGCCTGGCCCCCCTGGCCCTGGCCGGGGTCAACATCAGCGAGCTTCTGCTGGGGGCGGCCAAGGCCACCGAAGACTTCGGGAAGCCCTGGGAGCGGAACAGGGCCCTCCTCTTCGCCGGCCTCAACTGGGTTTTGTGCGAGAGGAAAAACAAGCCCATCCTGGTCATGATGCCCTACTCCGACGCCCTCTCCAGGATCGCCGACTGGTTCGGGCAGCTCTGGAACGAGTCCCTGGGCAAGGCCAGGCGCCTCGACGGCTCCCCGGCGGGTTGCGGGCAGACGGCCGTCAAGGCCCTGGGGGCCACCGACCAGCACTCCCAGCTGCAGCTCTACATGGAGGGCCCGAACGACAAGACGATCTGCCAGATCGGCGTCGAGAACTTCCGGGGGAAGATCAAGATCCCGGCCCTCTTCAAGGACCAGGGGGAGCTGTCGTACCTGGGCGGCAAGGGTCTCGGGGAGCTTCTCAACTACGAGCGCCTGGGCACCGCCATGGCCCTGTCCGAGAACGCCCGCCCCAACATGGCCCTGGTCCTGCCGTCCGTCACCTCCCAGAGCCTCGGCTACCTGATGCAGACTCTGATGATCGCCACCGTCGTCTCGGGTTTTCTCCACCGGGTGGACCCCCTGGACCAGCCCGGGGTGGAGCTCGGCAAGAAGTTCACCTACGGCCTGATGGGCCGCCAGGGCTTCGACAAGTACGCCGAGAAGATCAGGGGCAAGGCCGCCCCCGCGCCCGGCGGGCGGCACGTCGTCTAGGCGACCGGCCGCCCCGCCCCGCCCCGCGTTCCGGACGGTCCGGAAAAGCCGTCCGGGCGGGACGTCGGACGGGGAGTCCAAGGGGAGTCCAGGGGGAGCCCAAGGGGACGCGCGACGCGGAGTCCAAGGGGACGCGCGACGGGACGGGGAACTTTTTCCGGCGTTCGGGAACATAAACAAAACGGGGAGGGCGGGAACGTCAGGTGAGTCGGGCTGGTCTGGAAAATCAGGGGGGCGCCCGGGGCCCGGAGAATCCGGAGAATCCGCGGACGCCGGGTCCGGCGGGGGGGCCGGAAAACTTGGGGGCGGGCGGGATTTCGCCCGGCGTCCCCGGCCCGCCCGCCAGGGTCGAGCCCCGGGTCCCGGCCGCGGCGGGAGCCGCCGACGGGGCCGGGGCGGAGACCGGCGGCCGGTCGGACAAGCCCTTCAGGCTGACCAAGTATTTCTCCCTCGTGGCGGTCGTCAGCATCTTCGTGACCTGTCTGTTTCTGGCCGTCATGATGAGCGACCGGGCCGAGAAGATCATCTCCGACCGGGTGGTCGACGAGACCGTCATGATCATGGACAACCTCAACTACCAGATGTTCAACAGCTTCCTGCTGCCCATCTACCGCTCCCGGGGCGAGGCCAGGCTCAGCCTGGAGGAGCCGTACAGGTTTTTGGACGCCGTCATCCAGGGGACCGTCCACGGCTTCGACATCAGCAGGGTGGCCTTGTACGACGCCAAGTTCGGGATGATGGTCTACTCGTCGGAGTCCCCCAAGCCCGTGGTGGTCTACGAGGTCTCGGTGGACACGGGCCGCCTCGCCCCCAGGGGCCAGCTGGCCGAGCCCATGAGCCTGTACCTGGAGGCCATCAGGGTCTCCCTTCTGGCCAACGGGCCCGGCGGGATGGTCGACAACGCCGGCGGCGCCGGCCCGGGGGAGCTGCCCCCGAGGCCCCTCAAGACCCCCGGCTCGCCGGACCGGGCCGCCTACATCAACTACCTCAAGGAGCGGACCGTCATCGTCAGGCAGGAGGGCGGCTATCTGTTCGGGAAGTTCTTTCCCCGGGGCCAGTTCACCATCAGGTGCCTCAAGGCCATGGAGGACTACTACACCCATAATATTTCCGGGGTCCTGGAGCTGACCAGGGACCTCTCCGCCGAGTACCGCCAGATAGCGGCCATGCAGTATAGGGCCCTGATCGTCGCCGTGGCCACGGCCCTGTTTTTAAGCTTCGTCCTCTGGGTGGTGGTGGCCAGGGGCGAGAGCATCATCAACCAGAAAAACGCCGAGAAGCTGGCCCTGGACGAGCGGCTGCACCGGGCCGAGCGCCTGGCCAACCTGGGCCAGATGGTGGCCACGGTCAGCCACGAGATCCGCAACCCCCTGGGCATCATCCGCTCCTCGGCCGACTTTCTGGCGGCCAGCTTCCGGGACGGCCAGGCCTCCACGGGCCAGAGGCGCCTGGCCGGGGCCATCGTCGACGAGGCCGAGAGGCTCTGGCGGATTCTGACCGACTTTCTGGACTTCGCCCGCCCCATGAAGCCCAGCCTCGAGGCCGTGGTGGTGGAGGATATCCTGGAGGAGATCCTCGTCCTCCTGGAGGCGGACATGTCCGCGGCCGGGGTGGAGCTGGTCACCAGGCTCAGGCCCGACCCGGGGCCGATTTTGGCCGACCCGGGCCTTCTGCACCAGGTTTTCATGAACCTTCTGGTCAACGCCATCCAGGCCATGCCCGACGGGGGGCTTCTTTTCGTCGGCACCAGCGTCGACAATCCCGGCGACGCCCGGGGCTTTCTGGCCGCGACCGTTCAGGACACCGGCCCGGGTCTCTCCGAGGAGGCGTCCGCGCACCTCTTCCGGCCCTTCCACACCACCAAGACCAAGGGCACCGGCCTGGGCCTGGTCCTGGTCAGAAACGTGGTGGAGAGCCACGCCGGCGCCCTCGAGCTCCAAAACGTCGGGGGCGGCCCCGACGAGCACGGGCTTCTGGCCACGGTCAGGCTCCCCCTGCGCCCAGCCGACCACCTGGCGGCGCCGGCGGGGGGCCGGGCCCCCGACGAGACCTTCCCGCCCGCGCCCGCCCCCGGCGGGACGGCCGGTCCGGCCGGGGGGGCCGGGGCGGGCGCCGTCGACGGCGTCGGGGGGGCGGACGGCGAAGCCGGGACGGACGGGGACGTCGGCGGGGCCGGCGACTCCGCTGAGGCGGGCGACGACCGCGACCCGCCGTCGGGGAGCGGACGGGGCCGCGCCCGGACGTGATTTTTTCGGCCGGGGGCCGCCGTCCGGCGGCCGCCCGGTCTGACGCGCCGCCGGCGCCCGGGCCCCCGGGGCCCGTGGCGGGGGAGGAACGGCGGGGGAGGAGCGGAGGAGACATTGACCATGACGGCGACGATCCTGCTGGTTGACGACGAGCCCAACTACCGGCTGGTCATCGGGCAGCTCCTGGAGTCCCGGGGCTACGACGTGGTGGAGGCGGCCGGCGGCCGGGAGGCCCTGGACCTCTTTCGGGAGAGGCCGGAGACCGACCTGGTCATGACCGACATCACCATGCCCGACGGAGACGGCATGGAGCTTCTGACCAAGGTCAAGGAGGAGCGCCCCGAGGTCCCGGTGGTCATGCTGACGGCCCACAACGACGCCAAGCTGGCGGTGGAGGCCATCAAGAAGGGGGCCTTCGACTATCTGACCAAGCCCTACCACAACGAGGACCTGCTGCGCTGCGCGGCCAAGGCGCTGGAGGTCTCGAGTCTGGCCAGACAAAACAAGGAGCTGCGGGCCGCCCTGATGGAGCGGCACAGCTTCGGGAGCCTCATCGGCAAGTCCAAGCCCATGAACGAGCTCTACCGGCTCCTGGAGAAAGTCGCCCCCACCAAGGCCAACGTCCTGATCACCGGGGAGTCCGGGACCGGCAAGGAGCTGGTGGCCAGGGCCGTCCACCACAACGGCCCCCGCTGCGACCGGTCGTTCGTCGCCGTCAACTGCTCGGCCCTGTCGGAGACTCTTTTGGTCAGCGAGCTCTTCGGCCACGAGAAGGGGGCCTTCACCGGGGCCGTCTCCACCCGGGCGGGGCGCTTCGAGCTGGCCGACAAGGGCACGCTGTTTCTAGACGAGATCGGCGAGATCAGCCCCGCCACCCAGGTGGCCCTGCTCCGGGTTCTCCAGGAGAGGACCGTCGAGCGGGTGGGCGGCGGCGGCAAGCCTATCGAGGCGGACGTGAGACTGATCACCGCCACCAACAGGGACCTCAAGGCCGAGGTGGCCGCCGGACGCTTCCGGGAGGACCTCTTCTACCGCCTGAACGTCGTCCACATCAGGCTCCCGCCCCTGCGGGAGAGACTCGAGGACCTGCCGATACTGGCCGCCCACTTTCTCGAGAAGTTCGGGCGCGACCGCCCCGCCAGGCCGGTTTTAAACCCCGAGACCCTGAGGCTTCTCTACGCCTACCACTGGCCCGGCAACATCCGCGAGCTCGAGAACGTCGTCGAGCGCGGCCTGGTGCTGGCCTCCGGGGACGAGATCATGCCCGAGGACCTGCCCGAGGAGCTCAGGCGTCCCCAGGGGGGGGCGGGCCCGGGAGCGGGAGCCGGCCCGGGAGCCGGCCCGGGATCCGGCCCGACAGGGGGCCCGACCTCGGGCGCCCGGGGAGGGCGGGCCGCGGGGCCGGCGGCGGGGAGGACGGCCGCGGACGCCCGGGCCCCCGCCGGTCCCGGGGGGGGGCCGTCGTCGGCCGGAGGCACCGTCTTCGGCGTCGGGGGCGGCGTCCCGTCCGAGGCCGGGCGGCGGTCCGAGGACTGGATGGAGGAGGCCATCGCCCTGCTGCCCGACGGGATGACCCTGCCCGAGGCCCTGTCGGGGCTGGAGGAGGCCCTGCTGCGCAAGGCCATGGACATGGGCGGCGGGGTCCAGAACAGGGCCGCCGACTTTCTGGGGCTTCGGCGCAACGTTTTCAAATACAAGTGGGACAAGTACGCCGGCGTCCCCGCCACCCCCGTCTCCGACATCCTCCTCGAGGCGGCGCCCCCCGGCGGCGACCTGCCCGCCATCATGGCCGGCTTCGAGGAGGAGCTGCTCAGGCGCGCCCTGGCCATGGCCGGGGGCTCCCAGAGCCTGGCCGCCGACCTTCTGGGGCTGCGGCGCAACGTCATCCCCTACAAGCTGAAGAAATACCCGGGGCTCCTGTCCTAGGGGCGGCGGATAGGGGCGGCGGATAAGGGCGGAGGATAAGGGCGGCGGATAAGGGCGGCGGATAAGGGCGGCGGCGGGAGGAGGGGGAGTGGGCGACGCGCGGGCGCGCCAAGTCCGGCCGCGTTTGGAACCGCCGGCGCCGTTTGAGGTTTGTTCCGACCCGACGGCCTGTCCGACGTTTTTTTTGACCGCCTCAGGCGTTTATCGACGGCCTCGCGGTTTTTTCGACCTGACGTTTTTTGACCGCCCTGCGGCCGGCGGTTTGTTTCCGACTCGTCCCTCGTTTTTTATGCAGGCGAATATTTTTTGGCCGGCGTTTTCGCCCGGCGGTCCGACCGGCCGCCCGGGGGAGGACCGTAGTTTGCCGGCCGCCCGGAGGCCGGGAGGACAACAATTCGAGGACGGCCTCGATAAGACGCCCGCCTCGTCAACCCCAGGACAAAGGTGATCTATGCGCGAATGCATGGACGTGGAGAGGGTGGTGGCCCGTTTGAAAAGGATCGAGGGCCAGGTGAGGGGCCTCATGGGCATGGTGGAGAAGGACGTCCCCTGCGAGGACATATTGGTCCAGATCAGCGCGGCCAAGTCGGCCCTGCACAAGACCGGACAGGTGATCCTGGAGGGACACCTGAGCCACTGCGTCCTCGCCGGCATCGCCAACGGCGACTCCGAGAACACCCTGAAGAAGCTGGCCAAGGCCGTCGAGCAGTTTTCCCGGATGACCTGAGGGCCGGCGCGGGACCGGCGGCCGCCCGGGGCCTGTCGCCGGCCCGCGGGACCGGCGGCGGCTTGTCTCCGGAAAACCGCCCCGTCCCCGGCGTCCCCGTCCTCCCCGCCGTCCCCGGCGGGGAGGGGGAGGTCCCCGGGGCCCGGCCTCCCGTCGGACTCGGGGCGTTTGTTTAGGCGGCGCGTCCGCCGGCCGCTTTGACGTCGGCGTTTTCCCGGTTGCCGGCGGCTCTTTCTGCCCCGGCCGGGGCGCCGGCGTCGTCCGCCCCGCCGTCCCGGTCCCCGGAGTCTTTGGCGTTGAGCAGCCTCGCCGAGTTGAAGACGATGAGGAAGGCCCCGGCGTTGTGGGCCAGGGCGCCCACGACCGGCCCCATGAGGCCGGCGGCGGCCAGGACGACGGTGACCAGGTTTAAAAGAAACGACAGGCCGATGTTCAGGCGGATGGTCCTGGCCGCGCGTCGGGCGAGGCGCAGAAGCCTCGGGATTTTCTTGAGGTCGTCGCGGACCAGGACCCCGTCGGCCGCCTCCACCGCCATGCCGCTGCCGCCCTGCCCCATGGCCAGGGAGACGTGGGCGGCCTTCAGGGCCGGGGCGTCGTTGAGCCCGTCCCCGACCATGAGGACCTTTTCTCCTTTGTCGCGGGCGAGCTCGCGGGTGATGACGTCCACCTTGTCCTCGGGGAGGAGCTCGTAGCGGACGTTTTTGATGCCCGCCTCAAGGGCGATGCGCTCGGCCGCCCGGCGGTGGTCCCCGGTCAGAAGATAAGTTTTGACGCCGGCCTCCTCGATGTCCCGGACGGCGGACCCGGCGTCGGGACGCAGGGTGTCGGCCAGGACGACCAGGCCCGCCGCCCGTCCCCCCGCGCCTATGAAGACCACCGCCCGGCCCTCGCTCCGGTGCGCTTCGGCCGCCTCCAACAGGCCGTCCGGTATCCGCTGGCCGTTGTCCTCCAGCAGGCCCGCGCCCCCCCCGTAAATCTTTTGGCCCCCCGCCAGAACCGCCACCCCCCGCCCGGGGACCAGGGCGAACTCCTCGAGCTCCAGAGGCCTGACGCCGAGCTCGCGGGCCCGGGCGGCCACGGCCCGGCCCAGGGGGTGCTCCGACCTCTGCTCGACGGTGGCGGCCAGGGTCAGGAGCCCGCCCTCGGAGAGGCCCCCCGCCGGGACGACCCCGGTCACCTCCGGGCGTCCGACAGTGAGCGTCCCCGTCTTGTCGAAGGCGACGGCCGTGACCTGCGAGAGGCGCTCCAGGGCCTCCCCCGAGGAGATCAGCACCCCGAAGCGGCTGGCGTTGCCGATGCCCGCCATGATGGCCGTGGGGGTGGCCAGGACCAGGGCGCAGGGGCAGAAGACGACCAGGATGGTCACGGCCCTGACGATCTCGCCGCTGAAAAACCAGGTGCCCAGGGCGGTCAGCAAGGCCAGCCCGACAATGTAGACGGCCCAGCGGTCCATGATCCTGACCACCGGGGTCTTGTCGGCCGAGGCGGTCTCCACCAGGCGGATCATCCTCTGGATGGAGCTGTCGGAGCCCGGCCTGGTCGCCTTGAGGTCGATGGCCCCCAGCTGGTTGACCGTCCCGCCGAAGACGGGGTCGCCGACGCCCTTGTCCGCGGGCAGGGACTCCCCCGTCAAAAGCGACTGGTCCGCGGTCGTCGTCCCGAAGACGACCGCGCCGTCCACCGGGATGATCTCGCCCGGCAGGACCCGGACCAGGTCGCCCTCCCTGACGTCCCCGGCCGGGACGTTCCTCTCGCCCTCCCCCGTCACCACCCGGGCCTCGGCCGGGGCCAGCCTGACCAGCCGCTCTATCCCCTCCCGGGCTTTCCGAAGGGTCCTGTCCTCCAGCAGCCCCCCCAGCCCCATGATGAAGGCCACCTCCCCGGCCGCGAAGGTCTCGCCGATCACCAGGGCCGCCACCAGGGCCATGGCCACCAGGACGTCGGCCGTGACGTCGAAGCTCCTGAACAGGCCCTCCAGCGCCTCCCCGACAATGGGGACCCCGCAGAGGACCGCCGCCAGCCAGGCCGGGTCGAAGGGCAGCGGGGTCGGCCAGTCGAGGAAGCTTGCGACCAGGGCGGCCAAAGACGCCGCCTTCAAAACAACGTCTCTTTTCTCCTCGTCCTTAATCCAGAGCATGAGTTTCTCTTTGGTCATGTCCGCCCTCCCGCGAGACTGTGATGGGAATGAAAGGCAGCGGTCTGAGAGGCCCGGAAAAATAGCCGCCCGGGTCTTTGTACTGTATACCCCTTAAGGGTATATTAATTGAGAAATAATTTCAAGTGGCCGACCGGGCGGGGGGGAAAAAAATTCTTCCCCCGCCCGGTTTTGGAAGAAAAGACCAGGCCGGGAGTCCGTCTCCTGGCGGGGGAGGACGCGGAGGGCGGGGGCGGCGGGGGAGGAGGCGGAGGTGGCGGAGGGCGGAGGTGGGGGGGGGGGGGGGCGGGGGGGGGGGGGGGGGGGGGGCGGGGGGGGGGG
>JAISET010000172.1 GCA_031264015.1 Deltaproteobacteria bacterium | reverse complement strand
GCTCTCATTTTTTCCCCGTACCCCGCCGAGGTGGACCATGTCCTACGAGCATTTAAACTGGCCCAAGGATCTGCTGGACCTGGACCAGTTCTCCGCCGAGCACCTGGAGGCGATCCTGGACGTCGCCGAGAACTTCCGGGAGGTCTCGGACAGGGAGATTAAAAAAGTACCCACGCTGCGGGGGAAGCTGGTGGTCCTCTTTTTCCATGAGAACTCCACCAGGACCAGGCTCAGTTTCGAGGTGGCCGCCAAGCGGCTCTCGGCCGACACCGTCGCCCTCTCCGCCTCCGGGTCCTCCATGGCCAAGGGCGAGTCCCTGCTGGACACGGCCCGCAACATCATGGCCATGAGCCCCGACGCCCTGGTCATCAGGCACTCGGCCTCCGGGGCCCCGCATTTTCTGGCGAGACGCCTCCCCTGCCCCATTTTAAACGCGGGCGACGGGGCCCACGCCCACCCGACCCAGGCTCTGCTGGATCTTCTGACCATCCGCCGGAAGAAGGGCAAAATCGCGGGCCTGAAGGTGGCCATCATCGGCGACATCGCCCACAGCCGGGTGGCCCGCAGCAACATGATCGGCCTGCGGACCCTGGGGGCCGAGGTGGCCGTGGCGGGCCCCCCCTCCATGATGGCGCCCAAGCTCGCCGAGGAGTACGGGGCCAGGGTTTACGACCGTCCCGAGCCGGCCCTCGACGGCGCCGACGCCGTCATCATGCTGCGCATCCAGCTGGAGCGCCAGTCCGGGCAGCTCTTCCCGGGGGCGCGGGAGTACGCCTCGGTCTACGGGATGGACTTGGCTCGGCTGGCCCTGGCCAGGCCGGACTGCCTGCTCCTGCACCCGGGCCCCGTCAACCAGGGCGTCGAGCTGACCCCCGAGGCCTACGAGTGCCCCGCCTCGGTCATCCTGGAGCAGGTGACCAACGGCGTGGCCGTGCGCATGGCGCTCCTATTTCTTTTGGTCGACAACTCCGAACGCCTAAACCCGGCCCAGGCGGCCTGAAAAACAGGAGGCCCCGGTTATGGAAACCCTCGTCGTCAAAAACGGTTATCTGATCGACCCCGCCAATAATTTCGAGGGCCCGGCCGACTTGCTGCTGGCGGACGGCAAAATAAAAGCCCGCGACAAGCCCGGCGCGATCGGGGCCGGCGGCGCCAAGGTGGTCGAGGCCGGCGGCGCCTGGGTCCTCCCCGGACTAATTGATCTCCACGTCCATCTGCGGGACCCGGGGCAGGAGTACAAGGAGGACCTGGCCAGCGGGTTGGCGGCCGCCGCGGCGGGAGGGTTCGCGGCCGTCCTGGCCATGCCCAACACCTCCCCTCCCGTGGACCAGGCCTCCCAGGTGGAGAGCCTCGCGCGCCGGGCCGAAAAAATTAAGGGGGCCAGGCTCTACCAGTCCGCCGCCATGACCAGGGGCCAGAAGGGCTCGGAGCTGACCGAGTACGACGACCTGCGGGCCGCCGGCTGCCCGGCCGTGACCGACGACGGGCGCTGGGTGTCCGACGCCGCCGTCATGCGCCGGATCCTGGGCTACGCCTCGGTCTGTAATCTTCTGCCTCTCTCCCACTGCCAGGAGAACACCCTGGCCCCCGACGGGCTGGTTAACGAGGGCCGCATCAGCACGAGGCTGGGGCTCGCGGGCAGCCCGGCCGAGGTCGAGTACCTGGCCGTCCACAGGGACGTGTCCCTGTCCAGGCTGACCGGCAGGCGGGTGCACCTCTGCCACCTCTCGGCCGGACGAAGCGTCGAGATCGTCCGCCAGGCCAAGGCGGAGGGCCTGCCGGTCACCTGCGAGACGGCCCCGCATTATCTGACGCTGACCGAGAACAACCTGGGCGAGTACGACGCCAACTGCAAGATCAACCCCCCGCTCAGGGCCGAGGAGGACCGCCTGGCTCTTTTGGAGGGCGTCAGGGACGGCACCATCGACCTGGTGGCCACCGACCACGCCCCCCACTCGGTTCTGGAAAAAGAGGTGGAGTTCTCGGACGCCGCCTTCGGGGCCATCGGGCTCGAGACGGCTTTGCCGCTCGTCTGGGAGGTCGTCCAATCCCTGGGCCTCCCCAAGTCCAGGCTGGCGGAGCTCCTCTCCTGGAACCCCGCCCGCATACTGGGGGTCCCGGGCGGCGCCCTGGGCGTCGGCTCCCCGGCGGACCTGACCTTGTTCGACCCGGCTCCCAAATACCGCTACGACGCGGCCACCTCCAAATCCAAGAGCCGCAACAGCCCCTTCCACGGCCGGGAGCTGGTCGGCCGGGTCCTCGGGACCATCGTCGGGGGCCGGATCGTCCACCAGGCCTGAGGCCGTCCCCGGGGCCCGCCCGGGGGCGGCTTAAGACGACGCCGGGGGGGGCGTCCTGGGGGGGGCCGGGATCCTGAAAAAAAATCGGCCGGAGGGCAAAATTTTTTCCCTGTTTTTTTTCCCCGGGACCCAAAAAAAATCTCCGCGCGGGCGCCAAAAGACAAATTTTGGGGTCCGCCCGAGTTTTTGACGGTTTTTTTGACCCGCCAAAGCCCCGGACAAGCTTTTAGCCAAGCCATATTGAGGCTTGCCAATACCTGGCTGTTTTTTAGTCGGCCGAAATAAACTTTCCTCATCATTTTCCAGCATTACCCCAAATTTTACGGCCGCAAGACAATTTTCTTTTCTTTAAATTCGTGCCGGCAGTCATAAGACGATCAAATTTAACACGCCGCGTCGCCCGTCCAAGCCTGCCGCCGCCGCCGCCGGTATAAAAGCTCCCGGCCATAATCAGCGGGCGCGCCGCCTTTTTCCCCCGCCCCGAAAACCCCCGAAATCCTCCCGAACAGACCGCTCCGCCCGAAACGGTCCGCCCGGGCCGCGCCGTCCCCCCGGCGGGCGGGCGACGGCCCCCGGAGCCGCCCCGGAAGTTCCCCCGGAGCCGCCCCGGAGGTTCCCCGAGGCTTCCCCGGAACTCCCCCGGAGCTTTGGCCAACCCCTGATGTCCGCCATCTGGCAGTCGTCCGTCCGGCCGCCCCCTCATGTGACCGACGCGTCCCCAAAAGCCCCGCCGCCAGCCGGGCCCGGGCCGAAAAACTCCCCGCAGGGAGCCTCGCGCCGCCGCCCGAAACCCGCTAAAAATTTGCAACTGGCAATAAAATCAGGAAAACCTCTTTTCATTGGGACTTGGAGGTGTCGAAGCCAAGATTTCGGCGCTCGGCGAGGGCGAAATATGGACCTATAGTTCGGTTTGCCTCATAAAAACCTGCGGGCGGGAATTTCAAAATACTGATATTTAATAAACCCGCGGACTTATCCCCTCCGGAAGACTCACGCGGCAAGATCGAGGGTCGAATTTTATTGCCCGAAGCAACCCCGAGCCCCAAAAGGCCCATAAACGGGCTAACCAACGTTAGGCTTCATATGAAATCGGCTTAAACAGCCGCTCTCCGGCCCAAATATGGCCCCTCAGAGGCCGGGGACCCGGTCTCCCCCCAAAGGCCTCCGAACGCGGAAAACAACCGGGGAAGGAAAGTCCGGTCACCAATCTATAACTCATGACCAAAGACAAGTTAAATACTAGAGAAAAGTATTTCTCAAGCTAGACAAAGGAAAAAAGCTTAATCTTTTTGTCCATATAAAAATCGTTAGGCCTATAAACTAGACTAACGAATATTCGTACGCTTCATAAGAAATGACGGCGGTCACCAGGTCTTTTTGACCGGCAACCGCCGCATTTTTTGGCAGGCGACGGGGAACGCCCTGTCTGTATTTGGAGTGGTAAGTCGCAGGTTTATAGGTAGGAGGCCGACTAATAGTAAATTGAACAGCAGGTAAGTTAACCTATTAGTCGGTAAAAAACCTTTAAACGAGAAAGAAACAGCGCTCGGCTGACTTTCTTGGGACAGTGAGAACAACTGTATAGAAAGATGTTTCTATTGGTCAGACTCAAAGCCTAATTGTATTTAGCCTTGCCACGGCTAGAAAATGGAAAGTTCAAAAGAACTGTCCCGACCTAGGGTAGAGTTTACCTCGATTCCAGGCAAAGTCAAGCCGTCAATAGAGAAATTTCTCCCCTTTTCCGCCCTTTCGCTTCCGTCCGTTCCGGGGCTGAAATGCTAAGTGCTTGTAAACAGCCCTTTTGCTAATTTCGTCCAAACGCCAAAAAATTTTTTTTGAACGAACCTTCGTTAGTTTTTTTGTCATTTTTCCCATCGGCTGACATTTGTTACGATATTATACATATTTATATACATAGTTGTATTTTAGCATCGTTTTTATTGCTAAAATTATGGAACAATCTAAATTTTACAGCTCTAATTCTCTATCTCTATTGCCTTATTTCCTAACAGCCAAAAAGTTGGAAAACTGGTAGGGACCGGCAACTTTTTTTGGTCCGATTCGTCAAAATTTACACCGCCGCCCCCATGCCCCGCCGAAAGCCCCCGCCCCCCCTGTTTTAGGCCCTTTCCCGGATATTTGGCCGACGACCCGCCAGGTCCCCGTCGGACGCCCGACCCCGCGCGCGCGGAAATCCTCCCGGCCGCCAGGGAAGCGGTCTTAAGTCAAATTTTTGTCATATTCTCCCGCTCCCGTCCGAGCGGGCGGCCGACACTCAAAAATCCTTGATCGCGAAAAAGCTTACCCCTGTTAGTCTCATCAACAGCTGCTTCGCGCTGTTTCTTATCTATTTGTCGCCCCGCCAGGCACAGTTTTTTTAGGACCATTTTCCAAAGCACCGAAAAACTCCCTCGACGACCCGGATCGCGCGGCCGACATGTCGAACCTTTCACCTGACCGGGAGTCCCGCCAGGCCGGCCGGGGGCCGGGGCGAGACGGAGCGGCCGGCCGCCGCCCCCGGCTCCAAATCCGCCCCCCGCCGGGCCGCCGAATGCAAGTCCCTGATTTTAGGCTTTTCTTTCCGAAGACTCTGAGGCTCCGGCCGCCGGCCCGGGCGGGAAGGGGGGCGGAGGCACAATTTGTCCAGAAATTACCAGACCCTAAAACGCAAGACGGCGGCCATGACGTCGCCGTCATGACCGCCGCATATGAGGCAGGCGATGGGGGAAACCCCATCTGTATCTAAGAATGGAAAATTCGAAGTAATTAAGGCGGGACGCCGGGCCAGCCCGGCGTTTGGAGCGCAGAACGCCTTAAGCTAATAAAAGCTTAATGATATCGCCTTCTTAAAACGATATGGACGGCTTGCGCGGCGAGCCGTCCTGGGAGGAAGACGGTTTGGCGTCTCCCTCCCAATATTAAAAATAGTCACTGAACGACTAATTTCAAGGGGGTGGTCGACAATTATTTTTTCCCCCGCCAAAAAGCCTCCCCGCCAAGCCCCCCCGCCAAGACCCCGGCCGCCTGGAAATTAGGCTCCGGAAGCCTCCCGGGGCATCCGCCGCCCCCTCCCGGAGGCAGGGGGAGCCTCCGGAAACCTGTCCGGCCCTCCTGCCGGGCCCCGCCTCCCCCGGGATTCGGACGGAGCGACAATCAGGGCGGCAGGCTGTCCCCCCGACAAACACCCCTGAAAATCTAAGACCGCCGCCCGCAAAGCTTCCCCTGGCCGGCCCGGGCGGGCGGAAAAAACATCAACGAAAATCATGCTTCCATAAACGCAAGACGGCGGTCATGATCGAGTAGATTCATGACCGCCGCGTTTTATTGGATGGAGACGATTTAGATCGTCCTCTATGGAGGGAATCTTGAAGTAATGGGGCGGGACGAGGAGAGGCGGCAAGCCGACGACTTTTGTCAAACCCGGCAAAGTCCTGCGACTTGTCGCCGCGTCGGTAAAAACGGCGCTCTTATCGCCCGGCGTTCAACTTTTTGAAGCAGACTGTTTGTCTTCTCCCTCGCTGAATTAAAAGATAAGTATTATTTTCATGATTTCAAGGGTCTGGAAAGAAATTTATTTTTTTTCTTCTTGAGAATTAGTCTCGAAGTTGTTCTTAAAACTTCACAAAGCCGCGCCAGGCGGTTAAAATTATGCCTCGGAGCGATTGAGTCCACGCTGAAATTTTTAACAACCAAGCAATTAAAAACTCAAACGTCTCCACTTGTTTCCTAATTAATAGCTAATTCTGTCTTCTAATTACCGTCAGTATTTTTTGATCTTCGTCGCCAGGCAATGGCGCCGCGCCATATTTTTCACATATGTTTGACGGGCCCTTTGTTTTCGACCGAGCTCTTTCGCGGCCTCCCCTATTCCGCGACCTACCTGATCCCGATGATGCGAAAGCCATGAGGAAAGCTTGGACGGCGGCTCTCCGGGGAGCCGGCGGAAAATAGTGATAATAATATTGGTGGTGGTGGTGATGATGATAATGATAATGACGATGACGACGACGACGAACGCCGAGGCGGACAAAAGGACGCCGGCCGGAAAGTAGGACTGCCGGGACCGAGGCCGGGGCCGCGTCGCCGGGGCGGGAGGGGAAAAAGAGGGGCTGCAAAACCTAAAGGAACAAACGAACATTCACTAACACAAATTAGAAAGACGGCGGTCACCTAAGTGACCGCCGCTGTTGAGGCAGGCGACGGGGAACACCCCGTCTGTTATATAGAATGGATAATTCGCAGTTTCTTATAGGCAGGATACCAGCTACAAGCTGATATAGGTGTTGGGTTGTGTGCAGCGTGTTAAGCTGCGTCGCTTTCGATCCGAAGACCACGACCGGCGACGGCCGTCGGCTCGCTGGGAGCCCGCCGGGCGTCGCCCGGCTCCTGGCTTGGACCGAAACTCTGAAAATTCTTGGCCTGAGGCGGCCGGGACATTAAACAACAAAATTTTGGACAAAAACTAACTAACAAGCTTTTGGTTAATCAAGAGCAAGCATTTTATAAATTATGAAATTTTTTTCAACATTTATTTTACTGCCCGCTGAAATAATTTTGCTTATTTGTCTCAAATTTTTATAATTATTTCTTCTCCCAGGTTAAATATTCTTTCCTCTCCAATTTTTCTATCCTAATCATTCATAGACATCATCTAAAACTTTTTCGTCTCAGACGTCTAACTTGGTTTTTATAATACCTTGTTTTTATTTAGTTTTTCAAGTCTTTTTTTGTGTTTTTTGTGGCCTTTTTTGAGTATGTTTAGGCTTTTTTTAGTTTTAAAAGTATTTAAGATATAATTACGTATAATTATCTTCTTAATTTATCCCCTCAATTTCTCGCCGTCCTAATTTTTTCCCGGGCGCCCACACTAGCCATAATGATTTCCCCGGTCTACAATAGGGCTGTTCGCCGGAGCGAGAAGGCCTTGAAAAAACGTCCCGGGCCGGGGGCGGGTCCGAAAGCGGCGGATGAAGACTGGCTTTTTTCATGCGCGGGGCTCCCGGTCCCGGGGCGCGCTCCT
>JAISET010000097.1 GCA_031264015.1 Deltaproteobacteria bacterium | reverse complement strand
CCATATGGATCAAATTTGCCGCTCATAGGGTGGTAATTTTGAAAATTTGACTCTGAACTACTAGCCTTTAATATGGCTGGCTGACCCAGGACCTGGTATGATCCGGGCGCCCCGGATTTGGAGCAGGGGTCCTATGAAATAGTGACCTGAACGGTTACTATAAATCAAAGCAAAACAATATTCTGATAGAAAATATATTTATTTGCTTATAAAATTATAATTAAACTACTAAATCAGTATTCACACCTTAAATAGCCTATCTTAATATATAGTTTTATTATTTTATAAGTTTTAATATGTCTATCTATTTTATATAATCATTAAACATTCAATTTTTGCATTAACAAAATTACATCAAAATAATCGTTTCTCATGTTTCAGTTTTTTAATCCTCCAAATTTTACCTTATGGCCAGGCTAGTTTTTGCAGTCGCAATTAATTATAATATAAGGGCAAAAAAGCTTTTGGAGGTCGTTTTCTTTGTCCCCGCAGGATGTCAACAATTTATCGGCCGACACGGAACCCCTCGACATGGCGGACCCGGGACTGCCGGGCGAGACCATGGTCCTGCAGGAGACAAGGCTGATCAACGAGGTGTCCCTGGTGTTGGCGGAAAAGAGGACGGCCCTCTCGGTCATGCGCACCGGCCTGGCCATTCTGGTCCTGCCGCTCTCGGTCACCGGCGCGCTCATAGGCGTCTCGCGCTATTACGACCCCATGAAGGTCGTCTATCTTCTGGCCCCCGTCCTGACCGTCAACGTCTGCCTGACCGTTTTCGGGCTCTTTCTCATCTACCGCTCCTGGAAGCGGACCAGGGCGCTGGAAAAGATCAACATGGGGCTCAAGGAGCGGAACCCCAACCTGCGCGAGCTCTCCCGGCTCATCGAGGGCGGCTACGAAAACGACCTCCGCGGCTAGATAAGGAGGAATATCTCCTGTCTCCATCTTTGATCTCTTGTTCGACAGCTATTTACAGACCATATGATTAAATAATTTTTCTATATTTAAGTGACAATAATTATTATCCCCAGCCCGTCGTCTCGCCCGGGTTTTTCCCCGGTGATTTCGTCGGTGTCCGGCCGTTGTTTCCAAGCCCCGTCCCGCAAAAGGGCGGGGCGTCTTCCCCTTCGCCCGGGCGCGAACCCCCGGGCCGCCGGCGGTGTCAAACATGGACCTTCATTACGATACGAGCAAGCTGCAAATGCTCTTCAGCCCCGAGCAGATCCGGGGCCGGGTCAGGGAGCTGGGAGCCGAGATAAGCGCCCACTACGAAAAGCTTCTGGCCGAGGGGGAGATGGTCTTGGTCATCGGCATCCTCAACGGGGCCTTCGTCTTCATGTCGGACCTGATCAGGGAGATGACCGTCCCCCTGGAGACGGACTTCATCCGCCTCTCCAGCTACGAGGACCACCTCTCCTCCTCGTCCAAGGTGGTCATGCTGAAAAATTTCGAGCGGGAGGTCAGGCACCGCCACGTCCTGGTGGTCGAGGACATCGCCGACGTCGGCCTGACGCTTAACTGGCTTCTGAAGCATCTGAAAACCCAGGAACCGGCCTCCGTGAAGCTGGCCGTGGCCGTGGACAAGAGCGCCCGCCGGGAGGTCAAGGTGGACCTCGACTACGTGGGCTTCGCGATCGACGACGGCTTTTTGGTCGGCTACGGCCTGGACGCCGCCAGACGCTACCGGGAGTTTCCCGCCATCTACACCCTGGGCTGAGGCGGCCCGCCCGGCCCTCGGATTCCCCGGCTCCCCGGCCGCCATTTTTTTCGGCCGGTCGTTTGCAAAATGGAAGGCTTTTCAGTATTATTATATCCAAAGGGCCATTTTTATTTGTCTCCGGGAGTCTGGACATCAATAATAAGGTCGTATAAAATCTGTGCTGCGCCGACCGGGCGCGGGCGGGACGAGATCCTTTCCGCCCGGACGCCAAACCATCCACCCCTAGACGCCAGACGGCTCTTCCCCAGCCCCGCGGAGTAAAATGATCATCATTTGCGGCCAATGTCAGACCAAATTCCGGGTCAATACGGGCCTGATCAAAGAGACCGGCACCAGGGTCCGCTGCTCCAACTGCCAGGCCGTCTTCACCGTCTTCGCCCCCACCGCGCGCGAGGAGCAGGAACGACGGGACAGGCTGGTCGGCGCCTCCGAGCAGGCCGGCGGGCGGCGGGGGACGTCCGACCTGGACAGCGAGCTGAACGACTATTTCCAGGGCGCGGACTCCCTGGAGGAGCCCGACCGCAGGTCCTCCGGGCCGGACCCGAACCGGGGCCCGGAGGTGCGGACCGGGCCGGACGGGCGGCCGGTTCTGTCCGCCGTGCCGCAGAAAAGGGCGCAGAACAACCCCATCAACATGATCAAGGGCAACGGGGACAACTTCATCGTCCCCGAGGCCACCATGCTGCTCCGGCCCACCCAGGACCTGCAGGCCTATCCGGCGTCCGCGGCGCCCTCGTCGGGCCCCGGCCTCCCGGCCCTTGGTCTGGAGGCCGACCCCGTGGGCCCCCCCGTCCCCGCGGAGCCTGGGGGCTTCGGGGTCATGCCGGACGGCGACTACGGGGCCCGGGCCCAGGGGGCTCCCGCCCAGCCCCCCCTGCGGGCCCCGAAAAAAGGTTTCACCAGGCGGCAGAAGGTCCTTTTGCTGGTCCTCTCCGTGGCCGCCGCGCTGCTGGTGGTCTTCACTCTCTTCCTCTCGCAGGGCAGGAGCGTCCTCGACAACCTCGACTCCCCCGCCGGGGCCCCCGACCGGAGGGTCCAGGAAGCCTCGGACGCCCTGGCCGAGCGGCAGCCCCAGGCCGGGGACCCGCCGGACAACCAGGTGGAGACCGTCCCCGACGACGACGGGATCATCAGGATCACCTTCATCCAGGACCAGACCGCCCACCACTACATCCAGAACTCCGAGGCCGGGACGCTCCTGGTGCTGACCGGGCTGGTGCAGAACAACGACACCAAACCCGTCAGCTACATCCGTCTCAAGGGCATGCTGACCGACAGCCAGGAGAAGGTCGTGGCCGAGCGCCAGATCTTCGCGGGCAACTTCCTGACCGAGGAGGAGCTGCGGACCCTGCCCATGCGCGACATCTTGTCGAGACTCTCCCTGCGGGCCGGGCAGAACGGGACCAACGTCAACGTCCCGCCCTCCCAGACCCTCCCCTACATGGTCGTCTTCGACCGGCTGCCCGCCGACCTGGGCAAGTATCTTCTGGAGCCGGTGGGCTACACCGACGCCGGGGAGGCCCCCCCGTCGACCTGAAGCCCGCCCCCCTCCCCCGGTCGCCCGAGAGCGGCCGGGGTTTTTTTGTCGGCGGGGGCCGCGCCGCCGGCCCGCCTGTGAAGGACGGAGATGGGCAAGTTTAGTCTGAAATCCATAGCCGAGCCGCCCCTGACCATGCTGCTCAAAAGGCTCGACTTCGTCAGGCAGGTGCGGAAGCTGGCCGTCTTGGAGCCCGGGGCGTCGTACCTGGCCGACCCGCGCCGCAGGGGCGTCCCGGCCTTCGACGACCAGGAGCAGATCGCCAGGCTGGCGGTGGACCTGACGGAGAGGGCCTACCAGGAAAAAGGCGACACCGTCAACCACCAGGAGATCAAAAGCCACGTCCAGCTCATCTCCTGCCGCTACGAGCACCGGCTCCACGAGGAGGCGACGGCCGCCTGCTACAACATCATCAGCGATATTTTCGACCACCGGGACCCCGGCCGGCTCTTCACCTCCGCCGACCTCAGGGAGCTCAGGTTTCTGCCCCAGCTCCTCAAGGCCCAGCAGGAGGGGATCGGCATAGTCTATCTCATCAACCACTCATCCCACTTCGACGAGTTTATCTTCAACACCTTCATCGACCAGAACGGGCTGGCCATGCCCCTCTTCGCCGCGGGCCAGAACATGATGGCCACCCCGTCGCTGACCAGGCTCTTCATGCTCGGCTCCTACGTCATCGTCCGCAAGGGGGCCAGCCGCTCGTACCTCTCGTCTTTGTTCCACTACTGCCAGGCCCTGGCCGAGATGGGCAAGCCCCAGGGCATCTTCCTGGAGGCCTGGTCGGGCGGGGCCAGGACCAGGGACGGCTCGCTCAGATACCCGCGCCGGCTGGTGACCATCCAGGGGGCGCTGGCCTCGAGGGGCGACGTCTTCATCCAGCCCGTGGTCATCAGCTACAGCCTGGTGCCCGAGGACAGGGACCTCTCCGAGGGCCGGGGCCTCGTCTCCTGGTTCGCCGGCCACAACATCTTCCGGGAGGTCTTGAAAAAACCCTGGGCCCCCCTCGCCGGCATGGCCCGCGGGCTCAGAGGCCTTCTGGGCCGCTCCTACATAGGCTTCGGGCGGGGGCGGCTTTTGTCCGACATCCGCTCCGAGTGGGAGGGCACGCCCAGGGAGCTGGCCTTGGACGAGTTCGCCACCCTCTACGCCATCAAGGAGATCGCCCGGGACAAGAAGATCATGACCACCCACCTGGCGGCCCTGGCCCTGGACGGCCTGCCCTCGCCCGGGCGGGACCGGGAGGCCCTGGAGGCGTCGGCGCGGAAGGCCATGGAGACCATCTCCGGCTACCACCAGAGGGTCTTCGACCTGGAGCCCGACTTCGAGGACGCCTTCCGCGACCTGGGCCTCCCGGCGGCCTTAAACGACGGGCTCGACTCCCTGGCCAGGCGGGGCGTCGTGGCCGACCGGGGGCCCAAGTGGCAGAAGTCCCCGAAAATACGCAGCAACCACGCCCTCTCCTATTACGCCACCCACAGCGACCGGCGCCTCTACAGCCCCTCGGCCCAGGAAAACCTGGTCGTCTGCGGGGCCGGCCAGTGGGGTTTCGCCCTGGTCACCCTGGTGGGGCGCCGGACCATCAACGACAAGAAGTTCCACAACTCCTCCCTCTCGCTCTACGACCCCTCCGAGGACCTCGTCCACGGGCTGGCCTACGAGCGCACCCTGGCCGGCTACCCGGAGGTCAGGCTGCCCAAGAACGTCTTCCCAACCTCCGACCACATGGAGGCCTTCCGCAAGGCCACCGAGGTGGTGGTGGCCACGCCGCCGGAGGAGGTCGGGGAGCTTTTGAAAACCATCCTGGCCTACTCCACCGAGCTGCGCACCCTCATCCTGGCCAGCCGCGGCTTCGAGCGGCTCTCGCACCGGCTGACCATCCAGATGGCCTGGGAGGCCGCCGTGGCCGCCGGCAAGCCGAAGCTGAACATCGTCGCCCTGGCGGGGCCCTTCGAGCCCCAGGAGGTGCTGGCCGACAAGGGCGGGCTCTTCGTCGTGGCCGGGCGGGTCAAGGGGGGGAGGACGTCCGAGGCCTCGCTCTTCAAGTTCGGCAACTACAAGGTCCATCTGACGGACGACCCGGTCGGAGTCCAGACGGCCTCGGCCATGATCACGGCCTACTCCTTCTACGGGGCCCACCTGCGGCACCAGAAGGAGCTGCGCGCCCCCTCCGAGATGGCCGACTACGTCCGCTGCGTCAGCTTCGAGGCCAAGACCCTGGCCATGGCCCTGGGCGGCCAGCCCTCCACCTTCGAGGCCGACAGCCCCGCCTGGGTCTCCGGGCTGATCACCTCGAGCCTGACCATCGCCAACCTGCCCTCCGTCAAGATCCTCGTCAACAAGGGGGTGGAGGCCTTCAAGGACCACTGCGCCGAGAGGCCCTTCAAGGACCAGTGGCCGGACCAGGGGCTGGAGGGCTATTACGCCATCCACTCCGCCCACATGATCGCCAAGCACCTCTCCCTGTCGCTGCCCCACCTGGAGAGGGCCAACGAGGTGTTCTGGGGCTAGCCGGGAGGGCCTCCGGCCGGGCCCGCCGCCTTGACGGGGCCCGGGCTTTGCAGTAGGATAACTCGCAATCATCACCACGGGCCGACGGCTTCGGCCGCCAATTATCGGTGTTTTTTGCCGGAAAAAGTCAGGCTTGTCCCGCCGGCGCGCCCTGTTTTCCCATCAGACGCGGGCGGCGCGGGGCGGTTTGATTTTATTTGTTTTTGTTGACGAAGTAACTCTACTTCAATCAATCTTAAGACTCGATTCTCTCGGCAAAAAACCGACTAAAACCACATTTGGACATCATGGTGCAGTTGATAATGTTTGCTCGCGACCACAAAAAACGCCCCCTCCTCCCCGCCCTCCTGATCCTGGCCGGCCTGCTGGCCCTGACCGCGGGCTGCGGAGTTTTCGCCGACTACGCCCGGGACAACAACCTCCACGTGGGCTCCCTGGGCCTCAAGGATTTCATCAGCCCCGTCAGGCTGCGGGTGGGCGTCCTAACCTTCCGCGACGAGGTCGGCCTGGGCACCCCGGAGGCCGGCCCCAACCTGGCCGGCCTGGTCAGCGACAAGTTCGCCGAAAACGGCGACATCGTCGTCGTCCCGCCCGAGGAGGTGCTGTCCGCCGCCCGGGCCAGGGGCTGGAACGGCGACCCGCTGACCCCGGAGCTGGCCATGGAGCTGGGCCGCGAGCTCGACCTCAACGTGGTCATGGACGGGGCCATCTCCCAGATCGAGGAGCAGTCGGTCAGGCGCGGCTGGCGCAGGATAGCCAGATTTTTCACCAGCAGGCAGCAGTACGTCGACACCGTCCTGACCCTGGTGGCCTACGACTCGGCGACGGGGCTGGTCATCTCCGCCAGGGCCGGCGAGAGCTCGTACCGCGTGGGCAAAAACGACACCGACCCCTTCGCGCCGGAGTCGCGGCAGGCCCTCTCGCAAGAGACCATCGAAGAGAGCCTGGACCTGGCCATCGAGGACACCTACTACCGCACCCTGGACGGCCTGGCCTACACCCCCTTCAAAGCCATGGTGGTCGACGTCTCCGGCGGGACGGCCACCATCCGCTACGGCCTTGACGTGGGCCTGAAGAGGGGCCAGAAATTCGTCAGCCTGTCCCACTGGGAGACGCTGACCAGCTCCATCGACATCCAGTACAACGTCCCCGGTGCCGCCAAGGCCAGGCTGACGGTGCTCGAGGTCGGCCCCAGGTCGGCCGAGCTGGAGATCACCGAGGGCTCCCTGAGCAGGGGCGACTTCATCCAGTCCTGGAACGACTAGCCCCAAAAGCCGCCGCCGGCCGCGGGCGACCATGACGACCAGGCTCCGGCCGCCGCCGAAAGTTCCTTAGTCGGCGCGTCATTGCGGAAACGATCCGCGAGTCGTCCGCGAGATTTTTTAAATTTGATTTTCGGAGCATTCTTATATGCTAAAAGATGAATTTGACAGCTATTTAAATTCTTTATACAACAATC
This sequence comes from Deltaproteobacteria bacterium, assembly GCA_031264015.1. Classification (GTDB taxonomy): domain Bacteria; phylum Desulfobacterota; class Desulfarculia; order Adiutricales; family Adiutricaceae; genus JAIRNQ01. Next base: position 6,953 of record JAISET010000097.1, on the reverse strand, counting down.
GCACTATCACAAACACTTCCAAATTGACCAGGCAAGACTTAACCGACAACGGCATTGTCATTTATGGATTTGGCCGCCAAGGGAAAGTGGTGCTCGAAGCCCTGCTCCTACAAGGAATAACCCCCGAGTGGATCATTGATAAAAATCCTAAGATTGTCGGGAGTCAAATTGAAAATATAAGCATTCGCGGCGCTGACAGCTTAAGCAAGATAAAAAAACAATACGTCGTCCTGTCTAGCGCTTATGTCAACGAAATGATAGCGGAGTGCGAGGCGCATAACGTCGGCAACTATATCTTACCTTACTCGCTGACTAATATTTGTTACACCACCGGGGAATTTGGTGTTTCCGGGGACGCCGGGCAGTGGTTGGAAAAAATAAAAAAAGCGCACGCTCTTTTAAAAGACGACGCCTCAAGGAAAATATTTCGCAATTTTATCGCCTTTCACCTGACCTTCAAAGCCCACTGTTTTGACGACTACGATCCAAACATCTATTTTCCCGTCGATTTGGCGCCAATGATCGACTACGGTTTTTTTATAGACGTCGGCGCATACGCGGGCGACACTCTCAGCGCGTGGGTCGAGCATTACAAACCGGAAAAAAGAAACGACGGTTATTCTTATTACGCCTTCGAGCCATGCTCCGACCAATTCGCCGAGCTGACTTCCACGATAGAAGCCCTGCCGGAAAAGACGAGGAAAAATATCTATCCTTTCAAAATGGCCCTTGGCGACAAAGACGCGACTTTTTCCATCTCCGGCAGCGGTCTGAGCGCCTTCATTAATGTAAATTATGACCGCGAGTCAACCGTCGCCGAGGAAGCCGTCATAAAAAGAATCGACGACCTGTTCGCCGACAAAAAGCCGACGATAATCAAGGCTGACGTCGAGGGCTTTGAAACGCGGCTGCTGGAAGGGGCTTTGTCCGTCATAAAAAGAAGCAGGCCGACTCTTGCTTTGTCGGTTTATCATCGATTTGAGGACATTTTTGAAATTCCTCTTTTAATCGACGGCTTAAACTGCGGCTACGACTTCTATATGCGCCACCACACGCCCGTGTATGGCGAGACTGTATGTTACGCAATTCCGAAATAGCCAGGGCTCTTGGCCAGCCATGCTTATTTTTTAATTTGCACAAAGTTGGAGCCTCTACAAAAAATCTGACAGCCGCCCGAAACAAGAACTGAAACGTGCCCCCCGGCCTCGGAACTAGCCATGGAGATCGGCGTCGCCAACTGGACAACTTCCATCAGCTAAAGATCACTTTTTGGAATTTTGCATGATAAAAAATGAATTTGACAGTTTTTTAGAGTCTTTATATAACAACCGCACCGTCACAAACACTACCAAATTGACAAGGCAAGATTTGGCCGACAACGGCATTGTCATCTATGGAATGGGATTCCATGGAAAACTGGTGCTCGAGTCCCTGCTCTTGCAAGGAATAACCCCCGACTGGATCATTGACAAAAACCCGAATATTGTCGGATCTCTGATCGAAAACATAGCCGTTAGAGACCTCGACAGCTTAAACGATATAAATAAACGATACATCATTATTTCAAGCAGTTATGTCAACGAAATGATAGATGAATGTGTCAGGCATAATGCCCGCAACTATATCCTGCCATACTCTTTAACTGATATTTGTTATATTCCCGGGGAGTTTGGTGTTTCTGGAAATATCAGGCAACATTTTGAGCAAATAAAAAAAGTGCATGCGCTTTTAAAAGACCCTGCGTCCAAGAAAGTATTTCGCAATTTTATTGAATTTCACCTGACGTTCAAGCCCAACAGTTTTGACAATCATGATCCAAGCGTCTACTTTCCATTCGATTTGACTCAAATGATCGACTACAGTTTCTTTGTCGACGCCGGCGCGTACACAGGAGACACTCTCAGAGCATGGCTCGAGCATTACAAGCCCGAGCAAAAAAGCGGTGATTATTCCTACTATGCCTTCGAGCCCTGCTCAGACCAGTTTGCCGAGCTAACTTCAACGGTAAAATCCCTGCCTCAAAAAATACAAAAAAATATCTTTCCCTTAAAAATGGCCCTCGGGGACAAAGAGGCTACTTTTCCCATCTCAGGCAGCGGCTTAGGCGCCTATATTAACGAAAATTATGACCGCAAATCAAACGTCGCCGAAGAAGCAGTCATAAAAAGAATTGACGACCTATTCGCTGATAAAAAACCGACTATAATTAAGGCCGACGTCGAGGGATTTGAAAAGCGTCTGCTGGAAGGGGCTTTGTCCGTCATTAAAAATTCAAGGCCTACTCTGACTTTGTCAGTTTACCATCGATATGAAGACATTTTCAAAAATCCCCTCATCATCGACGATTTAAACTGCGGCTACGATTTCTATATGCGTCAGCATCTGCCCATATATGCCGACACAGTATGCTATGCGATACCGAAAAAATCATGACGGTCATTGTCATGGCTATTTTAACATCACAAATATTTTTTTGAGTAAAAATTAGAAAAAAACGCCATACAAAATAATATTTACCACGTATAAAATGCCTTGTCGACAAGCCAAGTCACGCACAAAAAGCCATTTCAGGAACGAACAAACACCCTGAAATGGCTTTTGATTTTTTAAAACTCTCTCACTTCGGCAGGCTGAATTAGTCCGGCTTTACATTTAACAATTTAACACCCTCGTCCGCGCTCACTTCTTGCCGCCCTTGATGAGCTTGGACGCCATGGCGCCCGTCGAGGCGGAGGAGTCGGATTTGTTGATGAACCTCTGCTGGACGATGGACAGGATGTTGTTGACCAGCCAGTACAGGACCAGCCCGGCGGGCATGTTGAGCAGGATGACGCTGAAAAAGAGGGGCATGAGCATCATTATCTTGGCCTGCATCGGGTCGCCCATGGTCGGGGTCATCTTCTGCTGCAAGATCATGGAGCCCGCCATGATGATGGTCATGACCGGAATGCCGGTGGGCGGGTCAAGAAAGGGGATGGTCATCCCGAAGTCGAACAGCCTGTCCGGGGCGGAGAGGTCCTGAATCCAGAGCATGAAGGGCGCCCCCCGCAGCTCCAGAGCATAGTCGAGGACGCGGTAGAAGGCGATGAAAAAGGGAATCTGCAGCAGCATGGGCAGGCAGCCGCCCATGGGGTTGACCTTGTAGGTCTTGTAAAGCTGCATCATCTCCTTGTTGAGCTGCTGGCGGTCGTCGTTGTATTTCTCCCTCAGCTCGGCCATGATCGGCTGCAGCTTCTGCATCTGCTTCATGGACTTGTAGCTCTTGGCCGTCAGGGGGGCCAGGGCGATCTTGATCAGGACGGTGACGATGATGATGGCCACGCCGTAGTTGCCCACAAGGCCGTAGAACATCCTCAGGAGCCAGGCCAGCGGCTTGGCCAGAAAGCCGAACCAGCCCAGGTCGATGCTGCGGTCCAGGTCGTGGCCCGCCTGGTCCAGGGCCCTGGTCTCCTTGGGGCCGTAATAGAGTGAAAAGTCGTAGGCGGCCGCCTCGCCGGGGTTGATGTGAAACGGCCAGGAGGCCACCAGCTGGACGCCGCCAGCCCCGCGGTCGGAGGCCTGCATGCGCAGCCCCAGGGGGTCCTGGGCGCCCAGGTCGGGATCCCCGGAAAGGATCATGGCGGTCAGAAAGTACTGGCTCATGTAGCCCAGCCAGCGGGGGGAGACCGGCTGCCCCAGGTCGGCTATCTCGCCCTGGGCCTTGGCGGCGGAGGCCGTCATCAGCTTGCCGCCGAAAAGACCGACCACGTTGTCGTAGCGGCCCGCCCGCCTGGCGAAAGGCGCGGCCTCGAGGGTCATCTCCAGCCGCTCGCCGAAGGCGTACTCGGTGCTGTTGTTGGAAACTCTGACAGTCTGGCCGACGTAGTAGCTGCCCGCCGTGAAGGTGAAGATCCTCTCGAAGACCAGCCCCCCGGAGGTCTCGCCTTTAAAAACGATCCGCCCGACGCCGCCCGGGGCGACCTCGAGCCCGGCCTGGTCGGCCTCAAATCTCAAATTGGCAAGCTCGAAGGTCCTCTGGTCGACGCTGAAGATGCGCATGGCCAGGGGCAGGTCCCCCGCCTCCGTCGCCCGGACCAGCTCCTGGGGGACGTCGGGGTCGTCGCCGTGCATCTTGGTGGCCGGATATTTTTTCAGGCTCAGCGACACCAGCCTGGCGCCCCGCTCGGTGAACACGGCCACGATCTCGGGGGTCTCGACGGTCACCTCCCTGGGCGGGTTCGGGTCGACGACGGGGGCGGCCGGAACGGCGGACGGCTCCATGGCGCCGTCGGCTCCGACGGAGGGGCCCGCCGGGACTCCGCCCAGCATGGCGTCGCCCGTCGCCGTCAGACGGGCCTGGCCGTCGCCCGTCCCGGCCGTCTCGAGCTGCGACTCCGGGACGGGCGGGGGAGGAAAAATCACGGGATAGAGCCAGCTGACGAGCACAAAAAAAGCGATCATCGCCACCATGGTCAGAATAAGGCGTTTTTCCATTCAAACAGCTCCTAAGCCGGGCTCGTCAGTCATTGGACCTTAAAAAAGTGCATAGCAAAAACTAGCTAAAGACAATCTATTTATGCTAATCATCATTTAGAACAACTAAATAAACTTGTTCTAACATTCTCCGCCTCGAATTTAATGAAGTTAATCATCTTTTCCCATCTGTTTGTCGTCTTCCGGACGGGGGTTTTCCAAAACGACGTTTTCTTCCGGCAGCCGCGGCTTCCCGGGCTCCGGGACGGGGTCGAAACCTCCGGGGTGGAAAGGGTGGCAGCGCAGGATTCTTCTCGCGCTCAGCCAGAGACCGCGAAAGAGGCCGTGGCGGGCAAGCGCCTCCTGGGCGTAGTCGGAGCAGGTCGGATGGAAGCGGCAGGTCCGCGGCTTCAGGGGCGAGACGAACCGCCGATAAAACCAAACCACCCCCAGGGCCCCTTTCAGGAGCGCTTTTTCCGGCCAAGAGCGTCTGTCTGCGGGCGTGGGGGCGGGATTTTCCGGCGGGGCGCCGGCGGTCATGCGGGCCGGCCGTTCGTCCAGCGCTCGGCGGCGGGCCGGGTCTGCCTGGCGAGCCGGTGGAGAAAGTCCAGGAGCCTCTGGTTCTGCCCCCCGCCGAAACGCTCGGCGAAGGGGTCCTGCTCCCGCAAGGCGATGAAGAGCAGGTCGTAGCCCTGCGGCCAGCCGCCCTGGTTTAGCCGGAAAAACTCCCGGGCCAGGCGTTTGAAGCGGTTTCTGACCACCGAGTCGCCGACCTTTTTAGTCGCGGTCAGCCCCAGCCGGTTGCGGCCCAGGTGGTTTTGTCTCGCCACCACCCGGAAGCAGTCCAGCTTGAGCCTGGCCTGATTTTTGGCGCCCAGGGCCAGATACTCCGACCGCTTGAGCATTCTCAGGCTTTTGGGATAGGTCAGGCGGGGAGCCGTCATCTTCCTAATCCTTAATCTGCGAAAGACCAAAGGGAAAAGAAAAAACCGCCGCCCTCCGGACGGGGCTCAGACGGAAAGCCTGGCCCTGCCTTTGGCCCTGCGGCGCCTGATCACGCCGGCGCCTCCCCTGGTCCGCATGCGCACCAAAAAGCCGTGGGTTCTTTTTCTTCTCAGATTGTGAGGCTGATATGTTCTTTTCATAATTAATACCGCTTGGCCCGCCCCTGGCGCGAAGCCCTTGCAAGCGGCCTCCTTTTAATATTGTCTGTGCGGGGCATGACAGAGAAAACAAACCCGGCCGGTCTGGTCGGATGACTTACACCTATAATTAAAGGTTGAAGAAGACATTCGTCCCTAAAAAAGATGCGTGAAAGCGCGTCCTTTTTAGTGCCGGGGGAAACATGGGCCTCCGCAGGCCTCAGTCGCCCCTCGCCTTCTCCAGAGCCTCGGCCTTCTTTTTACAGTCGATGCACAGCGTGGTGACCGGCCTGGCCTCGAGGCGCTTGAGGCTGATGTCGTTGCCGCAGGATTCGCAGACGCCGTAGTCGCCGGAATCTATCCGGTCCAAAGCGTCGTTGATCTTGCCCAGGAGCATGCGCTCGCGCTCCCGCAGGCGAAGAACAAAACTGCGGTCCGATTCGATGGAGGCCCTGTCCGTCGGATCGGGATAGTTGACGGAACTGTCGTTCATGTCCGACACCGTCAAGTCGGCGTTCTGTAGCAGCTCGTCTTTCTGTTTTTGCAATAAATCCCTAAACGTCCGCAACTGGGCTTCTTCCATAACTACCACCCAATCTCTCATTTATAAATTTCGGTCGTCCGGGCCGCCCAAACCGTCAGGGCGACCTGAAACCGAGATAATAACAAAAAAAAGACCCCCATGTAAAGGAAAAAAAATTAGAATGGCTTTTGTCCTGTATTTATACTTTATAGATATTGCTAATTATATGAATAAGTAAATTGACAAAACTTAATAATATAATATAAAATAAATAGATGAAAAATAGTTGTTAATCAACATAAAAAAAATGTAGAAGAAACTAAAAGCTAAATTATATAATATAAATTATACATAGTAATATTAAAAATTAATTTAATTATATTAAATTAATTTAAGCTATCATTTAATATTATATTTGATGCTTATAATCTGTAAATATATTCTATGGTAAATAGAACAGATGAAATCTCGATGGAAGACCGAATGTTTTTCAAATGACTGGCTTCATGAATATTTCGCCAAAAATTATCCTCGACATAAAACTGCGGAAAGACACTGCTTTCAAGAGCGTCCGCCGCTCGGCAGTAAGGCTGGGAGGCTTAAAAACTTAACGGCAAGGCCGAAGGCCGGAAAGGCAACCATTTGTAACATTTTATATTTCGCCGCCGGCCGTTCAATTTTGTGCTATACTCGGCCCTGATGACAAACCACCGAGCCTCTGGTTCTATTCGAACGGCGGGCGTCTCCGAAAACGTCGGCCAAAACGCGGCTGATAATTCCATGGCCGGAGGTCGCCTGGGACCTCTTCAGAACAATGGCGGACCGGCTTGTGGGTT
>JAISET010000088.1 GCA_031264015.1 Deltaproteobacteria bacterium | reverse complement strand
GACCATGTACCTGGTCGCCTGCCACTCCTCCTTGAAGTCCTCGACCACCCCGGTCATGGACAGGCAGTATTTGGAAATCCACTTATATTTGCGCATCTGGCGATCGCCCCCGTTTTTTTTGTTTGACATGAAAGCCTACCTTCCCGCTGTCGGCTCCCGGCTGCCGACACCCCGCTGTCGGCTCCCTGCTGTCGGCTCCCGGCTCCCGGCTGTCGGCTGTCGGCTGTCGGCCCTCGGCTCTCGGCTCTCGGCTCTCGGCTCTCGGCTCTCGGCTCTCGGCTCTCGGCTCTCGGAGCGAGTCCCGGCCGCTCTTTGACAACTATAGGCGTCCGCCGGTAAATTTGCAAAAAAAACCGGCCCGGACGAAACGAACGCCCGAGGCCGGGATAACACAGGCCCGCCTACGCGGGGGAGTCGGGGGAGCGGGACGAGGGCGGGGGCGGGGGCGGGGAAGCCACCAAGTTGATCAGGCTGCAAAAAACCGCCGCCGGAAGCCGCGGCGCCGGGCCGCCGGCTTTTTGCAGAATGATCGGATGATCGGACGCCCCCGCCCCGGGCGGCCTAGAAGCCGGGGCCCGTGATGACCTTGACGAAGGGGATCTTAATCGGCTTGCCGGCGGCCACGGAGTTGACCAGCTTCAAGACCTTGGAGATGGAGGCCGTGTGCAGCCTGCCGGTCCTCTGGGTCTCCCAGCGGAAGACGGTGGCCGGGTCGACGCCGATGAAGAAGGCGAAGTCCTTGATGTTGAGGTTGATGGCCTTGCGGAAGGCCCGGATGGATTCGCCCTGGGGCCTGGCCTTCATCAGGGGGTCCAGGATCTTCCGGCTCGGCCTCGGATAGATGATCCCGCCCCGAATGAGAACCGGGTTCCTGGGGAGGACCGACCGGTGGAAGGGCTGCCTCTTGGGCGTCGCCGCCGTCGCCGCGGCCTCGGCCGTCTGGCCCGCCGGCCTTTGCTCTCTGCCGGACCGTCCCGGGGGGGCCGGCGTCCGGCTTTTTTGCCGCCCAGGCGAACGAACGTTAGTTCTCTCTCCGGGCAACGATTTGCCTTTCTCGTTGTTGTTTTGGCTACTTTGCGTCATCTGTAACTCCGTCTTGACGCGGCCTTCAAAACCCCCGGCCGGGGGTCGGCCGCCAATAAATGGACATTGGGAGAACTGCTGGACTTACGAACGAAAATAAAGAGCAAAACCAGAACGACAAGACAAAAAAAACGAGGCGCCTGGAACCGCCGCCGACCGACGGACGGGCCGGTCGTCGACCCGGCCAAAAGAAGGCGGACAGAGAAAAAAACACCTCGGCAAACTCATTATGCGACACATTAATCTGTAGTACAAGTGCATTTTCACCATTCTAGTGGTAGAAATAGGCATATATTACGGATTCCCCGTTAAATCCTAAATTATTTTTTTTTTGCAATGGCAAAAAAAATTTAAATTAATTTATCAGAGAGGCCGGCGAAAGTCCGAAAACAATGATTGCAAACCGTCTTAAGTCCCAGAATTTTGGTCAATTTCACTTTTTTCGCCTCGTCGCGGCCAAATAATCGCCCCGCGCCGAAACGCTCCCCGGCCGAGGTCGAAAACAACCCGGAGTTTGGTTGTTTTAGGCAATTTGTGCATCGTCACAATGTCGCGTTTAATTTTTTCCGTGCCGACGTCATTTTCGACGCGGCCCTAGTTGAGACTTTGAACTAATCAACAACTTAAGTACAATCACCAATATGTTCCCATATGTTAACAAGTTTGGCGAGCTTAGAATTCCATTGCGCGTTTTTTTTGACTTTTAATTTTTTTGTTTGGCAATTCCGGGGACTTTTTTATTTTTGCCCGGGCTGAAAACTCCCTGACCAGGGACCGGGCGGGGCCTCCGACAGGCCCGGACGGCGCCGCCGACCGACGTCGGCCGGGACGCCGGCGGCATGAGGAGTTATGCTAAAAAGGAAACTAGTCGAGATATTTTCCAAATAAAATTTATTAAACTACAGAAAAAAAATGGTTAATTAAAACCGTGCAGATATAAAACTATTAATTAGATGAATAATTACACTTTAATCAAACTAAATTTACTTTTTTATTCTGAACACTGTTTTTATTTATTTTTTTTCTACTCTTCGTCTGTCTGTCAGCCAGGAAGCGCAAGACCCTGCCGGCGGACGATCGGCTTCGCCGCCCCCCGGCTTCGGGAAACCGCCGTTCCCAGGGGCGGGAAAACGTCTTTGATCAATTGATCAATAACCCGCGTATCCGCAAATCAGCCCAGCTGGCCCCTCCCGGCCATTAGCCTGCCGCTCCTCGCGGCCGGGGGCCGGCCTGCCCCCCGTCCCGAGCGCGCCAGGAGCCGCCTCTGTTTGTATCCTTTTCGAGGTATTGACACTAACTTCAATTATCAATAATGACTAAAATAATCCACCAACAAGCACAAGGTAAATTTTTAATGCTTTTTGTGGAGGCGACCGGCGCGGCGGAAACCGATTGCAAAATAGGATCGTTGATCAAAGACGACTTTGATCAATTCAGTGCCGGATGATTGCAAATTTGACAAATAATTAGAAAAATCAAGAACATGCGTCAAGCCAGGCCTTTTTCGACCAGCCCCCGCCCGGCTCGCCGCCAAAATTTCCACCGGCCCGTCGCCTTGCAGAAAACATTCCCTTTGATCAATTGATCAAGAGGTTTCTTTGATCAATTGATCAACCGGCCTCCTGCCGGCCCAAACCCTTGCGAACACTGCGTTTCCTAAAAAACCAAATTTCGGGGCCGCCAGTTTTTCCCCCGACGCGGCCGCCCGCCCGCCGCCGGCCGGCTATTTTTCTGATGGTCGGAGCCGCGAACATTATTAATTTTATCGGGAAATTAGCGGGGAAATTTATACTTAAGCCTATAATTTGCTATCTTTCATCAGCTTGAAATATTTACCGCCAGTCCTTCGGCGGATTATTTCAATCTTCGCCTCCTGGGGAATTTCCCAGTTGATCAAGGGCGTCTTTGATCAAATAATTTTTCTCTTGTTGCAAAATTGTATATAACCTAAAATTTACCGCCATTATGGCGCATATGCCATTGCAATTTATCCCTAAGTTAACTTTTCTGTCCCTAAATTACTTCGAGGTCCTGATTCAAAAGTGAATAGATTTAATATTTTGATCAAAGATCTTTTTGATCAATTGATCAACTGAACCATCAAAAGCGCAGTCTTCTTTGATTTCTGCGACATGGACATAAGATGATATTTTTAGGCGAGATTTTTTCGTCCCGCCGTCCAGCCCGTCAGACCAGAAAAATGTCGGCGTCAGTTCACTCCGTCCCGTCCGTTATTTGACGGTCGCAAGGATCTCCCGGACGACTAAAAATATCCGCTCCGGACAAACGGCCCGCCCGGAAGCGGCCGTTCATGGGAGCATGGCGCCGGAGGTCCTCCTTATTTTCACACTTGATCAAGAGCACCCTTTGATCAAATGATACAAAGTGATGGCAAAATTCTTATTTACTAAATAATATCGGCGCGATCAATTGTTAGTCTCTTGCATTTCCAGGACGGGGAGTCCGGCGGGATGAGTCGCCCCCGAGCCACCCGGCTCTTATTAGCCCCTGATTTCAACCTTTGATCACGAATGCCTTTTGATCAATTGATCAAAAAACTTTAATTTCACTTGTCTCACTGCCACCAGCGGTCATGTCGCCGACACCGACGGCACGGCGTCGCCCGGGGCGCGCCGCCGCCCGTCGGCGGGGACCCGCGGCAAATTAAGGAAACTTGGAACGGCGTCGGGAAGTGTCGGCGGAGGATGTGTCGGCAGAGGATGAGGATGAGGCGGCGGAGGCGGAGGATGAGACGGCGGACGAGAAATGACGGCGGCGACTTGCGACTTGTTCAGGCGGCCGATTCGGGGGGCTTATACCCGGGCGGCCCCGGGGGCGCGGTCGTCCCGGCGCAGATGGATGAGGATGGCCGTCACGGAGGCGGGGGTGACGCCCCTGAGACGGGCGGCCTGGCCTATCGTCTCGGGGCGGGAGCGGCTGAGGCCCTCGACGGCCTCGGCGGTCAGGCCCCGGACGCGGGAGTAGTCCAGGTTGTCGGGGAGGCGGGTGTTCTCTTTTTGGGCCAGGTTTCTCATCTCTTTTTCCTGCCTGGCCAGGTAGCCATGGTACTTGATCTCCGTCTCCAGGGTCAGGGCCGCCGCGGCGGGCATGGAGTCCAGACCGTCGCAGAGGGCGCGGAGATGCTCCAGGCGCACCCCGGGCCTTCTTAAGAACTCGGCCAGGGCCATGGGGGAGGCCATGGAGGTATCCTTGTAGGAGAGGTCGAATTTCTCCCTCAGACCCCCGGCCTGGGCGGGGGTGATCCTGGTCTTCTCCAGCCTGGCCGCGCAGGTCTCGATAGCTTTTGTCTTCTCGGCCAGCAGGGCCCGCCTCGGCGCGTCCAGCAGGCCCAGGGAGTCGGCCAGGGGGGAGAGCCGCAGGTCGGCGTTGTCCTCCCGCAGGCTCAGGCGCCACTCGGCCCGGCTGGTGAACATGCGGTAGGGCTCGCTGACCCCCAGGACTGTCAGGTCGTCCAGCATGACGCCCAGAAGCGCCTGGTGGCGCCCCAGTCGCAGGGGCTCCAGGCCGGCGGCCCGTCTGGCGGCGCCCAGGCCGGCCCAGACCCCCTGGGAGGCCGCCTCCTCGTAGCCGCTGGTGCCGTTAATCTGCCCGGCCATAAAGAGGCCCGTCACCAGCCTGGACTCCAGGGTGGGCCTCAGGTCCGTGGGGTCGCAGACGTCGTACTCGATGGCGTAGCCCGGTCTCGCGACTATGGTTTTCTCCAGCCCCGGGATGGTGTTGATCAGTTTCTGCTGAACCCCGGGGGCCAGGCCGGTGGGCAGGCCGCTCGGGTAGACCAGGTCGGGCCCGTCCGGCTCCAGAAAGACATAGTGCCGCTCCCGGTCCGGGTAACGCCTGACCTTGTCCTCCAGGGAGGGGCAGTACCTGGGGCCGGCGCCGACGGGGTTGTCGGCGTAAATGATGGAGGTTTTGATGTTTTCGGCGACCAGGCGGTGGGTTTCGGGGTTGGTGTAGGTGAGAAAGCAGGACTCCAGGTTGCGGGGGGCCGGGCTTAAAACCGAAAAAGGCCGGGCGAAATCGTCGCCGGGCTGCTCCCGGAGGCCGCGCAAATCCACGGTGTCCCTGCGGAGCCGCGGGGCCGTGCTGGTGGAGAGCCGGGACAGGCGATGCCCCGCTTCCGACAGGCCGCCCCCGATCAAAGTGGCCGGGCTCTCGCCAAACCTGCCGCCGGGCGACGAGTCGAGGCCGTGGTAGATACGTCCGTTCCAGAAAGTGCCCCCGGTCAGGACCACCGCCCCGCAGGGAATCGTCCGGCCGTCCCCCAGAACGAGCCCGGCCGCCCGCCCGCCCGCGACCGCTATTCCCCTGGCCTCCCCGGCCATGACGGTCAGGTTGGCGGCCTCGCGGACAAACTCCCGCGCCAGGGAACTGTAGCGGTCCCGGTCGACCAGGTCGCGGGTGGCCCGGGCGGCGGGGCCCTTGGTCTCCCCCAGGACCCGGCACTGGACGGCGGCGCGGTCGGCCCCCAGGGAGGCGTATCCCCCCAGGGCGTCCACCTCGCGCAAAAGCCCGCCCTTGGCCGGGCCGCCGAAGGCGGGGTTGCAGGAGAGGACCCCTATGGTCTTTTCGTTCAGGGTGACTAAAAGCGTCTTCTGGCCGAGACGGGCGGAGGCCAGGGCCGCCTCCAGGCCGCTGTGGCCGCCGCCGACAACGATGACGTCGAATGGCACTTCTTTTCGGCTTTCCTTCTCAGGGGGGATAGACCCCCATGTAATAGGGGCCGGGGTAGGGGTTGTCGGCCCGGCCCTTATACGGCTTCCGGCGGGCCCGGGTGGGCGCCCGGTCGCCGGGGCGCGCGGGGACGGCCCCGCCCCCCGGTCTGCGCATGGCCAGGGTCGTCTGGTAGGAGTCCCCGTAGTAGGTCCGGCCGCGGTTGTTCTCGTCTATGCCCACGGGCACGTTAGTAATACCATAGTCGTGGACTTTCTGCCAGTAGATCGCCGCCTGCCGGATGGCCGCGTTCTCCTCCGGCGTCGCCCCCCTGACCGACATGTAGCCCAGGTGGATGGTCATGGCCGTGTCCTGGTTGCGCTCGTGGACCCGGTAGATGTCGTAGCCGGCGTTCCAGATGGTGGCGTAGGAGGGCTCCCTACGCAGCCGGGACTCGAGCTCCGCCTTGACCATGCTGACGGAGAGCGGCCGCCACTCCGTCTGGGCCGGGAGCGGGGCCGGGCCGAACAAGCCCGAAAGCCCCAGCCCGAGCGCCAGCGCCGTCGTCAGACGGAGCCGGACAAGCAAGGCGGGACCGGCCTCGGGCCCCCTCACTGCAGCCTCTTGGGGACCGGGACCATGGGCTTGGCCAGAAACTTGACGGGCTCCTGATAGTGCATGTCCATCAGGTCGATGTCCATGTCCTCTTCCTCGGCCAGCTCGCCCACCTGCCCCTGGGAGGCCAGCATGCTGTCCTCGTTGTCCTCGAGATAGTTGACGATGACGGCGGTGGAGGCCTCGGGCGGCACGATCTTCGGCACCGGCTTGGGCGGGGTGTAGAGGATCTGCGGCGGCAGGGCCGGGGGAATGTTGGTGTCTATCTGCGGCTCGCCGCCGGGGTCCAGGGGCGCGGACAAGTCGAGGGAGGCCCCGGGATCGTCGCCGCCGTCGCCGCCGCCCGCCTCGAACCCGGGCCCCCGGGAGGGGTCAGGCTCCTCGGAAGCCCCGGCGGCGCCTTCCGCGGGCTCGTCCGCATGGGCGAAACTGCCGAAATGGACGCTGGCCGTGGCGCCGGCGACGTCCGGGGGCTCGTCGAGAACCGCCGTCTGGCTGGCCGAGGCCTCGGGGTCCCCGCGGCGCGAGGCCGGGTCGTTGACGGGGTCGTAGTCGGAGGTGTCCAGAAAATCACCGCCCCCGGCGGCGTCGCCCGAGGCCGCCTCGGCCAGGGCCCCCAGCTCGCCGTAGGCGTCCTCCCCGGCCGGCGGGTCGAAGACCGCGGGAGTCTCCTCGTCCAGCTCGTCGGGCTCCCCGGAGTCGACGAAGCCGGCCTGCCAGGAAGCCTCCCGGGGCTGATAAATCGGCTCCCCGGCGGGCGCCCGCCCCTGCGCGGGCCCGGGCGCCCCGGCCTGCTCCGGAGTCTCGGCATGTTCGAGTTCCTCGGAACACTCGGATTCCTCGCCGGCCCGCTCTGCCAAAACCTCCTCCTGGTGTTCCCCGGAGGCCTCCTCATCAATTGCCTCCCCGGGCTCCCCATGGGAGGACGGGGCCTCCAAACCCTGGTCCGGGCCGGCGTTTTGCCCAAGGTCCGGGCTTTGGTCGCCCGGCGCGCTCTCCGGCTCGCCGGCGGCCTCAATGGCGGAATAGCCGTCATCCTGAACGGCCTGGTCGGACGCCCCCAAACCGTCGACCTCCCCGACTGATGTCTCCAGGCTTTCCATTTCCTGATCCCACGCGTCGGCCGCGACCGGCCCGTCGGCGTCGGCGGAAGAAGAGGGGGAGGAGGAAGAGTCCGCCCCGTCGGCGGCGTCAAGGGCGTCGGCGGCGTCAAAGGCGTCGGCGGCGTCAAGGCCGTCGGCGGCGTCAAGAGCGTCGGCCGCCTGGTCGGCGTCGGCGGGGCCGGCGTTTTCCGGGGCCGGGCCGCCTATGTCAAAAGAAAAAACAGTGTCCCGGGAGACGGTCCCGCCCTCGGACGGATTCCCCGCCGCCGCCCCCTCGCGAGCGAGCTCGTCCAAAGCCCCGTCCACCAGGCCGTCGGCCCGCAGGGCGAAATACTCGGAGCCGGCCGGAGTCTCGGCGGACCCGGGGGCTTCGAGGGATTGGGAAATTTCGGGAGTTTCGGGAGTTTCCGAAACCGCCGGAGTTTCGGAAGTTTCGAAAGTTTCGGAGGCGTCCCCCTCGTGGCCGAAGGCCTCCAGGTCCGCCGAAGTCTCGGAAATCTCGGACGACTCCGAAGTTTCCGGAGCGGCCGGCCCCTCGCCGCCCAAGTCCGCGTAATCCTCCGCGTGTCCGAAGGCCTCGAGATCGGCCGGCAGGTCGGTGTCCGTCGGGGTCTCGGAACCGGCCGGGGCCTCGGAGCCCGCGGCGGCCAGTCCGTCCCGGTCGGACTCGGAGTGGTCGTCCGACTTTTCTGCGGTCTCAAAACTCCCGCTCTCGGCCGCCTCCTCCCGGTTTTCCTGGTCGACCAGATCGGACAGGCTCTCCTGATTGACGACCTCCGCCAGGCTCTCCGGGTCGACGGACTCGGCCAGTCTCTTTTTGTCCAGAGACTCGGCGAGGCTTTCCCGGTCATCCGGCCGGGACACGGCCCCCCCGTCCCCGGCGTCCTCGTCGTAGGGGGGCAGGTTGGCGACCATGTCGGCGAAGGCGTCGATATATTTGTCGGCCTCCTGGGAGGACCCGGTTTTCGCCGCCGTCGCCAGGGGGGCGGGCGCCGCCTCCGGGTCCGGCGCGGCCTCCCGGCCCGCCGGGGCGCGCGGGGCGGCCTGCGGGGCCTTGGCGGCGGGGGCGGCTACCGGGGCCATGGTCTTGCCGGGGGCGTCCTCGACGGGCTCGCAGTAGAAGGTCTCGGTCGGGGCGGGAGCGGACCCGGAGGCCGGGCCGTCGGGGCCCTTCTCCTCCAGAAGATCGTCGATCTCCAGCTCCTGACCGTAGACGGCCCACTGCTCGATGGCCGAGGTGGCCCTGGTGACGGCGGAGGACATGGGGCCGGAGGGATGCTCGAATTTCTCCAGGTCCAGGCCGTCCGCGCCTGTCGGAGCCGCCGCCTCGGAGCCGGCGTCGGCCCGCCCCGCGTCCTCCGGCAGCTCCGCCTCATATTCGGCGGGGCTCAGGGGGACGGCCGCGAAAACCGGGGCGGCCATGCTGGTGTCGCCCCTGGAGTCGTCGTTGGCCTTGGGGACGAAGTCGATGTCGGGCAGCTGGGACAACAGGGCCTTGGTCTGGGAGACCTTGATCAGCTGGCTCTCCGAGGGGTCCGGGGGAACGACCCAGACGGCGCCGGCCGGCTCGGGGGAAGACTCCTCCCCGGGCTCCGGCTCGTCCTGGTCCCGCGCCCCCGCCTGGAAGCCCTCGTCGAGATTGATTTTTGTGCGCGCCAGGGCGGAGGCGTCGGCGCCGGCGACCGTCTCGTCGGGGGCCAGCTCGTACGACTCGACCAGGCCCGCGCCGGGCTCGTCGGCGCCGGGCTCGTCGGCGGCGGGCTCGTCGGCGGCGGACTCGTCGGAGTTTTGTTCCAGCGAGACCAGAAAGGAGCGCTCCTCGGGGGACAGCACAGGCTGGCCGCCTTCGGGCGGCTCCTCTCCAAAGAACTCCTCCGGGGGCGTCCCCTCCGGGGGGGCGGCCGCCAAACCCAGGGTGGCGGCGGGTTTCTCCTCGTCCGCCGGAAAGGATTCCGGGGCCCCGTCGAGGGCGGGGGCGGCCGGGTATTGGGAGGCCTCGCCCGCCTTGAAGGTCCGGCCGTCCTCGGCCAGCCGGTAAAAAGTCGACGAATAATCCTCGGAGCCCAGCTTGGCCGCCAGCTCGAAGGAGTCCGAATCCAGAAGCTCCTTGAGGCCCGCCACGTCCTCCGGCTCCACGTGCAGCTGGGAGCTCTCCGCCGGTCCCGGCCGGGGGGAGTCAAAGGCAGCGGCCGGGCCCGCCCCGGTCCCGCCGGCCTCCAGACCGCCCGGGCCGCCCCCGCCCGCAAAACCGCCCTCCAGCCCCCTGGTCCCCGAGGCGTCCGGGGAGCCGGCGAAGTCCGCGGCCTCCTGTTCGACGGGGACGACCAGGACCTCGACCTCCGCCCCCTTGGGGCTGATCATGACCTCGAGGGCCTCGACCCGGCTGGTCACCAGGACGTAAAGCCGGCTCTCCGGCGGGCTGACTCGCACGGTCACCCCCCGCTCCCGGCGGGGGACCTTGACCGAAACTCGGGGCAAATTAAGCTTAGTCATGGAAATCAGGGACCTTTCCTGCGCTGGTTCTGGTCGGGGCTTTTTGAAGACAGGCTCGCCCTCATTTCACTTATCGGCCGCCCGGCTGACGACTTGAAAAGACGCCGCCTCCGGGGGACGTCAGACCCCCGCCGACAGAGGGGAAAGACAAAAAATCGGCGGTCGGGCTCGAAAAAAAACCGGGCCCCCGGGCGAGGTCCGGCTCGAGAAAATTGCCGGAGCCGACAGACAGTTTTTCCGGCCCGTGCTTGAGCTGCTTCTGAATGTTACTTGCGTCTAATTTTAGACTTATTGGAGAAAAAATTCGAGTATAACATATTTACAATACTTATAAATAGATAATTACGCTCAAATATATTCCCTTATAAAGTTTTAGCAAGAACAAGGCCAACAATCCTTGTCCCGCTTATGTCGCCGCCGTTCGGCCGCTAACTCGGACGCCCCGTCGTCAGCAAAACCCGCCGCCCGGAAAAACCTGCCGCCCGCCCCCCGCGGCGCGTCCCGCCAGGCCGGCCGCCGACCGGACCGCCGCTCCCGCCGCCTTGGAGCCTGCCAAGCCGACGCCGGGGGCAAGGGACGCCGCATATATTATACCATTTTTACCCGGACTTATTATGGCCGCGTTTATGCCCGACTAAGGCCAAAACCCTTGTTTTGACGGCACATGACGTCTCGCGGTCAGGCATGCCGACGCTTTTGTCCCTTCCGGCGGCGGCGTCCGAGGATTTGGAAGCCCGGCCTCCCCGGCCCGGGCACCGCCCGCCGAACTTCCTCCGTCCCGGCCGGGCGGCCGGGGGGAAAATCGGGCGGGAGGCGGGGGCGCCCCCCAGCCGTCCTCCCCCGCCGCCCGGCATCTCGTTCGGCGCCAGGCGGTTCGATAGCGACATGGGTTTACTCCGACATTTCAGCTTTCTTCTCCGCCATATCCTTGCGGATTTTGAGTATCGTTTCGCTATGTAGTCATACCCCATTTCTAAGAGACTTTTAGTGTTGGGGAGCTAATAGCCACCCTGCCAAATCGCCCGCCATATTGATTTAAACACGTTTAATAAACCCAAAGCAATGGCTTTAATAACAGCTGTTCTAAATTTGACGTTTTGCCAAGCCTGTAGAACGTATTCAAACCATTACTGCGTATTGGAATGATCCATAATTGAGTAAATTTTGGATTGTACGGGCAAAAAAAATTTTTTTTGCTAATTTTGGGTGAACTCGCGGGTCGGAGCTGCTGGTTTTTTTAACTTTTATGGGGCGAGGATCCTGAGTCGGAGAAAAATGTATGGCACAAATCTATCATGAGCAACTATCCTTAAAAGTGTGGACAGAGTAGGAATAATTTAAAAACGCCACAAAAGATGTTATTATGCAAGGGCTATTTTTCGTCCGTTTAAAATTTTTGATCGCCGGAGAAATTTTTGGGCCGCAGACAGGAGGGGGGAGCAAATTTGGCTCGGAAGACGTCACTCTCTCAAATACTAACTACGCAAAAATATTATCTTTTTGTTTTTGGGTCGGTTGGGCTGGTCCGGCCTGGA
>JAISET010000086.1 GCA_031264015.1 Deltaproteobacteria bacterium | reverse complement strand
CCTATATCAAGCGCATCGCATGCGAGCTTGTCCCGGGGCGGCGGGCATACGCCTATCTGGGGCTTGACATGTCCATGCTCTCGCTTCAGTCCTCGAAGCTGTTCGCGCGCGCCGCCCGCAGCCATATGAGCGATGTCCAGGCGCGCAGGAAGATGCAGGCGCAGGGGCTGTTCGTCCTGTTGTCCACGCGGCCGATCGCCAAAGACGAGATACTGCCACTGTATTATACCAGGCAACAGATCGAACAGGTCTTTGACGTGTGCAAGAACAACACCAATCTCATGCCGCTTCGCGTCCAGTCGGAAGATACTCTGCGCGGGCATCTGCTGCTTGCGTTCACGGCATCGGCAATCATCAAAAAACTCCAGGAGGATTTGAGAGAGACGGAACACACTCCGGAAAACGCGCTGCTGTCCTTGCGAAACCATAAGTGCAAGGTTTTTGATGGCTATGTCCTTACAATGGAGGCCGCAAAACGTGCAAATGACATATACAAGGCTTTCAAGCTCAAAGTTGAACACACATATTCCACAGGCTGATGGCGATTTGTAATTAGAAAAACTCACAGGGAACTACAGTTAAGTAAAATGAGTTTGTTTCATCCAGAAGAGGAAGAATAATGCCTGAAAAAAAACACGCCGACCAAGGCGCCGGCGCCGCGCCGCCATGTCGCCGACGGCGCGACGACTGCTTTTGCCAGGGCGGGCGACCGGGGCGATCCCGCCTCGCCGCGGCGATTAAACGAGCTTGTCGGGAGCGGCGGGAACATCCCTTTCGATTTGCCGCCGTCGGGACGCGGCGCGTTTGATTTGACATTCACCTTCCTCGACGCGACGTTCAAAAGATTCAAGAAAATTACGCTCGCCGAGAATGACCACGTGTCGTTTGGCATCAGCAGGCCGGACGGTGAATTGACTCACGCTGGTCTAAAGATTACCGCGACAATAAATTGAATAATTATTTTTATCGAGCATGATGAGTAATCCCATGAAATTCAGCAGGGTCAATCCCATAAATTTTAGCATGATTATCTCAATAAGAAATTATCAATCCCACCAAACGGGCAGATCAAGGAAAAATGAGGCCGCGGTCGGCGTGGTTCACAAAGGCAAAGACAATCACTTTTTCAGGCAGA
The DNA here is from genome assembly GCA_031264015.1 of Deltaproteobacteria bacterium. GTDB lineage: Bacteria > Desulfobacterota > Desulfarculia > Adiutricales > Adiutricaceae > JAIRNQ01. Next base: position 6,322 of record JAISET010000086.1, on the reverse strand, counting down.
TTTGTGATCGGCACATTCACATATCATGTTACTCAAAAGTATATTTCAAGTAAAATTAAAAAAAACAAGATATTTATCCGTTGATTTTTTTCAAGCCGATTTCCAAGCGGCCTCACCGGTAAATTTTCTAATCATCATTATTTATTAAAGATACCTGTCAGCCGACGCGTCGCGGTCTGTCGGCCATATTTTGCTTCCGCCCCGCCTCCGCCCGCGGCCCCGTCCTCATCCCCGCGTCCGTCACCGTCCTCCCCTCGCCGCCCCCCCTTTTTCCAGCCGCCGGGCAATGACAATTCTCATGTTTCGCCGGGCCGGGCCGTCCCCCCGATTCTCAAAAACGCTCCGCCCCGCCCGAGGCCGCCATTCTTGCCAGCGAGGGCAGGCTGCGGTAAGATGGGCGCCGGGGCGGGGTCGCTCGAAACGCCCCGGCCGGACGGCCCCGGTCCGGCGGAAAAACGACCGCCGCCGGGCCTCCTTTCGCCGTATTTTTTGCCTCTTTAGAATAACTCATGCCATGCAATTTGCCTTAAACGGAGCCCCGTCATGCTGATGGTCGCCCTGCCTTACGAGCCGGAACTGCGCCTGGAATACCTGGCCCTGGACTACAACGGCACCCTGGCCCTGGACGGCGTCCTCGTCCCGGGGGTGGCCGAAAACCTGGCCGCGCTCGCCGAGGTCCTGGAGATCCGGGTCGTCACCGCCGACACCTTCGGGCTGGCCCGGAGCGGTCTCGCGGGCCTGCCGGTGGAGCTGACCATCCTGCCTTCCGGGAACGTCGGCGAGGCCAAGCTCGTCGAGATCAACAAGCTGGGCGCGGACCGGACGGCGGCCATAGGCAACGGCCGCAACGACAGGCTGATGCTCCGCCACTGCGCCCTGGGCCTGGCCGTCGTCGGCCCGGAGGGGGCCAGCCGCGACGCCCTCCGGGAGGCCCGCCTCGTCTTCAACGACATCAACTCGGCCCTCGGGGCCCTCCTGAACCCCCTGCGGCTGACGGCCGGCCTCAGAAACTGACGATTAAAACCGCCCCGCGCGACAGGTGCCCCATGAAACATCCCCGAGCGAGATCCCTGCCCCTGAAACTTTCGGCCTTTGTCCTGTCCCTGGCCTTTTCCTGGGTCCTGGCCGCGGGCTGCGCCGTCCCGCGGCCGGCCGCCGACCAGGTCCTGACGCCCCTGCCCGGAGACTGGCCCGAGCTGGTGCTTGCGGCCCTGCCCCCCAGGGCGGCCGAGGACGCCCTCAAGTACGAGCCCGGGGGCGTGTCGTTCTCGGGAACCCCCCAGCCCTGCGTCCTGGAGCCCGTCGACAAGTCGGGCAGGGCCGAGCCGGTCAGGGCCCACTGCGGGAACATGACCGTCATGCCCGCGGGCCGCGCCAGGCTGCCCCCGGTCAACTACATCTTCCTGCTGAAAGAGGACAACGCCGTCGAGTTCATCAGGCAGGACTGACGCGGGCGCCGGCCAACGCCGGCTGAAAAGACGACGGACGGCGACAAACGCCGGCAGGCGCCGGCACGGGCGGCGACAAACCAGCCTTGTCGTCGGAAAGACCGCCGGGGGGGAGCCATGACGACGACTAAAGAAATCGCCGGACGCCCGATCGGGGAGTGGCTGGAGAGGCTGCCCCTCCTGCGGAAAGTCCGCTCGGCCGAGGAGGTCCTCTGGACCAGCCCGGCTCTGGCGCCGCTCGCGGGCAGGGTCATTTCCCCCGAGCTGGGCCTGGCCGACATCGAGGACGCCGGGCGCAGGCTGGCCAGGTTCGCGCCGTACCTGGCCAGGGTCTTCCCGGACACCGCTCCGGGCGGCGGGATCATCGAGTCGCCCCTGCGGCCGCTCGACCGGATGGCCGGCGTCCTCGGCGCCGGAGGCCCCGGGAAGGCCGGGCGCATCCTCCTCAAGCTCGACAGCCACCTGCCCGTCTCCGGCTCCGTCAAGGCCAGGGGCGGCGTCTACGAGGTCCTGAAGACGGCCGAGGACTTCGCCCTGGCGGCGGGTCTGATCACCCCGGACTCCGACTACGCCAAGTTCGCCGGCGACGAGATGCGGGCCTTCCTCTCCGGCCACGGGCTGGCGGTCGGCTCCACCGGCAACCTGGGCCTCTCCATCGGCATAACCGGCGCCATGATGGGCTTCAGGGTCCGCGTGCACATGTCCGGGGACGCGAGACAGTGGAAGAAGGACCTTTTGCGCGCAAAGGGCGCCGTCGTGGTGGAGCACGCCGGGGACTACGGCCTGGCCGTGGCCGCGGGCAGGCGGGAGTCCGAGGGCGACCCCAAAAGCCACTTCGTCGACGACGAGAACTCCAGGACCCTTTTCCTGGGCTACGCCGCGGCCGCCCTGAGGCTTCGGGACCAGCTCGAAAAAATGAACGTCAGGGTGGGCCCCCGAAACCCCCTCTTCGTCTACCTGCCCTGCGGGGTGGGGGGCGCCCCCGGGGGGCTGACCTTCGGGCTCAGGACCGTCTTCGGGGACGACGCCCACTGCTTCCTGGCCGAGCCCACCCGCTCCCCCTGCATGCTCCTGGGGCTCATGACCGGGCTCCACAGCGCCGTCTCGGTTTCGGACTTCGGACTCGACAACAAAACCGAGGCGGACGGCCTGGCCGTGGCCAGACCCTCGGGCTTCGTCGGGAGGACGCTCGCCCGCGACATCGCGGGCGTCCTCACCGTCTCCGACGAGCGCCTCAAAAATCTTCTGACCCAGCTGGCCCGCCTGGAAAACATCCGCCTGGAGCCCTCCGCCCTGGCCGGCTTTCCCGGGCCCCGGCTGCTGGCCGAAGACCCCGCCGGAAAAGCCTATCTCGAGAAACACGGCCTGACCGAATCCTGGCCGGACGCCACCCACGTCCTCTGGGCCACCGGCGGCGGCATGGTCCCCCACGACGTCTGGCTGGGCTTTCTGGACCCCGCCGACCGGGCCGAGTTTCAGTAAGCCGAGTTTCAGCTAGACGAGTTTCAGCAAGGCCCCGCCCGTCCCCAGGCCTCCGATATTTTTCAAACTGTCGGCCTCCGATATTTGTCAAACTTTCATCCCCCCCCGGCCGCCTCGTTCGGCCGGCGGGGAGGGGGCGATTTCCGACCGCCGAAACGTCCCCCGCCCTCCTCTCCCCCTCCCCTCCCCCCGCCCCCCCCTCCCCGGACAGCCTGACGTTCGCTCCGGGAAAACTTGCCGCGACCCGCCGGAAAATACTTGACAAGATTCTCGAGGTGGGGCATAATTAATTCTAAAGTTAATTTTACTAATTAATTTTTTCCTCCAACCGTTTTCGCCGTTTTCGTCTCAACATAAATTTTTATAACAACCAGATCTGATCGGCTATAAATATGGCAAAATAGATTGTCGAATAATCTGGCTGGATTTTTTATGCCATCGACAGGCCGCCGACAACTATTGTTAGTTATGACATAAGCATATATGACGCTAACAATGTTGCGGTTTATTGTCGTTTGTCGTCTTTTTCTCGTCGTCATGTTTCAATAGTCCGGAAATAAATTTGTCTTTCATAGCGTCAAGACTATCTTATCGTCAAACATCACTCTTTTTTACATGCTCGGGCCGCAAACATATGGAAGCATGTCTTTGCCGACCTTAACAAGATACCAAACAGACTTTTTATTCTGTCGGCTTTAGTCTTTTTTCGGACTTGAGGACAAACAGATGAGTGAAAAGAAAGAAAAAATTCTGTCCAAAAGCCAACCCCGCGCCAAGGTCTGGAGCCGCGCGGCCGCGGCCGCCGGGAACCAGGCGCGCGGGGTCGGCGCCACGCTGGCGGGAACGCCCAAAAACATTTCCCCGGCTCCGAAACCAGGGGCCGGCCCGCCGCCGGAAGAGCCGCCGGCGGCCGGCGGCCCGCCGGAGGGCGACCTGCCGGAGGGCGGGCGGGCGGACAAAAAGCTCCGGCCGGCGGGACGGAGGCCTCTGAGCTCCCGGGTCGACACCAAGGAGACCATCTGCCGGGAGACCATCCTGGTCATGTCGGACAGGGGCCTGGCCGGGACGACCATCAAGGAGATAGCGCGGCGGGCCGGGGTGACGCCGGCCATGATCCACTACTTTTTCGACGACAAGGAGTCCCTCTTCCAGCACACCCTGGACCGCTACCTCAGACCCTTCTCGGACACGGTCTGGGAGATAGTGGACCTGGACCTGGGGCCTTTGGAGATGATCAGGGAGTTCTTCTACCGGCTGCAGAACATCGCCCTGGACAACGCCTGGTACCTGCCCTTCTGGGGCCGCGAGATGCTCAACCTGGAGGGGAGCCTGCGCGAGTACATGCGCTCGCTGGTCGACCCACGCAAGCTGGCCGTCTTCAGGGACAAGATCGCGGAGGGCCAGAGGCAGGGGATTTTAAACCCCGACCTGATCCCGGAGATGGTCTTCTTCACCATCCTGACCGCCTCCTTCATGCCCCGCCTGTTCCGACCCGAGTGGGCCGGCATCTTCGGGGTGGAGATCACCGAGGAGATGGTCTCGAGGCACAACTTCGCCGCCATCTTCTCCGGGCTGGCGGGCCAGGCCAAGTGAGCCGCCGGCCCGCGGGCGGCCCGCCAGTTTTCGAGCGCTTTCCGCGCGTCGGGCGGGGCGTCGCCGACGCCCCCGGCGCCCGGAAAGAGCGTGATCCGCGGCCTGTCTCCGGACGGCCGGCGCGCGACGGAGGTGCGCCCTCATGAGCTCCAACGGCCCTCCCGGGGAGGGAAACCAGACCGGCCCGGCCGCCGGCGGCGGGGGACGCAGGGCCCTGGCCAGGGCGGCGGCGGTCTTCCTGCTGATTGGCGTCGTCTGTTTCGGCTGGTGGTGGATCTTCTCCCGCCCCTACGTCTCCACCGACGACGCCTACGCGGCCGGCAACCAGGTGCGCCTGGGGCCCAGGACCTCGGGCGTGGTCCTGGAGATCTACTGCGACAACACCCAGAGGGTGGAGGCGGGGGAGATCCTCCTGCGCCTCGACGACACGGACGCCCGGCTCGCCCTCTCCAGGGCCGCCGACGAGCTGGCCCAGGCCGCCCGCCAGACCCACAGCCAGACGGCCCAGAAAAACAGGCTGGAGGCCCTGGTGCGGGCCCGGGCGAGCGACCTGGAGGCCGTCCGCGCCGAGTACCACAGGCGCGTCGACCTGAAAAACAACTCGGCCGTCACCGCCGAGGAGCTGGAGCGGCACCTGCAGCAGTTCCAGGTGGCCGGCGCCAACCTGGCCGCCGCCGAGCACGACCTGGCCGCGCAGGAGAGGCTTTTGGGCCCGGGGGAGCCCCGGGGGCGCCCCCAGGTCAGCCTGGCCGCGACCCGGGTCAAGGAGGCCTGGATAGCGTTGAAACGCTGCGAGATCAAAAGCCCCGTCTCCGGGGTGGTGGCCAGACGGACGGTCCAGGTGGGCTCCTACGTCACCCCGGCCAGCTCCCTGCTGGTCGTGGTCCCCGACGAGGTCTGGGCCGAGGCCAACTTCAAGGAAAGCCAGCTGGCCAGGGTCAAACCCGGCCACCGGGCCGTCGTCACCGCCGACCTCTACGGGGGCGAGGCCGAGTACGAGGGGACGGTGCTGGGGCTGGCCGCCGGGACCGGCAGCGTCTTCTCGCTGCTGCCCCCCGAGAACGCCACCGGCAACTGGATTAAAGTCGTCCAGAGGGTCCCCGTCCGCCTGGCCGTCTCGGGCCCCGACCTCGACGACCACCCGCTGCTTTTGGGCCTCTCGCTGCGGGTCAGGATCAAGGTCGACGAGCCCCCCTCCGGGGCCGCGCCGGAAACAGCCGGCCGGGGGGCCCCCGTCTACGCCGCCGCCCCCGAGGACCTGGACCTCCCGGGCCTCGAGCTTTTGGTCGAGACCGTGCTGACCGCCAACGGCCTGCCCCCCTCCGCGGCCTTTGACGCGGCCGCCGACGGCGACGCCGTTCCCCCGGGCCCGGCCGGCCTAACCGGCGAGGCCGCCTCCGGCGGGGCGGCCCGGTGAGCATGGGCCCGCCGAGAGACGGGCTCGGGGAGCCCCTGGCGGGGATCAGGCTGGTCGTGCTGACCGTGGCCATGCCCCTGGCCACCTTCATGCAGGTCATCGACGCCACCATCGCCAACGTGGCCGTGCCCACCATCGCCGGCAACCTGGGGGCCTCGTACTCCCAGGGGACCTGGATCATCACCACCTATTCGGTCGCCAACGCCATCGCCCTGCCGCTGACGGGCCGGCTCGCCCAGAGATTCGGGGAGGTCAGGCTGTTTTTATGGTCGACGGCTTTGTTCGCCCTCATGTCCCTTTGCTGCGGTTTGTCGGGAAGCCTCTCGGCCCTGGTCGTCTTCAGGGTCCTCCAGGGGGCGGCCGGGGCGCCCATGATGCCCCT
>JAISET010000026.1 GCA_031264015.1 Deltaproteobacteria bacterium | reverse complement strand
AATTTGTCTAAAACCTGCCAAAAATCCGTAAGCGTTCACGGGGGCGGCCCGTGAGGTTCCGGGGCCCGCTTTAATCGTCGGCCCAATCCGTCGCCAGGCCCAAGCGACAGGGTCCGGCTCTAAAAAATCAGCATGCGGCCTGCCAGGCGCCGCCGGCCGTCATAGGCCGGGCGCCTATTCGGCATGTTTAACGACTTGCCCGCCCCGGCTGTAGGGAAAAAACTACTCTTTAACTGCCCCCGCGCTTCAAATTTGTGGGAGGCGCGGGGCCTTTCAAGGCCGACTCGTCACAAACTGAGGCCCGGCTCAGCTCTGTGGTGACACCAAGCTTGGTCCCAGGCCATTATGGGTGGCCCGGACGATCCAAGGTCGAACTCGGTGTTAAAGGGAAGTATGAGACCCGCGGGGGGCGGGCTCCAGATCCCTCAAGGCGGGTTCCGGAGCCCTTGGCGGCCGACCCCCGGGTCTTTTTGGCGGGGGAGATATCAAAGGGTCTTTGGCGCTCTCCGGGACGGCCGCGGAGCGCTTGTTCGGCGCGGCGTCTTTCCCGGACGGACGCCAGGCCCTCGCGGAGGAACAAGCTTGCGGTATGAGAGTCCTGACAAGATTCTCCTGGCTTGCCCGCTCTTTGGGGCTTACTGGAGGCGACGCGTCGCCTTCAGGCAGTTCATCCTCGCCGCGCGGTTCCGGCGGAGGTGCGTTGTCGCCTGGCTTGGCTGCGGAGCCTTTGTTGGAGGGGTCTGGGGAGGGTTGCGGCCTCCCCTTCCAGGGCGGCGCCTTCTTGTCAGGCTCTCCGGCAGGCTCTTTTTTAGTTGTCCTCTTCCCTGCCGGCTCCTTCTTGTCAGGCTCCCCGGCAGGCTTTTTCTCAGCGGCCTCCGCCTCGGCGGCCTTTTCCTTGCTTTCCTTAAGTAGTTTCTCTCGTGTTTGGGCCATATCGGCCTTTCTCGTCCTCCTCGCCATCCTGTTGCCATCGTCGAAGGTGATAAATTAACCCTGGAGACAGAAATCTTGATGGCAATTTTCATCCCGGGGCAGGTCCTGGACTTGGGTCCAGCCCCAACCCTGGCAGGGGTCACCAGGGACCCCGTGAACGCTTACTTATGGTGGTACCCTTTTGTGTAGCATTTTTTTTTATGGATGGTATACTTTTGGCGTAGCAAAGTGAGCCACAATGGTAACCTTTTTTCATAGCATTTCCAGCAAGTTTTAGACAAATTGTCCTGGCAGTTTTAGGACAAAATGACTTGGTGTTAACACCTTCCTTCCCCCTGTTTCCTTTTTTCAACGTCCGCTTCCTCCTCCAACTTCCTCCTCCCGTTTCCAGCTTCCGGCTTCCATGTCCTCGTCGGTCTTGTTCCGGACATCCGTCAAGTCCGCAAATATTCGGGTCAAAAAAAACCCGGCTTAAAAATTCAATTCACCGGACGCCGCCAATATTTTTGAACGACGACCTCAAAAAAGTTTAAGTGCGTAAATATATTTTGCTGTATTTTCGGAGACTTCCATGCTTGGACGGTCGGGGCGCCGGTGACGGGAGGGCGGGATGCCCGGCCAGGCAGGGCCGAAGCCAAATGCGGCCGGGGTTAAACGGAGTCGGGGTTAAACGGAGGCTGGGCTAAAAGGAGGCGAGGCTGGACGAGGACGGGAGCTTCAGGAAAATTTCTTCTTCTTCTTTGTTGTTTTTGTTGTCGTCGTAGAAAACGTCGTCATGGGTGGAGGCGTCGTTTGAGGCGGAAATTTACGAGTTCGGGGTCTTGTCCGGGGCGGGTTTCAAGGGGCGCCCGGCGAGGTCGATGTTCAGTTTCTTGAGGGTTCTCCGGATGCTCATGCGCGGGAGATTGCGCGGGGAGAGACCCGGCTCGTCGACCCTGTCGGACGGCAGGCGCGCCGACCATCGCGGCTTGCCGCGGGGCGGGGGCGTGCCGGCCGGCTCGGGCAGCTTCATTTTGCAGGCCGCGTCGCGCTTCAGGCGGCCCTGGCCGTCCGGCTCTTTGGCGAGGCGGACGGGGGTGCCCCTTTCGCCAAAAAGCGTTTTTTTATAGACCTGACGATTCTTTCGGTGACGTCGAGCTCCCGGCTGATCTGGGCGTCCGTCCCGCCTCCCCCCTCCCGGCCGTTGTCGCCGGCGAGGAGCGCCAGGGCGGGCAGGACGGACCTGGCCGCGTGTCCGCCCAGGTTGGCGGCGTCTTCAAGCTCGCCGCGCTCCCCGGGGTCGAGGGTGATTTCCTGGTCGGTCGTCATGGCGGTCTCCTTGGCCCGCTGAAATTCCGTCGGCCCGCCGGGCGAAAAGACAGCTTCGCCGCAGGCGCTTGGGGATTATGGGGGCCGCCATGGGGATTGCGGGGTCGTCGGGCCGCTGCCTGGTTTCTTTTAAATGTCGTCGCCGCCGCCGTCATAGACGCCGCCGCCGTCATAGCCGCCGCAGTCGGTGTCGTGGGGCGGTGTCCGGGTCCGGGTTGCGGCCGGGGGCCGGCCGGTCTTTTCGCCGCCGAGCGCGAGATTCATTTTCTTGAGGTGGCTGTGGACGCTCCACATCGAGACATTGCCCTGGGCCGGGCCCGTCATGTTGATTCTGTCGGTCAAGAGAAGGAGGGTCCATCTCGTCTGGCCGGCGGGCGGGTGCGAGGCGGCCAGTTTGGCGAGCTTCTCTTGGAATTCCTTGTCGAATTTTTTGCGGTTCGGGTAGGCGGAGCGGGGTTATTGGGCCAGGGCCGCCGCCAGCCCGTCCTCGCGGTAGCGCCTGATGATGTTCCCCACGGGAAACCGCGACGTTTTCAGCTCCCGGCTGATTCTCATCTGGGTACTCATGACCAGCCCCAGGCGCCGGTGTCGGACTGCGGCAGGACCTCGGCTGCCAGGACGGACCGCGCCGAGCTTGCCGTGTCTTTGACGACGGCGTTGAGGGCGTCGCGCTCCTCTTTGTCGAGGTCGACCGCGTATTTCGCCATTTGAACGGTCTCCTTGTTCCGCCGTGATTCTGACAGCTCGGACGGAAAAATGAAAATCCGGGGAGACGCGCGGGCCCGGGCGCCGACGCGGCTTGGGGTCCGGGGCGGTTTGGGGCCGGGGAGGTTTTTAGCGGACGGGGGACCGGGGCGGGTTTTGTCGGAGGGGGCGCCGCGGGGCTGGAAACATCGGGGGCCGGGCGCCGATGATTTGGGAGGGCTCAGGGGCGGGGCGTCTCCAGGAGGAAGCTCACCCACCTGTCGGAGCGTACGCGGTCCATGATTTTAAACGAGACGCCGGCGCCGAGCCCCTCCAAAAACGTCTCGCCCTCCTCCGGCAGCAGCCCCGAGACAATCAGGTGCCCGCGGCCGGCGAAGGCCCCGAGAGCC
>JAISET010000223.1 GCA_031264015.1 Deltaproteobacteria bacterium | reverse complement strand
ACGCCGGAGTTTGTCAAGGCCGGATTATCTTCGGACGTCCGGCAAGCCGCCCAAACATCATGGATCTGCATCTGGACCTGGACCTGGACCTCGGCCTGGGACTGGACCTCGGCCTAGTTTAAGCTAGTTGGGCTAATTGATCTGCCCGCGGCCTCCTTTCCGACCGTCAGCCCCTCCAAACTGGGGGGGCCTGAACGGTTACGAAATAACGGCAATTTATTCTGTCTCCGGGGTCCGGCGGCCAAGTCCGCGGGCCCGACGTCCGGCGGCCGTCCTCCCTGGCGCCGCCTCAGGTCCCGCGGGGCGGGCCCGCTTTGAAACGCCGCTGGGTTTGAACAAACGTCCTGCCCAAAAGGCGGGCCGGGACAAACTTGAAAGCCAGTCCGGTGGAAAGTCTGGTCAATTTGTCCGTATGGCGGCATTTTAAAAGGCTTGCATCAAACGACGTCGACGAGCGACGGGCATCTTGGCGGAACAACCTGCCGGCGGTTTCCAACAAGCCGGCCATGTGACGGATGGTGGGATTATCTCATGTCGAAACTGACAAGTTTAGGCATCTGCGATATTTTTACAATAAAAAGTGACATTTGTCCCTGCTTTTGTGATATGATGACCCCGCCTCAAACCCCGCCAAAACGGGCGCCGGGGGGCCGGGAGGATGTTTCCCGGCGGCCGGCGAGCGTGTATAATTGGTCGGCCCGACCCCGGCGGGCGCCGGCGGCCGGGCGACTGCCTCGGAACCAGGAGAAAGGGCGGCTGTTTTGTCCCTGTGCGACCTTCATTACCACCTGAACGCCTTCAGAATGACCGGCAAAAACCTGTCGGCCGCCCTGGCGGGGCACAAGAGGAGCATCGTCAGTTCCGGGCTGGATTTTCTGGCCTCCACCGAGCACGTTTATAAAAACCCCCTGGACTGCTACCTCCACTTGCGGCGCGTCGCCAGCGACCTCAAGGTGACCGTCATCCCCGGGGTGGAGTGGATCAGTCGGGAGAACGTGGAGATCATCTTCCTGTTCGACGGCGAGGCCTCCCTGCGCTCGGCCCTGGCCGTCCTGAAGACCTTCAGCCACTCGGTCTGGGAGGTCCGGAAACTGGGCTCGGACCTGGGGGCGGTGCTGGTGGTCCCGCACCCCTTCACCCCCGGCAAGACGGGGGCGGCCAACAACCTTGGCGAGCCGGGCTTCGAGCGTCTTCTGGACATGGTCGACTACGTGGAGATCCACAACGGGCTCTCCAGGCAGTTTGACGAGATCTATCTCTACAACCGCCTCGGCCCCTTCTTCCCCGGCCACGACCTCAAGGTCCGACAGACGGCCCGGCTCCCCGAAAAATATCGCCGCCATGACATCGGCTGGTCAGTGGGCAGCGACGCCCACTTCCCGGGGGAGATCTGCTTCGCCGGCGGCCACCCGGAGATGACGTCCGACAACTGGTTCGAGGCGCTGAAGAGCCGGCTGCACTTCGAGCTGGTCGACCTGGGGCCTCCCGAGCGCGAGGTCTGCCGCTGGCGGCGCAACCTGGCCAGCCTGGGGACGGTCTTCAGCGAGGCCATGCTGAAGAAAAGGGTCAGATATTTCGGCCCCAAGTGAGCCGAAGATCATGCCGGGGCCGTCCTGGAGCCGGGCTCCCGGCCGCGGATTTAACGGCGGCCCGGCGGCCGGAGATCGCGGGAGTTTTATTTCAGCCCGTCTGTTTGAAAAATTCGGGCTCGCAAGTTCAAGGGAAAATTCCAGAGCGGAGGGGCGGGATCATGGATTATTTTAACGAGACGGAAAGAGCCGGCCAGAGGAGCTGGGCCGTCAAGAGGGACAGATTCTTCCGGCCGATAGTGGACCGGGCCATCCGCGTCGGGATGACGCCCAACCGGATGTCCATCCTGGGGGTGTTCCTGCTGGTGGCCGGCGCCTCCCTGCCCAGGGACTATTTTCCCCTGATGATGATCCTGGTCAGCCTCTACGTGGTCACCGACGGCCTGGACGGCTGCATGGCCAGGGTTTTGGGGAAGACCAGCGAGGGCGGCTCCCTGGTGGACATCGTCGTGGACCAGGCCGGCCCCGTGGTCATCGCCGCGGCCGCCGCCCTGCACATTCCCAGCCACCCCGCCATAGCGGTCATTTTTTCCAACAGCTACCTGATTTTCATCGGACTCTTTCTATACGCCAACGAAAACAACATACCGATGAAGGGGACTTTTTATAGGGTCAAGTATGTGCTTTACATCTTTTACGCCCTGTCCCTTATCATCAAGTACGACCTGATGACCTGGTTCATGGGTCTTTTTTCAATTTACTACATCGTCGCCCTGCTGGTCGTTCTGACGAGGATTTACAACTATTATGACAAGCGCGGGGCGGTGGCGGCGGGCAATCCGGAAGGCCAGTCGGAGGAACAGCCGGAACAACATCCGGAAGACCGGCTGGAAGGCCGGTTGGAGGAACAGCCGGAACAACATCCGGAGGACCGGCCGGAAGGCCGGGAATAGGCTTCAGGGCGTTCTTCCCGACAAACGGGAAGTTTGCCCTCTCCAATAATAAAACGGACGGGCCAAGGTTTTTAACTTCGGCCCGGCCGGTTTCTTTAAAGGCCGGGGGTTTCGCGCCGCCGGCTGGTCAGGCGGTCCGGCGACCGCGGACGCCGGCGATCATCGGTACAGGGACCTTTTCACATAGAGCGAATACTGCCCGTCCTGTTGGTCGAGTCGGAACTTTCTGTCCAGCTCGCCCGCGTCCACCAGGCTCATGAACGGGTCGCTGATCACTATGTAGCCGTAGTCGGAGACGTCCACGGGGCCCGTGTGCCAGCACAGGTCCATGAGGTCGTCGGGCACGCTCCTCAGCTGGACGAGGCGTCCGTCGCAGACGAGCGTTTTCTGGAGGTCTGTTCTCGCCAGGTAGTCCAGCCTTCTGGTGAGGCCCGGCTGGCCGATGGTCAGAATCTTCCGGGCGCTGGCCCTGTCCAGGGCGGTGTCAATTTTTTCGGAGAAGGCGAGGGAGACGCCGAGAATCACCGCCGCGGCGACCAGCATGTAGACGAGGACGTGCGCGAGGCCTCCCTTGAGGTAGCCCGAGACGCTTCCCGCGAGCCTTTTAAAGAAGCCCGGGACCGTTCCCTTGGCCATCGTCTCCTGCAGGCAGTAGCCCAGCGGCCAGCAGCCCAGCACGGCGGGCAGCTTGCCGTTGGCCGAGCCGTAGCTCAAAAAGAAGATCCAGGCGAACATGTTGATTAAAGAGGCCGCGGAGATGGGGTAGTATTTTTTGAGGAACAGACACCTCAAAGCCGGGAAAATGAAGATCGAATAATAGCACCAGTGGTAGAAACTGTAGAAGGCCCGCCCGAGAAAGGTTCTGCCGTGGTAGTAGACGGGGTTGCTGAACTGAGAGACCATCCGGGACGGAACAACGCCCATATAAATTAGATACGAGTTGTAGAAATACCAGGAGCTGGAGAAAACCAGGCCCGCCAGGGCGGGGCCGAGAATCAGCCGGTAGATCCCGCGCCTCTCCACGCCCGCCTCGTTTATCTGGTAGATGGCCACAAATATGAAAAGAAAATACCAGATGAAGCCGGTCTGCTTTATCACCGCCGAGACGCCCGCGGCCAGGAAGGCGGAGTAGAGGTACAGCCTGTCAGTTTTGCCGCGGGAATATTCCATGATGTGGAATTGGAGCAGGACAAAAGAGACGACGCTGACCGTGATGACCGAGAGGTCGGCGACCACCTCCTTGGTGGCCATGTAAATCCAAAACGCCCCGCAGGCGGTGGCCACGGCGGAATACAGGTATTTTGTCCTCAGGAGGCCGTAAAGGGCGAAGAGGCACGGTATGATGACGAACTGCGAGGTCAGGATGGAGAAGAGCTGAATTTTCACCGTGCCCATGTAGACGTAGGGTATGCTGACCATGATGGACAGGAGCTGGGGGTAGTCCCCGTAGGTCCTGGGATACATGTTGGCGGCGAAATCTTTGGCGAAGGCGTCCACGGAGGTTATGGAGTCGATGTGGGTGTAGACGAACTTGTGATAGAATAGGAAGACGGTGACGAAGGAGAGCGCGATCAAAAAGCCGAAAATTATTTTGGCGTTTCTGATCGCCCCGGGCGTCTGGGGCGGGTCGTCGGCAAAGGTGTCATGGACGTCGATTTCTTTGGTCTTATTTCTTGTGAAATAGTAGTATGTAAATGCTAACACCTCAATAATAAAAACTATTATCATAGTTTTTTGAGTGTAAATTTTAGCAAATATGCATAGAAATACGAATACGTAGTTGAAAGCTAGAGAATATATGAATGATAACGTAATAAATCTACAAAAATTTAATCTTCTTCTTAATCCTAGTCCACATATTAGCATTCCAGGAAGAAGTACAGTTTGTAAAAATCCAATAAACCCAAGAAATAAATACATATAAACTCCAAATATAAATCTAATCTATTTTATGCAGTTAAAGATTATGTTGTCAAAATAAAAATATGATTATAAATGCGGACGAGATGATTTGGTGCTTAGTTATCAGGCTTAATGCATTAAAATGCGAATGTAAGCCATAATAAATAAAAACAAGCTGGGCTTGGCTTCATTTTGTCCGTATTTTAAAAGTCGGGACATTTTTTGTCAAGCAGGGGCGCGGCCGCCCGGTCTTCCAAGACAACGGTCCCCGCCCGTAATATCGAGCCGCGCCCGACGCCGGCGGCGCCTCCGGCCGCCGACGCCCCGGCGCCCGCCTTTTCGGCCAAAAAAGAAAAATTGTCCGGTTCGGAGGACTAAGAAGATGGATTTGGACATCGTCGTCCTGACCAAAAACGAGGCCCGCAACCTGCCCGCCTGTCTGGAAAGCGTCCGCGGCCTGGGCCGGGTCGTGGTCATAGACGACGACAGCTCCGACGAGACCGTCTCCATCGCCCTGGCCGCCGGGGCCGAGGTCCATTCCAGGGCCCTGGACGACTTCTCCTCCCAGAGAAACTTCGGGCTCTCCAAATGTTCGTCCCCGTGGGTCTTTTTCCTGGACGCCGACGAGAGGGTCGCGCCCGGGCTGGCTTTGAGCATCGGGGAGGCAATGAGAGGCGGGCCGGCCGCGGGCAGGGTCCTCAGGCGCAACTTCGCCTTCGGGCGCCGGTTTCGTTTCGGGCATCTGGCCCCGGACAAGGTGGCAAGGCTCTTTCCCAGGGGGAGGGTCGAGTGGCGGGGGGAGGTCCACGAGTCGCCCGAGACGGACCTGCCCGTCGCCGACCTGGCCGGTCACCTGGAGCATCACACCTACGGGGGCTGGGGGGATTTTCTGGCCAAGATGCAGAGATACTCGGCCATCTGGGCGGGGGAGGCGGCCGCCAAAGGAAAAAAGTCCGGCGTCTGCCGGGCGTTGACGAAGGCGGCCTGCAATTTTCTCAAGACCATGGTCCTGAAACTTGGCTTTCTGGACGGCCCGGCCGGGGCGGCCGTCTCGGCCGTCGCCGCCTACTACACCCTGAGCAAATACCTGCTTCTCTGCGACAAAACACGCGGCGGCGACTGAGCGGGCCTGCCCGTCGTCGGGCGCCGGGCGCCGGGGCGTCGAGTCGTCCTGCCGCCTTTATATTGTCTTTGACAGCTCGTCAAGGATTTAAAAAGTTGTCCGCGTCCCCATATTTTTCCTCGCAACGGGAGCCGCGCGGCGTTTTTCGCCCGGGCTCCTTTTTTTCTACTGGTGCCTGGGCCTGAAGGGCCGGTAGTCGATCTGATATTTCTCCATCCGCAGGCTCATCTTGCGCTCGGTCAGCCCCAGCCGTTTGGCGGCCTGGGTGACGTGGCCGCAGGTGGACTCCAAAGCCGAGCTGATGAGGCGCTTCTCCAGAGAGTCCACGGCCTCCCTCAGAGTCTGGGGCTCCGTCTCGCCCTCCGGGTGGCTCCGCAGCCAGACGGGCAGGTGCCTGGCCTCGATGACGCCGTCCTGGCCGCAGAGGACGGCGGCCCGCTCGACGACGTTCTCCAGCTCGCGGATGTTGCCGGGCCAGCCGTAGTCCATGAGCAGCCGGTAGGCGTCGCTGGAGATGCGGATGGGCTTCCCGGGGTCGTGGGAGAACTTCCTGGCGAAGTTTTCCGCCAGGTCCATGACGTCCTCCAGCCGCTGCCGCAGCGGCGGCAGCGAGAGGGGGAAGACGCTCAGGCGGTAGTAGAGGTCCTGGCGGAAGCGCCCCTCCTCCACCATCTTCTCCAAGTCCCGGTTGGTGGCGGCCAGCAGGCGCACGTCGACCTTGAGGGTCTCGCCCCCGCCCAGCCGCTCGAACTCCTTTTCCTGCAAAACTCTCAGCAGCTTCGCCTGGGTGGACAGGCTCATGTCCCCCACCTCGTCGAGGAACAGCGTGCCCCCGTGGGCCATCTCGAAGCGGCCCTTGCGGCCGGAGACGGCCCCGGTGAAGGCGCCCCGCTCGTGCCCGAAGAGCTCGCTCTCCACCAGGCCCTCGGGCAGGGCGGCGCAGTTGACCTTGATGAAGGGCTGCCCGGCCCGGAGACTGTTGGCGTGGATGAGGCCCGCGATCATCTCTTTTCCGGTGCCGCTCTCGCCCCTGATCAGGACGGTCGTGTTGGTGGCGGCCACCTGGGCCACCTCCTGAAGGATGTTCCTTAGGGCCTTGGATTTTCCGACCATCTGGCCGATTTTGAAGTTCTGGTTGATGATGGCCTGGAGGCGCCTGTTCTCCTCGAGCATGTTCTCGTGCCGGGCGGCGAAGTCCCGCCTGACCCCGACAGCCCTGGCGATGAGGGTGGCCAGCACGGTCAGAAGACGCATGTCCTCCTCCATGCGCACCTCGTCGGCGAAGAGGCGGTCGGCGGAGATGGCCCCGACGGTCCCCCCGTCCAGGATGATGGGCACGCAGATGAAGGAGACGTCCTCCCTTTTCAGGTCCCTGGCCTTGGTGCGGTTGAGGAAGAGGGGCTCCTGGGAGACGTTGGGCACGACCATGGG
Source organism: Deltaproteobacteria bacterium (assembly GCA_031264015.1). Classification (GTDB taxonomy): domain Bacteria; phylum Desulfobacterota; class Desulfarculia; order Adiutricales; family Adiutricaceae; genus JAIRNQ01. Next base: position 13,971 of record JAISET010000223.1, on the reverse strand, counting down.
CCGCCCCGTGGCCGCGACCCTGCCGATGACCCCCTCCCCGGGTTTGTAGCGGGCCCGCTTGCGCTCGGCCACGTTCAGCCCGTAGGCGGCCTCCATGACGATGTCGCCGTTGGGGGCGATCATGTAGAAGGCCCCGCGCATCATGCCGGTGTGCTTGGCCATCAGGGCCAGCGACTGGTCCAGATGGTCGGCCAGCTCCGTGGCCGCCCCGTTCAAGGCCTGGGAGACCTCGAAGAGAAGACGCAGCTCGCTGGTCCTGTCCATGATTTGAATGTCGTCTTCGCGATCCGTGTCAGTCAAGTCTGTCCCGCCTGTCTCATGGCCGCCGTCCACCCCGCATTTTTGGGAGTCTTCCGGCGGGGGGAGGGGAAAAAGCGCCGGCCGCCGCCGGCCTGGGAAAAAGCGCCGGTATCGGGATATTTTTCAAGACGGGGGAGGAAATATTCCGAAGTCAGACCCAAAACCCGCCGCAAAAAACAAAGGTGAAAATATAAAAACACCGAAGCTTAAATACTGAAAAGAACAATTAAAACAAAAGCTTAAACTAAAACCGGTAAAAAAACCATCCGGCCGCCGCTTTAAACCAAAACTCAAACCCGCCAAGCCGCAGCCGCGAACAAAACGGCCGGCAATCTCAAAAGCGTCAAAAGGCCCGGGAAATCCGCATAATAATTCCCCAATCAAGCGGGCGGACGCCGTCGGGCCGCAAACGCCCGCGAGCGCGTCCCGTCAGCCCGCGCCCGTCAGATTTGATTAAAAAAATGTCATGACGACAGGCCGGCCGACAGGCGGAAAACGGCCGGGGAGGACGGCCTGGCGGCGGAATTTTCCAGCGCCGCCGATCGTCCCTACTTCGCCTTGGCCTGGTCCCGCGCGGGGTCGTGGTAGTCCTGCAGGGGGGTGACGCCCCAGGGGGAGTATTTCCCGGGCCGTCCGGCGTCCTCGGGACCGCTTTCCTCGGCTTTTCTGGCGTTCTCGGCCCGCAGCTCCACCAGTGCCTCGAGCCCGGTGACGGCGGCGGTGAGTCCGGCCATGGTGGTGATGAGCGGGATGCCCCTCTTGATGGCCTCGGCCCTGATTAAAACGGAGTCGCGGTCCGCCTTCTGGCCGCTGGTGGTGTTGAGGACGAACTGGACGGGGTTGCTGCCCAGAAAGTCCACCAGATTGGGCTTGACGGAGCCGAGCTTGCTCAGGACGGCCGGCCTGACGCCCGTTTCCTTCTCCAGGTACTGGGCCGTGCCCTGGGTGGCGAAAAGGTCGTAGCCCATGCGGGCGAGCTTTGCGGCCGAGGTTTTTAGCGCCGGCTTGTCGGCGTCGCAGACGGTCATGACGACGTTGCCCAGCTGGGGGGTGGCCATGCCGGCGGCGATCTGGGATTTTAGGAAGGCTATGCCAAAGTTGTTGTCGATGCCCATGACCTCGCCGGTGGAGCGCATCTCGGGACCCAGGACCACCTGCGTCCCCTGGAACCTGCTCCAGGGCAGCACGGCCTCCTTGACGGCCACGTGGTCGCGGTGGGGCTCCTTGGTGAAGCCGATCTCCTCCAGAGTCCGTCCGGCCATGACCTTGGCGGCCACCTCGATGATGGGGCAGCCGGTGGCCTTGGCGACGAAGGGCGCCGTGCGGGAGGCCCTGGGGTTGGCCTCCAACACGTAGATCTCGGAATCCTTGGTCACGGCGAACTGGATGTTCATGAGGCCCCTGACGCCCAGCTCCAGGCCCAGCTTGTGCGTCTGGCTTCTAATTTCATTCAAAACGCTCAGCGGCAGCGAGAACGTCGGGATCGAGCAGCAGGAGTCGCCGGAGTGGATGCCCGCCCGCTCGATGTGCTCCATGATGGCGGCGATGACCACCTGGCCGCCGTCGGCCACGGCGTCCACGTCGATCTCCACGGCCCCCTCGAGGAACTTGTCCACCAGGATCAGGTGCCGGGAGTCGAGGTCCAGGCCCTGCTCGGAGCCCGAGACGGCCAGACGGGAGACGTAGTCGGCGAGCTCGCGCTCCTGGTAGATGACGCACATGGCCCGCCCGCCCAGAACGAACGACGGTCTGACGATGACGGGGTAGCCGATATTTTTGGCGATCTCGGCGGCCGTCTCGGCGTCCCGGGCCATTCCGCTGGGGGGCTGGTTGAGCTTGAGTTTCTCCACCAGCTCGTTCCAGTCCCGCCGGTTCTCCGCCCGGAAAATGGAGGCGGGGTCGGTGCCCCAGATGTCCACGCCGTGGTCCTTGAGGGCCATGGCCAGGTTCAAAGGGGTCTGCCCGCCCAGCTGGACGATGACGCCGTCTGGTTTCTCCAAATTATAGACCGCCAGCACGTCCTCGAGGGTCACGGGCTCGAAATAAAGCCTGCCCACGGCGTCGTAGTCGGTGGAGACGGTCTCGGGGTTGGAGTTGACCATGACGGTCTCGAGCCCCATGGCGGCGAAAGCCTGGGTGGCCTTGACGCAGCAGTAGTCGAACTCGATGCCCTGGCCGATCCTGTTGGGCCCGCCGCCCAGGATCATGACCCTGCCGCGGCCCGGCTCCTTGGGCCTGCCGGAGTCGCCCGGCCCGGCCGGCATCGGGGAGACCGGGGAGTCGTAGCTGGAGTAATAGTAGGGGGTCCCGGCCTCGAACTCGCCCGCGCAGGTGTCGACCTGCCTGAAATGCGGGACGACGCCGGCCTTGAGGCGCAGGCCCAGTATTTTCTCGGCGTTCGTCTCGAGACCCGGACTCGCCTCGTTGACAAGTTTGGCCAGCCGGATGTCGCTGAGACCCTGGGCCTTCAAATGACGCCAGTCGGCCGCCGGCGGGTTTCCGCCCCGGGCGACCGTCTCCGCGAACGTCCCCCTGGCCGTCTCCTCGGCCTCGATGATCAGTTCGATCTGGCTGACAAACCAGGGGTCCAGGCCGGTCAGCAGGCAGGCCTCGGCGGGCGGCAGGCCGAGCTTCAGGGCCGAGTAGATGTCCGAGAGCCTCTCCGGGAGCGGCAGCACCAGCTTCTCCTTGAGACGCTCGAGCTTCAAGTCGTCCGGGAGGGCGGCCTCGGCGGGGGAGACGGGGGCGCCGAGCCCGTGGAGGCCGATTTCCAAGCCCCGCAGGGCTTTCTGCAAAGCCTCCCTAAAGTTGCCGCCCAGGGCCATGGTCTCGCCCACGGCCTTCATCTCGAGGCCCAGGACCGACGAGGCCCCGGCGAATTTCTCGAAATTGAACCGCGGCGCCTTGACCACGCAGTAGTCCAGGGCGGGCTCGAAACAGGCGGACTTGCCGGTGATGCCGTTTTTGAGCTCCCCCAGGGTGTAGCCCACGGCCAGCTTGGAGGCCACCCGCGCGATGGGGAAGCCGGTGGCCTTGGAGGCCAGGGCGGACGAGCGGGAGACTCTGGGGTTCATCTCGATGACCACGCGCCTGCCTGTCTTCGGGTTGATGGCGAACTGGATGTTGCAGCCCCCGTTGAGGCCGACGGCCCTGGCCACCCTCAGGGACTCGTCCCGCATGGCCTGGTACTCGACGTCGGTCAGCGTCTGGATGGGGGCCACGGTGACGGAGTCCCCGGTGTGCACGCCCATGGGGTCGACGTTCTCGATGCCGCAGACGATGATGGCGTTGTCGGCCAGGTCGCGGATCATCTCGAGCTCCATCTCTTTCCAGCCGATCAGCGACTCCTCCACCAAAATCTGCCGGATGGGCGAGGCGGTCAGCCCCCGCCAGGCGAGCTCCGTCAGCTCGTCCAAATTATAGGCCACGCCGCCGCCGGTGCCGCCCAGGGTGAAGGACGGGCGGATGACGGCCGGAAACCTGGTCTTTTTGGCGATCTCCACCGCCTCCTCCACCGTGGAGGCCAGGCCGCTGACGGGGATGTCGAGGCCCAGGCGGGTCATGGTCTCCCTGAACCGGCTGCGGTTCTCGGCGATCTCGATGACCTCGGGGGTGGAGCCGATCATCCTGACCCCCGGGTCCATGTAGCCGCGCGCGTGCAGCTCCATGGCCAGGTTCAGGGCCGTCTGTCCGCCCAGGGTGGGCAGGATGGCGTCGACGTGTTCCTTGACGATGATGTCCGCCGCCACCTCGGGGGTCATGGGCTCCACGTAGGTGCGGTCGGAGAACTCCGGGTCGGTCATGACGGTGGCGGGGTTGGAGTTCAAAAGCACCAGACGGTACTTCTCCTCCTTCAAGGCCTTGCAGCCCTGGGTGGCCGAGTAGTCGAACTCGCAGGCCTGCCCGATGACGATGGGCCCGGAGCCGAAGATCATGATGGTTTCCAGGTCGTCTCTTCTAGGCATGGAAGTCCTCCAGCATGACCCTGAATCTGCCGAACAGGCCCTGCGCGTCGTGTGGCCCCGGCGAGGCCTCTGGGTGGAACTGGACGCAGAAGGCCGGCTTGTCCGTCCACTCCAGACCCTCGACGGTGTCGTCGTTGATGTTCCAGTGGCTGGCCCTGACCGAGGGCGGGAGCTTGTCGGGGGCCACGCAGAAGCCGTGGTTTTGCGAGGTGAGCCAGATGCGGCCGGTGCGGGAGTCGCGCACCGGATGGTTGAGGCCGTGGTGCCCGAAGGGCAGCTTGTAGGTCGACGCCCCCGAGGCCAGGCCCATGATCTGGTGTCCGAGGCAGATCCCGAAGACGGGAAGCCTGCCCAGATATTTTTTGACCAGCTCGACGGCGTAGTCGCAGGCGGCCGGGTCGCCCGGGCCGTTGGTCAGAAACAGGCCCCCGGGGGAGCATTTCTCGATCTCCTCCGGCGGCGTCTCGGCCGGAAAGACGGTCAGCTCCAAATTTTGCGAGCGCAGCTGGTCCAGAATGGACTTTTTCACCCCCAGGTCGAGGACGGCCACGGGCATGGTTTTTTTCGGCCCCCCGGGGATTTTGACGGCCGGGAGCCCGTAGGCCTTCTCGCAGGTGACCCGTCTGGCCAGGTCCAGCCCGGTCATCTGGGGCAGGGCCCGGGCTTTGGCGCTGGACAAAAGCCCCTGGTTCAGGGGGCCGACGTGCCCGTTTCTGGCGCCCTTGTTGCGCAGGTGCAGGGTCAGGGCCCTGGTGTCCACCCCGGTCAGTCCGGCCAGACCGTGGAGGCCCATGTACTCGGGGAGCGTCTTCTCGCTCAGCCAGTGGTCCACCTCCGGCAGCCAGAGCTCGTGGAAGACGACGCCCGCGGCGTGGGTCCTCGGGGCCTGGTCCACGCCCGGGTTGGTCCCGTAGTTGCCCACGTGGGCCGCGGTGAAGACCACTATCTGGCCGTGGTAGGAGGGGTCGGTCAGGACTTCCTGGTACCCGCTCATGGCGGTGATGAAGACCACCTCGCCGCCGGCCTCGGGGATCTGGCCCACGGAATAACCCTCGAAGACGGCTCCGTCGTCCAGGGTCAGGGCTGCTTTGGTAAGTTTTAGTGAGGCAGGTAGCATATGAGCCCACAAAGGGTGGCCAAAATTGCTTTGGCGGGTGTTTTGACGGGCGCGCCCGGGGACGGCGTCGGTCTCGGACAAAAATTTGGCCGGCCGGGAGCGGCCGGCCCGGGGCGGGAGGGCGTTTGTTTTGGGGAGGCCGCGCGATCTTCCGGCAAACCGCCGGCGACGGGGCGGGCTGAGTTTATTTAGCATAATTTATGGTGATTTTCAAGCCGCGGCGGCACTCCTCCGCAAGGCCGCGCCGTCCCGACGACGGCGGGGAACGAACGGCGGCCGGGGGCCTGTCGGCGGGGGGGCGGGGACGGGGGCGGCGGAGCGTCGGGGGGGGGAGATATGGTAAAAATGTGGAAACAACTGGAAAAAATAGGAAAAAGGAAAGAAAAAGGAAAGAAAAAGGAAAGAAAAAGGAGAAGAAAAAGGAGAAGAAAAAGGAGAAGAAAAAGGAGAAGAAAAGAAGGCGGCTTGAAGACAAACGGAGCGCGAAAAAAAGATCGCCGTCCGGACAAACCGCCGGAATCATTGAGGCGGACGCCCCCGCGCCCCCCCTGGCCGACTGCGAAAGGGGACTTCCCGAAGTCGTCTTCAAGCGATAGTTTTAACGACTGGCGTTGCCTTTGGATGGTTTTGTCCTCCAACATGCCGATTTCAGCCGCTGTTTCCAAAGGCGCCCTGGCCCCTGGCCGCCGGGCCGCCTTTGTTTTCCCCGCCGGGCGTCGTCACCGGCTCCGCCCCCCGGACAAGCGGCCGCGGCTACAGCCGATAACCTGCCGCCTCGGCGTCGTTCTTGAACATTTTGACGGTGTCCAGGGAGTACTCCGTCAGATCCTTGCCGACCAGGGGCAGCTTTTTCAGGATGTCGCCGGTGGCGGTGATGATGTGGCAGCCCACGGCGTCGGCTTGAAAGACGTTCCACAGCTCCCTGGGCGAGGCCCAGATCAGCTCCAGCCGCGGATGGGGAGCCAGCAGGGCCACGGACTCGGCCATCCGGGGGACGGGGTCGACGCCGGTGTCGGCGATTCTGCCCGCGAAGACCGAGACGTAGGCCTCCGGGCCCCCGGCCAGGCAGGCGGCCACGTCCCTGACCTGGGCCGGGGTGGTCAGGGCGGTGACGTTCTGGCGGACGCCCGCCGCGGCCAGGCTTTTGACCAGGGGCCCGGAAAACTCACCCCGGCTGTTGGTCACCGGGATCTTGACGAAAACGTTCCCGCCCCAGCCGCCGATCAGTCTGGCCTGCCTCTCCATCTCGTCGAACTCGTCGGAGAAGACCTCGAAGGAGATGGGCAGGTCGGGGATGGCGGCGATCATTTCCCTGGCGAAAGCCTGGTAGTCGGCGACGCCCGCCTTGCGCATCAGGGTGGGGTTGGTGGTGAACCCCCTGATCAGCGGGTTTTTGTACATTTCCAGCATCTCGGCCTTGTTGGCGCCGTCAGCGTACAACTTCACCTTCAAATCTTTTAAGAGTTTCATCGGACGCGCTCGCTTCCTTGATTATGCGGACGGCCTCGGCCAGGTTCCGGCAGGTGTGGTCGGCGGGGGGGTCCGGGCCGGGCTCCCGGTAGCCGAAGTCTAGAAAAATGGTCCTGGTGCCGGCGGCCCTGCCCGCGGCTATGTCCCCGGCCCTGTCGCCCACCGTCCAGCTGGCGGGCAGGTCCACGCCCCATTTGTCGGCCGCGGCGAGGATCATCCCGGGTTTCGGCTTGCGGCACTGGCAGTTGTCCGGCCCGTCGTGGGGGCAGCAGTAGAGGTCGTCCAGGGCCAGGGCGAAGCTCACCTTTCTGTTCATGGCCTCGACGTCTGCGGCGGTCCTGGTCACCCTGGCGATGTCGGGCTGGTTGGTGACGCAGATTAAAAGGAAGCAGAGCTCCTTCAATTCCCAAAGAAGCCCCCTCGCCCCCGGCGTGACGACCAGGGACTCGGCGTCGGCCGGAGGACTGGGCCGGCCGTCCGCGACCACCGCCTGGTTGAGGACCCCGTCCCGGTCAAAAAATACTGCTTGTCTTGGCGGCATGAAGGTTGTTCCGTCCCGAGTTTGTCATTTATTTTTTCGGTCGCGCGGGAATATTGTCGCGGTAATTTACTTTTCGCGTTATTTTGCGTTGATTGACATTTTGATGTTGCCCGCGGGTGTTTTTCATTTGCGAGCCTATTTTTTCCGGCGCGCGTCGTCCTCGAGCGGCCGGCCGGACCTTGCCGACCGGGATCATGCCGCCCCTACTTGACGCTTTCCCACATGGTCGGGCTGGCCTTGAGCAGCGGGTGGCTGACCAGGAGGTGCCAGACGACCCCGTGAAAGGCCTCCGTGTGCGGGGTCACGCGGTCCGGGTTGACGGCGGGGATGATCACGCAGGCGTCGGCCACCCTGGCCGTGTGCCCGCCGTCGCGGCCCACCACTCCCAAGATTGTCGAGCGGGCCGTCCGGGCCAGCTCCAGGGCCCTGACCAGGTTGAGGCTGACGTTCTTTTCCAGGCTGCCGCCGCCCACCGAGAAGACCAGGACGGCGTCGTTCGCCCCCAGCCGCGAGACCTTGAGGTATTCGGCGAAGACGGTCGGCCAGCCCTCGTCGTTGGTCCTGGCCGTGAGCTCGGCGACGTTGTCCGTGGGCGCGTAGGCTTCGATCCCGCAGATCTTGCGGAAATCGTTGGCCGCGTGCGACGCCGAGGCCGCCGATCCCCCGACCCCCAGGATGAACAGCCTCCCGCCCCGGGACCTGACCTCGCAGAGTTTTTGGGCCATGCCCTCCAGCTTGGACTCGGGCAGGGAGTCGATGATTTTTTTTGCTTCCTGCAAAAAGTCGGAACTAAAGCTCATGTCTCACCATTACGATGCATTATATATTGTTTGCGGTCCCCGGCCAACAAGACGGTTTGTTTTTCTCTTTTGGCCGGACGGTTCATGGTATGTTTTGTCGGTCTGGCGGCCTCCGACTATTATCTTCCCGATCCGCGCCCTCCCCGACGCTCTCCTGACTGTCCCCGGCGGGCGGCTCGTCGTCGCCGGTTTTCTTCTTTTTGGTGAAGATCAGATATTTCCCGCTCAGAAGCGTCCAGACGAAGACGAGGGGGACGGAGACTATCTTCACGACCATGGGGTCGAAGCTTAAAATAATGCTGAAGACCAGCAAAATCAGCTGGGTGAGGGCGATGCTCACCGCGGCGGACGGCACGTAGAGGGCGAACTGCAGCCGGGCGCTCTTTTTTTGTCTTTCCGTCTCGCCGTAGACAAAGCGCCTGGCGACGACGAAGTTGACGAGCATGCCGACGGTCGAGGCGACGACCGGCGCCCAGAGCACGTGGACGCCCAGGACCAGGCAGAGCTTGAAAACCAGCAGGTCGGCGGCCGTGGCCATGGAACCGCTGATAATTTGGCGGAAAGTCTGGCCGCGGATGTCGTCGGTCCTTTTGTGGCTCATTAAATCAAAGACAAGATTAATCGCCCTCTGAAACATCGCGCCCCCGCGGCGCCCGCGCCCCGGATTTCCCGGCTCTGAAGAGGGCGTCCAGCTCGGCCAGCCCCCCGGGGGAGCCTATCTCGTAAAACCGTTTTTCCGCCAGGTATCCCGCCAGGCGGCCCTCGACGGAGAGGTCCCGGTAGACGTCGGCCAGGTCGAATTTCCCCGAGCGCCCCTCGAAGGCCGCGGCCTGGAAACAGCCGAGGCCGTAGTCTATATGGCGCATGGCCGCCGAGCGGTTCATTTTGTCGTACAGTCTTATCCGCCCGTCCTCGAAGACGACGTTGCTGCGGTCGTAGTTGTCATCGTTTTGATGGACGGTCATCAGGGCCGGCATTCCGGAGTCGGCAAAAGCCTTGGCGACCGCCCGGTAGTCAATGTCCAGGTAGCTGTCCCCGTACAGGACCATGAATTTCTCGCCCAGAAGAGGCAGGGCTTTGACTATGGCGCCGCCGGTCCCCAACAGATCCGGCCAGTCGAAACTGTAGCCGACGGACAGGCCGAACCGGGAGCCGTCGCCGACGCTTTCTTGGATCATCCCGCCCAAAAAGCCCGCCAAAAAGACCGCTTTTTCCAGGCCGTTTTTTTTCAGCAGCTCGAGCTGGCGATGGGCGAAGGGGACGCCCGCGACCTCCAGCAGGGCCTTGGGGGTCTCCCGGCACCTGGCGCCCATCCGGGTGGCCAGGCCGCCCGCCAGCAGGGCCACGGGCGGCGCGGTCAACTCAGGACCACCTTGGTGCCCTCGAAGTCGAAGCTGAAGCGCAGCTCCTCGAGGCCTTCCTGGAGCATGGCCTTGCGCAGCCTGGACTTGTCCTCGGCCAGAAACATGAGAAACCCGCCGCCCCCGGCCCCGACCAGCTTGCCGCCCACGGCGCCGTTTTGGCGGCCCACCTCGTAGCAGTGGTCGATGCGCTCGTTGGACATGCCCCCGGAGCGCTTCTTCTTGTTCTCCCAATGCTCGTGCATGAGCTTTCCGAAGCCGGCGACGTCGCCCCTCTCCAGGCGCTCCTTGCTGCGAAAGCCCAAATCTTTGACGTAGTGGAGGTTCTCAAGCATGGCCGGGTCGTTTTTCTGCGAGCGGGAGTGCTGGTCCTGCAAGAGTTCGCCCGCCGAGCGGGTGTAGCCGGTGAAGAACAGCAGCAGGTTGTCCTCCAGTTCGAAGAGGGCGTCGATGGGCAGGGCCAGGGGCCTGGCCTCCACCGTGTCGTCCGGGTTGAAGGTGAAGCAGGTCAGCCCCCCGTAGGCGGCGATGTACTGGTCCTGCTTGCCCACGGGCTCGCCCAGGCGCTCGATCTCGATGTGGCAGGCCTTCTCGGCCAGGTCCTCCGGCAGCAGGATGTGGCGGCGGTGGGCGTGGAGGGCCTTCAACAGCGCCGTGGTGAAGGAGCCGGAGGAGCCCAGGCCGGTGCCCGCCGGGATGTCCGCCAGGGTGGTGATCTCTATCTGCGGGGTTTTGAGCCCCAGCATGGCCAGGGCCTCGCGGATAAGCCTGTGCTGGACCTCGCCGACGGTTTTGACGTTTTCCAGCTGCGAGTATTTGAGGTAGATGCCTTCGGTGAACGGGCGCAGAACGGTCACGTAGACATATTTGTTGATGGCGCCAGCCAGCAGAAAGCCCCCTCCCTGCTCCCTGTAGTATGAGGGGAGGTCGGTGCCGCCGCCGCCAAGGCTGATACGCAGGGGGGATCTGGTGATTATCATGACGGCGCCTTGCCGCCGCCGGGCTTTTTTTCCTCCCGGTCCTCGAAACCCCAGGCCTCGTCGACGATGAACTTGGGCCTCATCTTCGTCTCCTCGTAGATCCTGCCGATGTAGGCCCCCAGGATGCCCATGCCCACCAGCTGGCAGCCGGTCAGAAACAAAAGGAGCACGCCCAAAGTGGCCAGGCCGGTGGCGAAATCGTAAAAATGAAAGGCCTTGCCCAGAAAAAGAAACATGGCGGCGAAGATGGACAGGGCGGCCATGCAGAACCCGGCGATGCCGGTGTACCTGAGCAGGGCCCCGGAGAAGGCCACTATCCCGTTGAAGGCGATGAGGACGCTCCCCGTGAAAGGGTTGTATTTGGTCCTGCCGTCGTGGCGGGCCAGGCGGTCGAAGGGCAGCAGCTTGGTCTTGAAGCCGACCACCGCCGTGAGGCCGCGGATGTACCCGTGGCTCTCGTTTAGTTTCAACAGCTCGTCGACCACCCGGCGGTCCATCAGGCGGAAGTCGCCGGCGTTGCGGGGGATCTCCACCACGGCCGTCTTGTTGATCAGCCAGTAGCCGATGTAGGCCGTGGCCTTTTTCAGAACGTTCTCCCCCTCCCGGCTGATGCGCTGGGGAATGACGACCTTGTAGCCCTCCTCCTTCCAGACGCGGTACATTTCCGGGATGAGGGACGGCGGGTCCTGGAGGTCGCCGTCCATGACCACCGCGGCCCTGCCCGTCGAGTAGGCGAGGCCCGCCCAGGTGGCGGCCGGCTGGCCGAAGCGGCGGGAGAATTTCAGGAGCTTGACCCGCTTGTTTTTCTCCCTCTCGGCCAGGACGATCTCCTCGGTCCTGTCGCCGGACGGGTCCATGGCGAAAATGATCTCGTAGTTTTCGGTGATCCCCTCCACGATGGGGCGGACGGTCTCCATGTAGGCCGGGACGGTTTTTTCCTCGTTATAAATAGGAACGACTATGCTTAAGTCCAGCATTAAATCCCCCGCAAGTTTGGGCGTCGGTGAAAGCGGCCCGGCCCGGATCGGCCCGTGATTGGCCGGAGGCGCGGTTGTGGTGAGGAAAAAGGCGGCGCGTCGACCGGGCGAAGCATGCTGAGAAACTCGATTTTTCTTCAAGAGTCCCGTCGTCGTCCGACACCCGCCAATCCGGAATTCTGACGGGCTTCGTTCTCGTGGGAGGACACTTGACGGGCTGAAGGCGGACGCCGACGATTTTTTGTGTTGGAAAGACGGCTTGCGAACAAACTCGAGACCATGATAGGGACAATCGCCCCCGCTGTCAACGCTCGGACGGCCGAAAATGTGCTAACGGGGCCGAAAAAGGAACTTTCGGACGGCCTGGCGACAAGCGTCGTTAAAAATGGCGGCGGCGGGGCGGGGGGAAAAAAAATCCTGATTCCGTCGGGCCGGCTGGTGACGGAATCAGGAAGAAAAGCAATTGGTCAATTATGGTCTACAAGAGAATTAAATTTATTAAAAGATAATAAAATAAAATATAATATTAATTTACTATAAATTTATTATATGATTTTTTCATTATTATAAAAACTATTAAGCATAAAAATATATGATTAATGGTCTTTTATATATCAAATCGCCATTTAAACTTGCTTTGATTAACTTTTATTGACCTTATTGATCTTTATTCCCCTTTATTGAAATAATTTTCATTATGTCACCAGTTATGAACATGCCCGCGGCGTTCGTTTCCTGTTACAGCACAGCGAAAATGTCCTGTTTAGTGCACAGCGAAAACGTCCTGATTTGGGTTAAGAGCACAGCGAAAATGTCCTGTTCCTAGAGAGAGTGACTAATGTATCTTTTTTTCTACTTTTTAAGCGCACAGCGAAAATGTCCTAGTTCCTTTAAAAAGGGGATGAGGTGAAGACATCCCAAATAAAATCACATAAGAGAGGCACTGAAAAAAGGCCAAAGCAATTATTATGCCAATATTAACTTCAAACAGTATCAATTTAGTTTTTTTTAAATTTTCTAAGCCCAGCAATTTTCATGCCAATATTAAGCTCGTCTAGGCAAAAAGTGTCATTTTTTTCCCATCATCAAATAACGCAATTATTTATCCACTTTCTAAAAAAAGAAAATTAACGGGGGCAAAAAAATTAAGTAAATGAGTCACAAATAACGAGTTAAGCGCACAGCGAAAATGTCCAAACTTTTTAAGGGCACAGCGAAAATGTCCTATGCAATTTGCCCAATAAGCAATAATCGTACCAACATATACTTAGCAAGATTTGTGCCAACTATTAGAATTTACTCAATTGCTTATAAATAATTTTTACTCAATTTATAATATCGCTTGTATTTTCACAATATTATGAATTCGCTTTCTGGCAATGTCATATAAATAAATTTTTAAATGCACCTCCGAAAAATTTTTTTAGCGCACAGCGAAAATGTCCTGTATTCTCTCCGTAGCCTTTAATTTTTTCTCGTCGCACGGAGGAGAGAATCCATGGAAAAAAGACCACCGGGTCCAGGCTACGACCCCGGCAGCATCATTCTGTCTGCCCAAGCTCAACGTAAGCTGAAGATCATCAGCTCTGCATCTGACGGCTACATGCGTTATGAGGACGCCGCCAAGGAGCTTGGTATCAGCACTCGCCAGGTGCAGCGCCTGGTCACTGCTTATCGGGAGGAGGGAGCGCAGGGGTTGCTTCACGGCAATCTTGGTTCCACTCCACATAACGCAACCAAGAAGGAAATAGCGGACGAGGTCGAGGAACTCTACAAGAGCACCTACGGAGACTTCGGACCCCAACTCTTCAGCGAGGTTCTTGAAGACCTCCACGACATCGTCATGAGCAGAGAGACAATCAGACGGCTTCTCTCGAAAAAGGGGCTGAGGAGTCCTGCAATCAAAAAGGCGCCTCACCGCCGCCGGCGTGAAAGAAAGGCCTGCTTCGGCGAGATGGTGCAGATGGACACCTCGTTCCACCATTGGTTCGGGGAGGACAGGCCGAAGGCGTACTTGCTGTGCATCATTGACGACGCCACCAGCATCGCCTTCGCCAAGTTCTACGACGCTGACAGCACCCTGACCAACATGGACTGCCTGAAGAATTGGTTCGAGCTCCATGGGCTCCCTCTCGCTGCCTACACGGACCGGGCGAGCCACTTCAGGGTCAACACCCCGCCCAAGTCCGACGAGCGCTCTGGTGACCACGACAGGGCCATTTCTGAGGCCGACATGAAGAAGTTTAAGACCCAGATCCAGAGGGCCCTTGCCGAGTTGGGGGTCAGGATGATCTTCGCCGGTTCACCGGAGGCCAAGGGCCGGGTCGAGCGGAGCTTCGGTACCGCCCAGGACAGACTGGTCAAGCTCATGAGGGTTCATGGGGTCACGGACATCGAGTCCGGCAACGCTTTCCTGAAGACCAAGTATGTCCCTCACTGGAACAGGAATCGCACTGTCAA
>JAISET010000219.1 GCA_031264015.1 Deltaproteobacteria bacterium | reverse complement strand
TAAACAGCAAAAGACACATGCAATTAGAATATTATAAGTCTTTATTTATAAAATTGCATAATAATTATTAATTATTGTACTTTAATTATATTTTTAGGTAATGTTCATCTATTATTATTTATACATCTATTAACTAACTGTTTATTGGTGCTTATTATTACTTATTATTCTTGTTTATATTTCACGATTTTTTTTGTCTGTCAGAATAAAAAATCCCCTGGATACTTGCTACCCAGGGGATTTTTTATGGACGAAAAAATGGCGATATCCGCTTGATCGACCAGCCAGGAAACCTGTCCTGACAGGAACATTCGCTCCCGATCATAAAAAACCACCCGGGCGACAAGCTCCCGGATGGTTTTTTAGAGAGAGAAGAAACTATAAAGAATAGCTAATTATCAAAGAAACCAAATAATCGCCAAAAGAATCTATTAATCACCAAAAAGACCTCCTCCGCGCCCGCCGGACGGACAGCCGGTCAAAACGACGGACAGGAGGCCCCGGCGGCATGGGGACTAATCAGTCGTCGAAGTTGCCGGCGGGGCCCTTGTCGGTGTTCAGCTTGGCGGCCCTCTCCGCGATCTTGGCGTCGGTCCACTGGGCCGGGTCCTCCAGGCGGGCGGCCTTGGGGCCGGGGTCGTAGCCGTTGGCCTTCATGATGGCGTCGTAGGCCAGGGGGGCGGTGCCGTCGGCGGAGAAGACCTTGGTCAGGAGCTTGTGGACGAAGTCCTCGACGCCCTTGACCATGCGCTCGCGGATCTCTTTGGGCTGGGACATGATCTTGTTCTCGAAGGGCAGGTTGAGGCTCTTGGTGTCCCCGGCCTTGTATTTCCTCTCCTCGCCGTAGGCGACCATCTCGGCCCAGAGCTCCTCGGTGACGCCCTGCCCGGGGACCTTGACCAGGGCGCCGTCCTTAAGCTGGGCGTTCCCGTAGTCGTCGATCTGGACGCCCCAGGAGACCATCTGCAGGGCCGTGGCCACGTTGGCCTTGGTGGTGCGGGTCTTCTGGGCGATCTCCCTGAGCCGGTCGGAGGAGTTGCCGCTGGTGCCGTGCTGGGCCCCGGAGAGGCCGTAGGGGGCCACGGCCTTGTGGATCTCGGCCGTCAGGCCCACCTGGATGCCGGCGCTGGAGGCCTGGATGCCGTGGGTGGTGCCGTTGTTGAGGGCGATCCAGTCGGGATGGATGTCCCGGGCGTTGAGGCCTTGGACCAGGAAGAGGGCCTCCTGGGGGGTGGAGAGGCCGACGTCGCCCTTGATCTCGCCCACCTCGCACTCCAGCCCGCTCCACTTGGGGATGAACGGGTTGACGGCGATGGAGGCCAGGAGGTTCTGCTCGTCGGGCAGGTGGGAGGCGTCGATGGCGATGGAGGTGATGCCGGCCTCGAACATGGTCGGCACCTCGACCTTGGCCCTGACCAGGTCCTTCTCGTTCTTGATGCCGTAATGGTCGGCGTGGATGGCCACCGGGACGGTCAGCCCCATCTCGTTGAGGAGCTGGTCCACCTGGCGGGCCATGTTCCAGTAGTTGACGGCGCAATAGAAGCTGGAGCCTCCCTCGCTCTTGGCGATCTCGATGATGACGGCGGCGTCGGCCCTCTGGGCCGCGGCCAGGACGCCCCTGATGATGAGATGGTTGCGACCGTTAGCCGCGATGGTCATGGCCCCGCCCTTGGCCATCAAGGCTCGGTCGATGTACTTGCCGCTGACTATGAGGCCTTTGGAGTTGGGAAAGAGGGCGGCGATGTTGGGCGGACGACCAATTTCCAGAACCTTCTGGTACTCTTTGGACTGATTAGACCAAGCCATGGAATCCTCCTATGGGAATATGGAGACTCTAAATATGAACCTCCCCCGCTTCGCGGGCCGAAAGCGACGCCAAAGACAGGCGGGAGGGCCCGGGGAAAACGACGGCCCCGGAAGCAAGGACGGGCCCCGGTAGCAAGGACGGGCGCCGGAAGCAAGGACGGGCGCCGGAAGCAAGGACGGGCGCCGGAAAAAACGCCTGTTCGTCCGGACGCCCGGACGCAGCGAGGGCGTTCGGCACAGTTAAATTATTGACGGGCCGGGAAAAGTTTCGGCGATCAATTGCGCCCGGGCCCGCCGGGGTCTCGATTATTATACCGGCCGGGCCGGCCAAAAGACAAAGTTTTGGGACAGGTCTCGGGACGAAGTCTGAAATCTTCAGCCGGCCCGGCCGGTTTCCGAACGCCCGGGGCCTCAGTCCGTCCAGTCGGTCTTCATCAGCCCGGGGTCGCGGATCATCAGCTCCGCTATCTGGACAGCGTTGGTGGCCGCGCCCTTGCGGATGTTGTCGGCCACGATCCACATGGCGAGGCCGTTTTCGCAGGAGATGTCCTGGCGCACGCGGCCCACGAAGACCTCGTCGCGGCCCGAGGCCGCCGAGGCCAGGGGGTAGGCGTTGCCGGCCGGGTCGTCGACGACCAGGATGCCGGGCGCCCGGCTCATCAGCTCCCGGGCCGCCTCGGGCGAGAGGGGCCTGCCGGTCTCGATCCAGACGGCCTCCGAGTGGGCGTAGAAGACGGGGACCCTGACGCAGGTGGCCGAGACCCTGACGGTCTTGTCGTCGAAGATCTTCACCGTCTCGTTGACCATCTTCATCTCCTCCTTGGTGTACCCGTTGTCGGTGAAGGAGTCGATGTGGGGGAGGCAGTTGAAGGCGATGCGGTGCGGGTAGACGCTGATCTCGGCGTCGACCCCGCTCAAAAGGTCCTTCGTCTGGGCGGCCAGCTCCTCGATCCCCTTCTGGCCGGTCCCGGAGACGGACTGGTAGGTGGAGACGACGATGCGCCTGATGCCGACCGCGTCGTAGATGGGCTTCAGGGCCACCAGCATCTGGATGGTCGAGCAGTTGGGGTTGGCGATGATGCCCTTGTGCCTCCTCAGGGCCCCGGGGTTGACCTCGGGGATGATCAGGGGTACCCTAGGGTCCATGCGCCAGTTGGAGGAGTTGTCGACCACGGGGCACCCGGCCCTGGCCGCGATCGGGGCGAACTTGGCGCTGGCCCCGGCCCCGGCGGAGAAAATGGCCAGATCGAGGCCCTCGAACGAGTTCGGGCCGACCTCCCGGACGGTCAACTGGCCGCCGTCAAAGTCTATTTTCTCGCCGGCGGAGCGCTCCGAGGCCAGAGCCCTGACCTCCTTGAAGGGGAAGCCGCGCTCGACCAGGCAGTCGAGCATCTCCCGGCCGACGGCGCCTGACGCTCCGAGGACGCCTACATTGTACTCTTTGGACATGTGTTTTTTCCAGCTGTTTGAGCGGTTCTGCCGCAATTTCCCGCCGGCTGGCCGCAGAAATTACGAGCGGGTTTGTGTCGGGCTGATTTTTTGGAGACGGCTGGGACTTTTAATCCAGTCGAAAAAGGAGAGGGCATGGCCGAGACCAAGGACCGTGATCAAAAGCCCGGCGCCCAGGACGGGCCTGCGGGACAGGCGGAGGAGGCCGGCGACCGGCTGGCCGTCTTCAAGGCAGAAATAATAAATGATTTCGCCGAAAAACACAACGTTCCCAGCGCCGTGGAGCTGGGCTGCGGGACCGGGGACCTGGCCGCCCGCCTGAACTTCAACCCCTACTTCGGCTTCGACGTCGTCCCCGCGAACCTGGAGGCCTGCCGCAAGAGGTTCGAGGGCCAGCCGGGCAAGCAGTTCCTGCCCTACGCCCCGGCCGGCTGGAAGCAGGACATCCCGCCCCTGGCCCACGCGGCGCTCTCCGTCGGGGTCGTCGGACACCTGGCCGGGGACGCCGTCTTCAACACCTACATGGACCACCTTTTCAAGCTGGCCGTCAGGTACGTGGTCGTCTACGCCAGCAACTCCGACCTGCCCCTGGGGGCGGACAAGAAGGCGCCGGCCCACAAGTTCACCAACTGGGCGGACAAGTACCGCCCCGACTGGTCTCTGGCCGGCTTCGTCCACAACAAATACCCCCTCGACGAGACGGCCGGACACGAGGCGGCGGCCAGCCACTTCTATTTCTACTCCCGGGGCGAGCCCCTGCACCCCCGCTTCTCGGTCTACCGCCCGGTGCCGCTGAGCGAGGCCGAGCGCTCCGTCCGGGTCGACCTGCGGGCCATGTTGAAGGACTCCCGGACGGCCTACGGGCGGGGCGACCTCGAGGAGGCGCAGAAGTGCCTGCACAAGGTCCTCTCCCGCGACCCCTACAACCGGACGGCCCTGACCAACCTGGGCTTCATCCTCGACAAGCTCGGCGAGACCGACAAGGCCGAGTCCGTCTTCAAGCGCCTCCTGGCCTACGACCCGGCCAGCGGCGAGGCCAAGGGCAACCTGAGCAGGCTCTACATGCAGGCGCAGCGCTGGGAGGACGCCAAGGGGCTGTGAGAGGCCCGGCGGGTCCCGGCCGACTTTGCCGAAAGCCCGGGCCGACCCCAAAAAGTTCCGACAAGTCCCGGATAATTAAGAAAAGTTTGGAATAGTCTGAAAGAGCTTGAGCGGCTTGACGAGGCTTGAGGAGGTTTTGAAAAGGCCGGAGAAAAAAACCCGCCGCGACGATTGGCGGCGGGCGGCGCCGGACGGGAGAACCCCGCCGGACGAAAAACTGTTTTGGCAATGATCGCGGGCCGTGATCAGAAGTCAGGCGAAATTAGATAAAATCATACGCCCGGGCATATAAAAATCGTCCGACGGAAAAAAGTGGTGGGCGATGCGCGACTCGAACGCGCGGCCTTTGGTTCCGGAGACCAACGCTCTATCCAACTGAGCTAATCGCCCGCATAAAAGACCATTAGTGTCGACAATCCGTTACTTATAACTTACTTTCCTCAAACAACATCGAACAATCCTCGAACAATCCTCGAACAATCATATTTTAATTTCTTCCCTCTGTCCGTCGCTCCTATAAATTTATCTGTCCTTACGTCCGTCCGCTTGTAATTTAGGCTCTTTCCAGCGTCTCTGGAACGATTGCGCAAGGACTATGAAGGACGCAGGCACCCAGCGGTAAAGCGTCGGAATCGAACGTGGGGGGGGGTGGCCGTCCCCGTCACTTGCGACGCCCCCTCACGGGGCCGCGCCGTCCTGCGGCGCGGTCGAGGGTGGGGCTGGGGGGTTTAGTGCCGGCCGACGCCGGTCAGCGCTCTAGCTCCGGCTCGTTCTTGGGTTTTTTTGGCGCAAGGCTTTTCCCGGCAGGATGCTTTCCCACCTTCTCATCAATCGCCTTCTCTATCCCTGCGCGAATCACGGCCAGTTTTTGATAGTTCATCCCCGGCTCGTTTTTTCTTTGTTCGAGGAAATGATTCAAAGCCACCCCATATTCTTCTTTGGCGAGGTCTTGGATTGCGCCTTGGTCTGCTCTTTCCCTTGTCTTCCGAGATCCACGTTTTGCGCGGAATCGGCCAAATCGAGCATTGTGGCGGTACGTTCCTCGTGCCGCCTGACCGCCTGCAGATAGGGCGCGTCAGCGCCGCGCCCTTCGGCTTGTTCCCGCACGCGCCGCCAGGACTCCGTGATGGCGGCCAGGCGCTAGCCATCGAGGCGTTGCGCATCTTTCAGGGCTTCGATAGCCGACAGGCCGGGCTGCCTGGCGCTGTCGAATAGCACTTGGCAATCGCGGTTCACGATCCGCACACGGGCAAACCGTCCTGCGTTCTCGGCAAGGTTCCTCTCAAAGCCGCCCATGGCGGCGTCGTGGTAGGACTCTTCCACGAACCGCGGATTGTCGACGTTCGTCTGGTGCTGGTATTCGTAGCGTTGGTAAATCCCCAGCAGGCTTTCCTCGCGCGGGATCGCCACGGCCACCATTTCCATTCTGTAGCCAGCTTTCTTCACCGTCCCGATGAATTCGGCGGCGAGCCTCGAATCTCGAAACGTGCCTTCCTCCAAGACGTTCCGCCTTCCGGTCATGGCTTGCGCGCGCAGGGCCTGCGCCAGCTTCCCGGCGTCCATCTGGGTTTCCTGGGAACTCGGCCTGGCGCCCTGAGTGTTGATTTCCTCGCGCATCCTGTCCGCATCGACATGGACATACCCGCCGCGCATCGACAGTTCAGCGCGCATCATCGTAGCCGCACGGCTTTTCCCCGCGCCCGGCTGTGCGCCGATCAACACCATGACCGGCTCGTTTTGCGGCTTGGTCCGGGCTGCGCGTTTTTCGTAGTACGCCCGCACGATCTCCGACACCTTGGCATCGCCCAGAGGTTGGTATGCCTCAACCACGGGGAACCACGAACGCCGGACTATCTTCCAAAATTTTCAATATTGTGTCCCTGTCGTTGGGATCGAGCGTGTCTTGCAAATCGTCGATAATCGATTTTCTTGACTCGCAATACTGGATATAGGCAAGTGAAGGTACAGGTTTTTCCTTTTCCTTTCCGATCTCCTGTATGAAAAGCTGTTTGCTTTGCCCCAGCTTCTCCAGGGCAACCTCGAACTGTATGCTTTCGCTGTTTATACCAAGGTTGGGCAATGACAATTTGATTTTCCTTTAGAACTAACTCCGATTGGTAAAAACCTCCACTTTAGAGAAGGAACGCCGCGCCCATACGAGTTTGACGAGGCTTACGCTACATCCGGCGAGCTTGGCGGTCGCCGCGATGCAGTGACCCGCGCCGCGCCGACTCAGTAGTTCAGACATCTTTGGCGCGCTCAACAACATCATCAACTGCCGGGACATGACCATCACGAAGCGTTAATTTTTGAGCTTCCACCCAGC
>JAISET010000204.1 GCA_031264015.1 Deltaproteobacteria bacterium | reverse complement strand
CTGGACCAGCCAGGAGGCGAAGGTGTGGCGCAGGGTGTGGAACCAGACCCTGTGCCGCTTGTCCGTTATCCCGTCGTTGAATCCCAGCTTCCCGACGACCCTGGTGAACGGGGTGGCTTTTTTGACGCGGCCGCCGTCCGGGCCGGTGAAGACGAGCCCGGACGGCGGCTTGCCCTCGGACCGGGCGGCCAGGATCCCGGCCGCCTTCCCGGCGAGCCGGACCGTCTCGCGCTCCCCGCTTTTGGCGGTGAAGACGGCCGTTCCCGCGTCCAGGCGCAGGTCCCCGACCCGGAGCTTGTAGATCTCCCCGAGTCTCATGCCCGTCGCCAGGCTGAGGGCGGCGACGTCATGCCAGAGCGGGGAGGCCTCCGCCAGGGCGTCCAGCAGCCGCCGGGCCTCGTCGGGCGACAGCCAGCGCTCCCCGGCGTTCCTCGGGGGGAGCCGCCTGTATCCGGCGGCGGCCGAGACCGGGCTGGCCGTCTTGCGCAGCCCGGATTTGATCGCCAGACTGAACGCCCCGGCGAGGGCGGCGAGCTCGTTGTTCACGGTCGAGGGGCGGCGGCCCATGGCGAGCCGCTCCTGTTGATAGCGCTCCAGGACGACGGGGGTGACGTCGTCGAGCTCCATGTCTTTAAAAAATTTCTTGACGGCGGCCGACGGACGTGCTAATCTTGACTCCGGGTTTACTCGTCGTTTATAGGCAGTATAGTTTTCCAGCGCCTCCCCGACTGTCGGGGGCCTTTCGGTCCTTGTCGGCGCGGGGGCAGGGACCGTCGCCGGGATCGGGACCGCCTCCGGGGCGGCCGTCCGCGACAGGGCGGCCAGGATCTCCAGCCGTCTTTGGTGGGCGGTCTGGGCGGTGACGCCCAGGCTGAGGCGGCCGACCGTCAGCCAGCGCTTCCTGCCCCGCTCCCGCCAGCAGATTTCGAACGTTCGGTCGGGCCGTCCGTTGAAGAGCGCCTTGCGCTCCCGATAGAAGACGCCCTCGAACTTTTTCACTGAGTGCCTCACGGATTCCTCCTTTTTCGGGGGGTCCGCCCCCCGGTAGCGCGACGGTAACACGCCGGTAATATTGCCGACGGCCCGCCGCGGCGCCGCCGACCCGCCCAGCATAGCACGTCTTCCCGCCTTGCGAAAGGCCCCTCCCCGGCCGTCTCCGGACGGCTCCCCCACATCCGACTGATAATCGCAGTCCCGCCAATATTTAAGAGCCAGCCTTTCTCCTCGCCCCGCGTTTGACTGTCGGGACCAGTTCCCGCCCGGAATAATCCCCCTCGGACACTCCAAAAAAACTCTGGGGAGCTCTCGTAAACCTGCTTTCGCTTGGAAAACTCGGCATAAAAAAGTCCCTGGCCTTCATGGCGCGACGCGGGCCGCGGACTGTTTCGCGGAAACGGTGACGTTTAAAATTTTCGGAAAAAAAAGAGGGGGGACGGGGGTTTGTTTAGGGGCCGACTATCAGTTCGTAGAGCTCGGCGAGGCTCAGCCGCAGGGACAGGACCGCCTTGTGCTTCCGGGAGAGCAGGGTGTTGACAGGGACCTGAAGCTCCTCCGACAGCTGGTTGTAGCTCTTGCCGTTGAGCTCCGTCTGGACGAAGACCTCCCTCTGGGCCTCGGGCAGCCCGTCCAGGGCCTCGTGAAAACGCTCCCAGAAAAGACTCCGCAGATACTGGTCCTCGGCGCTGTCGGGGGCGGCGAGCATGACCTCGGATATCTCCTCCGACTCCAGCCAGGACTCCTCGGCGACGCCGTCCAGAATGAGCTCCTCGCGGCTTTTGCGGCGGCGGTCGATGATCTCGTTTCTGGCCGCCCGAAAGAGCCAGGAGGCCGCCGCCTCGATCGGTCCGCTGAGGCTGTCCGCGCGGAAGAGGTTGACCACGATCTCCTGGAAGATGTCGTCGACCTCCGAGAAGGGCGCCCTTTTGGCGATGAAGCCCTTCAGCCGGCTCTGGCAATCCTTGATCGCCTTGAGGAGACTGTTCTGGCGGGTCTCCGAGCTCATGGTCTTCAAACTCCCCGGCGCCGGCACTGGAAGGGACACTGTCTCTCCTCCGAAGCCTTTTTTCATCCCCCGGGCGCTGCCGGGGGCGGCGAAAATTACGTTTGAATCCGCCCGGGGCGCGGTTGTCGCCCCCGGGCTTTCAAGTCCGGCTCCCGGCTTCCGCCGCCGGCCGCCCTGCCTCACCGGCCGGAGTCTTTGTCCTCGCCGGGGCCGGGTTTGGCCGTCTGCTCGGAGCCTTCGGCCGGGTTCGTCCGGCTGGTTTGCTCCGTCCGTTCGGCATGACCCGCGTCGTCGGCCCGGTTGGTGCCGGAGGGCCGCTTGTCTTGGTCGTCTTTGTCCTTCGGCTCCAGTTTGTCGAGGGGGGCCCGGCCGTCCCTGTGGTCGGGTCGTCCCTGACCGGGGCGGGGACGGTCGCCGGGGCAGGGACGGGAGTCGCCGACCGGGCGGGGGGTGCCGTCGGGATAATGGCCGCCGCCCGGACGGGTGTCTCCGCCGTGATGGTGGTCGCTCCCGCGATTCCGCCCGCAGCCATGACGGCTCTGGCCGGACCCGCGGCCGTCATGCGCGCCATGCCGGTCGTCATGCCCGTCATGCGCGCCATGCCAGTCGCCGTCATTTTTTCCGGAGTCGTCGAACCATTCCCTGGGGCGCCCGCCGGAGCCGCGGCCGAAGCAGTCGAATATTTTCCTGCGCTCGTTGTGCGAGAGGGAGTGCCAGCCTCTGGCCAGGGGGTGATGGCCGCCGGCGAAGGGCAGGCTGCCGAACAGAAGCCGGCCAAGTATCAGCAACCCCAGGGCCTGCCAGTAGCCCACGGGCCCGAGGCGGACGACCCCGGGCAGGACGGCGTTCCACAGGAGCATGACCGCGGCCGCGGCCAGCAGAAGCGTCAGCAAAAATTTAATTATAAAAAAATAAAAGAATCGGGATCTCATTTCGGGCCTCCTTTGGTCCTGTTGTTAGGGTAGACGATCGGGAGCCAGAAATATTTTCCAAAAAAATAGTTCGCCGGGATTATTTTCTTCCCGGCCCGGTTCCTCCCCCGCCCGGACGGCGTTCAGGCCGGCTGAAAAAGGACGGGGGGGGATTATAGCATATGATATGTGATAATATGTGCTTTTGGTGATAAGAGGTAGTTTTATGAATAAGAAATGAAGATCGCCGAGGTGGCCCCCAAATCCCGGACCAGTCCGTAAGAAAATGATAGAACACGACAAACACAATATGCTGTGTCCGAGATTATGTCACAGTTTTAAAAAAAATAGACTGTTCGGTGGAAGACATAAGAAAGCGCGCCAAATTTCCTCGAGCCAGATGGCGCGGTATGATCAAATATGTCGCGCGGGGACGTTCACTAAAAAACGCCAAAATCGGTCCGACAAATGGGGACCACCCCGCTGAGAAAAAAAACGCGGGAAATTTATTTTCCGGCCGGACTCAGGCAGGCTGGAAGTCCGGGCCGACGAAGGTCTGGACGGCGTCGCCCCTGACCAGCTCGTCGTGCTGCCGCCAGTTCTGGCGTTTCCGCTCGCCCTGCTTTTCCGAGGCGTCCAGACGCAGTTTCTCCAAAAGCCTCCCCACGGCCAGCTTTTTGTTGGCCAGCTGGGTGCGGGCGGTGGTCGAGGAGGCGGTCGTCCCGCTGGGCGCGTGCGTGACCCGCACCCCCGTCTCGACTTTGTTGACGTTCTGGCCGCCCTTGCCGGGGCTGCGGAAAGTGGCGAACAGGAGGTCGCTTTTGGGGAGGCCGGCCGCGGTTGTCTTCTCGGGCCGCGTTTTTTCGGGGGGAGTTTTTTCGGTCTTGATCACGTCGGGGCCGGGGCCCGCCAGGTCCTCCGGGTCCGGGACGGGTCTGACTTGAAAAAACCAGTTCCGCCGGCCATGCTTCGGCCGCAGCGGGCTCGGGCAGCGCCACTTGACGGTGCCCTCGGGAACGCTCGCCCCCGGGGGCAGCCTGAGGACCAGGCTCTGGTAGCCGGTTATTTTTTGGCCGCCGACCGTCGACTCCCGCCCGCCCCGGGAGGAGACGACGACCGCATCCGGGTGCAGCCTGGCCAGGCGCGCGTAATAGAGGCCCACGGCGAGCTCGCATTCCGCCGGGCCCCTGCCGGAGCTGATCATCAAAGTGGCCATCCTGGCGCCCTCGAAACAAATCCCAAAAAAATGGCAAAAAAAAATAACGAAAAAAAGCCGGAAAAAAACGCCGAAAAAAATAGGGGGAAAGACGCCGTAAAATTCTCGGGAACAAAACCCGGGGAATATTTTTTTAAATAAAAGCTCGGCCCTTGAAGGTCAGAAGGGGCGTCATGACCAGCCTGGCTTCGGCGGCCCGGTTCTCCTCGAGGCGGCGGATGATGACGCTCCCGATGTTTTTGCAGGCCTCCGGGGACTCCTGAAAAAGAATCCCCGTCTCCCGGCAGACGACCCGGCCGCCCGGGGAGGCGCCGGTCGGCGACTCCCTGCGCCTCTTCCTCGTCAGGCGCTCCCGGCGGAGGCTCCCGGGCCGCTTGCGCCCGGCCGCGCGGGGAACGGACCAGGCCCGCCCCCCGGCGTCCGGGCCCGCGGGGGAGCGGCCCCCGCGCAGGTCCGGCAGGCCCGCCGCCAGCTCCGGGCCCGGCGGGCGTCGATGGACTCCGGCCGCCTTGGGGCGCCGTTTTCCAGCCGGAGCCTCTCGGAGCGCATGATTTTCACGGTCATGGGATTAGATTCGTTTCCCCGGCCGGGGGAGGGGGGGGCGGCAAAAGCGCCATGGTCGGGCGGAGGAGCGGCCGGGGTCGGAGGCCGGCGACGGGGGTCACTTATGCTCCTCGGGGCGGCGGGCGGCGGCGTCCTTTTTCTTGGACAGGCCCTCCCTCAGGCGGCGCCTGACGAAGTTCTGCAGCTGCTGGGGCTTCATGGCCCCCCTGGGGTCGACCTTGTCGAGCTCCATCTCGGCCCTGGCCATGTTCTTGTGGCCGCCCGCGGAGCCGTACTGCCCGAAGCAGCCCTGGGCGAGGCGGCCCAGGTTGCTGCTCCTGATGCCCGCCGAGCGCAGGACGACGATCAGCCTGCCCTCGAAGACCCCGCTGGTGACCACCCGGTCGACGCCGTCAATCTGCATGACGAAGTCGGCCGCCAGGACCAGGGTGTCGGGGTGGTCCAGGCTCTCGAAGTGGACGGCGGCGTAGTTGTGGCCGAAGACGGTCTGGGCCAGGGCCCGGAGCATGACCTTGAAGGAGTTCCGCGACATGGGCGCACGCTCGATGTCGGAGAGCAGCGGCTGGTGGATGAGCGGGTAGAGCCAGCGGAAGGCGCGCATGTCGTCGAGCTGCCCCTGGCGGACGAAATTCTGGGTGTCGGTCTTGATGGCGTAGAAGAGGGCCGTGGCCAGCAGGTGGTTGGGCTTGATGCCGGCGCTTTTCAAGTAGCTGACGAAGATGGTCGCCGTGGCCCCGAAGTCGCTGCGGATGTCGCTGAACTCCGGCGTCTGGTAGGTCTCCGGCGGCACCTGGGGATGGTGGTCCACCACCAGGCTGAACTTGAGGCCGGCGGTCAGGGGGGAGTGGTGGGGCTGGGAGTCCACCATGGCCAGCTTGGTGTAGTGGGAGAGGTCGACCTCGGTCAGAAGAGGCAGGCTGAGCCCCAGGGCCTTGATCAGGCGCAGGTTGTCCGGGCGCCTGACCTCGTTGGTGCTGGCCACGGAGACGGCGGCCACGCGCCGCCAGAGAAGCCTTTTCAGGGCCACCGCGCAGGAGATGGAGTCGGGGTCGGCGGTGATGACGATCAGGACCTTGTCGTCGCGGGCGAAATGCCTGACGGCGGCGATGGTCCTGGCCGGGGCTTTCGCTTCCGCCGGCTCCTTCTCGCGCCCCGGGGGCTTCTTTGCGACCGTCATAGGCCCTCCGCGGCCACGGGCGCCTTCTCCCTTAGCTCCTCCAACAGCTCCCTGGCCTCCGGCGACAGTTTGGTCGGCAGGACGACCTTGACGGTCACGTAGAGGTCCCCGGTCTTCTCGTCGGTCTTGACGCCCTTGCCCTTGATTTTAAACCTGGCCCCGTTCTGGGTGCCGGCGGGGATCTTCAGGCTGATCTTGCCGCCGATGGTCTCCACCTCGGCGGTGGCCCCCAGCAGGGCGTCGTAGAGGCCGAGCCTCATCTCCTCGTGGAGGTTGAGGCCGGCGTCCCTGGTGAAGACCGGGTCGGGCTCGACGTTGACGACTAGAAAGAGGTCCCCCGCCCTGCCGCCGTTCTCCCCCGGGCCGCCCTTGCCCTTGAGCTTGAGCTTCTTGCCGCTCTCGAAGCCGGCGGGGACGCGGGTCTTGATGGTCTGGAGCGTGGTGACCGCGCCGTTGCCCCGGCAGGCCGGACATTTTTTCGGCCGCCCGCCGTCCCCGGGCAGGGTCCCCCGGCCGCCGCAGTGGGGGCAGGTCGCCGGGGCGTTGACCTTGATGCTCATCTCCCTCCCCAGGACGGCGTCCCGGAAGCTGACGGAGACCTGCTGCTCGACGTCGACTCCCCTTCGCGCCCTGGGCTGCCCGAAGGTCCTGCCGCCGCCCATGCCGCCGCCCATGCCGCCGAAGTCGAAGCCGCCCCCCCCGCCCCCGAACAGGTCGCCCAGGATGTCGGCGAAGTTGAAGCTGCCGGGGTCGAACTGGTAGCCGCCGTTCCCGCCGCGGCTGGCCCCGCCGGTGAAGAAGTCCTGGCCCTGGCTGTCGTAGGCCGCCCTCTTTTCCTTGTCGGAGAGGATGTCGTAGGCCTGGGAGATTTCCTTGAACTTCTCCTCGGCCTCCTTGTCCCCGGGGCGGACGTCGGGATGGTATTTGCGGGCCAGGGTTCTGTAGGCCTTCTTGAGGTCTTCGGGGGATGCTTTATTGTCGACGCCGAGGGTCTTGTAGGGGTCGAAACTCATAAAATAATTGACGGGGCGGAGCCGCCGGCGGACTTTTGTCCGAAGGCGGCGCCTCATGGCTCCTTTGCGTTGAGATGGACCGGGGCCGGCGCTCCGGCGTCCGATCGGTCTTCGTTTGATTAAAATAAGTCTGGCCGCCGGGAAAGTCAAGCCGGGACGGAAAATAAACCCGGCCAGGGAGGCGGGGGAGCCGCGTTCCGCCGCTTGGTTTTCCCGTTTTTCCAGGCCCCGCCGGAGACCCCGGCGAACGGCCTCCCGAGATTTTTTGTTGACAATTCGGAAAGCGGCGTGGCCAGGCTTCTTCGCCAGGCTTCTTCGCCAGGCTTCTTCGCATAGTGTCGGAAAGTCTGCCCGGGTCCGCCGCTTCCCGACAAAATTCCCGCAATTTTCCCGCAAATTTTCTCGAAAGCCGCTCCAAAACGTCACAAGGCGTTTTAAAATCAGACGTAAAAAAAACCCTTGAAAGAGGCTGTTTTCAAGGGTTTAAAAAAGGTTTTTGCAGGCGTTTGAAAGGCGTTGAAAAAGGCTGGTGGTGCCGGGGGACGGAATCGGACCGCCGACACGAGGATTTTCAGTCCTCTGCTCTACCGACTGAGCTACCCCGGCGTCAGGCCACAAAAGGACCTGGGAGGGAATTAAGCGACTCTCAATTCTCAGGTCCAAAGAATATTGTACCTAGGGCGCGCCAGGTTGTCAAGAAAAAATTTTCTCAATAATTCCGCTGGCATGATCGTCGGCATGCCGCCGGAAGCCATGCGCCACGCGGGCTTCAGACCGGACGGTTTTTTTGGAGTCTTAAATTGGCCGGCGCCGACGGGCCGTTTCATTTCCCGACGCAGAAGCGTCCGAACACCTCGGCCAGGACGTCCTCGGTCAGGACGCGGCCTATGACGCAGTCGAGCGGGCGGGCGGCCTCGTTGATCTCGAGGGCCAGGATGTCCGGGGGCAGGCCGTCCTCCAGGCACGTCCTGGCGGCGGCCAGTTTTTCCAGGCACTCCTCCAGCGCCTTCTGCTGCCTGAGGTTGGGGACGACCTCCGGATGCCTGCCCGGCGTCGCCCCGGCCAGGGCCAGAATTGTTTCCTTGAGCTCGTCGAGCCCCAGGCCGGTTTTGGCGGAGACAATCGGGGCGCCCCGCGGGGCGTCCTGTCTTTCGCCCGCCCGCCAGTCCGGCCGGTCGTCTTGTTTTTCCGGGGCGCCGTCCCCCGGGCCCGCCAGGTCGGCCTTGCTTCTGACCGTCAGAACGGGCGCGGGGCCGCCGGGGGCCCCCGGGGCTTCCGGCGCCTCAGGCTCGCCCAGGGGGCGCAGCCAGAGGACCATGTCGGCGCCGGCCAGCTCCCGCGCGGTCATGCTCTGGCCCATGCGCTCCAGCTCGTCGCCGCTCCCCTCGGCCAGGCCGGCCGTGTCCACCAGCTCGACCCTGAGTCCGGACCAGCTGGCCGAGGCCTCTAGGTAGTCGCGGGTCGTCCCTGGGGCGGGGCCGACCAGGGCCCTGTCCCGGCCCAGGAGGGCGTTGAAGAGGCTGGACTTGCCGGCGTTGGGGGGGCCGGCCAGCACCAGCCTGAGCCCGTCCCGGAAGATCCTGGAGTTCCGGCGTATCCCGGCGAGGGTTCCGACGGCGCTTGTTATCTCGTTCAACTCGGCCAGGAGGAAGGCGCGCTTTCCCTCGTCCCACTCCTCCTCGAAGTCCACGACGGCCGCGAGCTCCGCCTGCAGGCCGATCAATCTGTAGCCCAGGGGCTTGACTATCCCCGCCAGCGCCCCCTCGAGGTGCCGGGCCGCCAGGGCCGCCTCGGCCTCGCTCTGGGCGGCCACCAGGTCGGCCACTGCCTCGGCCTGGTCCAGGCTCAGTTTTCCGTTGAGGAAGGCCCTCTGCGTGAACTCCCCCGGCAGGGCCAGCCGGGCCCCGGCGTCCAGGACGGCCTCCAGGACCAGCCTGGGCGCCGTCGAGCCGCCGTGCCCGAAGATCTCTACGGAGTCCTCCCCGGTGAAGCTGGCCGGCCCCGGAAAATAAACGGCCAGGACCTGGTCGACGGTCTCCCTGGTTTCGGGGTGGACCAGGCGCCCGAAGAGCATCTGCCGTGGCCGGCGGTAGGGGAGGGCGTTCGAGACAAAAATCCTGGTCAGGAGCCTGTCAGCCCCGTTTCCCGAGATCCTGACCAGGCCGACGGCCCCCGGTCCGGAGGCGGTGGAAACGGCGGCGATCAGGTCGTTCCGCTCGGTCTGGTCCAAGGAAACCATTTAATCTCGCCGGACTGTTCCGGCCCTCCCCCGTAGAAATAGTAAAAAATAAAAAAACCGCGCCCGCCGCGCCGGAAAATTGTACCCCGCCGCCGGGGGATTGCCAAGGGGCTTCGGAAAAAGAGGGCGGACCGGAAATTAAACCGGCGGCCTCCGAAATTTAAAAATGGCGGGCTCCAATAAAAAATAAATTCGCCGGCCTCGGAAAAATAAAACCGGCGGCCGCGGAAAAATAAAACAAGGGCTTTCGAAAAATAAAAACTGGCGCGGGCGGCCGGGAAAAGGAGAGGGCCCGAAATATAAAAGTGGAGGGGGCGGAAAAAAAGGCCGAAACCCCCGGGGAGGGGATTTTCGGCCGCAAGGGAAACGGGAGAGGCGCCGGTCGGAAGGTGCCGGACGGCCGGAATAATTATTTTTTCGGCGGCCGGGCCCGTTCTTTCCGGCCGCCAAAAAATAATCCCTACTTTTCCAGCACCGCCAGGGCCTTGGCGTCGCCGGGACCGGCGTTGATGACCAGGCGGTCGTTCTCGGGGTCGTGGTCGACGGCCAGGCTCTGGCCGTCCAGGATCTCCCCGCTTAAAAGCATCATGGCCAGCGGGTCCATGAGCTCGGTCTGGATGGCCCTCTTGAGCGGCCTGGCCCCGTAGACCGGGTCGTGGCCGACTCTGACCAAAAAGCCGACGGCGGCGGGGGTCAGGGTTATGGTCAGCTTCCTCTCGGCCAGCCTGCCCGCCAGCAGCTTGATCTGTATTTTGACGATCCTCGCCAGGTCCTCGTCGGAGAGGGACTTGAAGATGACCAGGTCGTCGAGGCGGTTTAAAAACTCCGGCGGGAAGTGGGCCTTCAAAGCCTCCATGACCTTTTTGGTCACGGTCTCCCGGGGGATGTTCTCGTCGACGATGTATTGGGAGCCGATGTTCGAGGTCATGACCACCACGGTGTTTTTGAAGTCCACCGTCCGCCCCTGCCCGTCGGTCAGCCGCCCGTCGTCCAGTATCTGCAGAAGGGCGTTGAAGACGTCGGGGTGGCCCTTCTCGATCTCGTCGAAGAGGATGACGCTGTAGGGCCTGCGCCGGACGGCCTCGGTCAGGAAGCCGCCCTCCTCGAAGCCCACGTAGCCCGGGGGGGCGCCGATGAGCCTGGCCACGGAGTGCTTCTCCATGTACTCGCTCATGTCCAGCCTGATGACGGCCTGCTCGTCGTCGAAGAGAAACTCGGCCAGGGCCCGGGCCGTCTCGGTCTTGCCGACGCCGGTGGGCCCCATGAAGATGAACGAGCCGACCGGGCGGTTGGGGTCGCCGATGCCGGAGCGGGCGCGGCGCACGGCCTTGGCCACCACGTCCAGGGCCTCCGGCTGGCCCACCACCCTTTGCCCCAGGCGCTCCTCCATGTGGACGAGCTTTTCGCGCTCTCCCTCCATGAGCCTGCCCACGGGGATGCCGGTCCATTTGGAGACGGTCAGGGCGATGTCGTCGGGCCCCACGAACTCCTTGATGGTCCTGTGCTCGGCGTCCTTGGAGATCTTGTCGAGCTCCGCCTCCAGTCCCGGGAGCCTCCCGTACTGGAGCTCGGCGGCCTGGGCCAGGTCGCCGTCGCGCTGGGCCGTCTCTATCCGGCCCCTGACGGCCTCGATCTCCTCCTTCAGGGTCCCGATCTTGCCGACGACCCGCTTGTCGTCCTCCCACTCCCGGGACAGCTCCTCCTCCTTGACCGCGGCCTGCTCGAGCTCGCGCTCCAGCTTGGTCAGCCTGTCCCTGGCCCCCTGGTCGTGCTCCTTTTTCAGGGCCTCCCGCTCGATGGAGAGCGTCAGGACCCGGCGTCTGGTCTCGTCCAGGGCGGCGGGCAGGCTGTCGATCTCCAGGCGCAGGCGGCTGGCCGCCTCGTCGATCAGGTCGATGGCCTTGTCCGGCAGGAAGCGGTCGGAGATGTAGCGGTGCGACAAGGTCGCCGCGGCCACCAGGGCGCCGTCGGTGATGCCCACCTTGTGGTGGACCTCGTAGCGCTCCCTAAGCCCCCTGAGAATGCTGATGGTGTCCTCCACCGAGGGCTCGGCGATCATGACCGGGGCGAAGCGCCTCTCCAGGGCCGGGTCCTTCTCGATGTTCTTGCGGTACTCGCCGGTGGTGGTGGCCCCGACGCATTTGAGCTCGCCTCTGGCCAGCGGCGGCTTGAGCATGTTGCCGGCGTCCAGGCTGCCCTCGGTCTTGCCGGCCCCGACTAAAAGATGCAGCTCGTCTATGAAGAGGATGATCTCGCCCGCCGAGGCCTCGACCTCCTTGATGACGGATTTCAGCCTCTCCTCAAACTCCCCCCGGAACTTGGCCCCGGCGACCATGCCGCCGATGTCCAGGGACAGTATGCGCTTGTTTTTTAAGGACTCCGGGATGTCCCCGGAGACGATCCGGCGGGCCAGGCCCTCGATGATGGCCGTCTTGCCCACTCCGGGGTCGCCGATGAGCACCGGGTTGTTCTTGGTGCGCCTGGAGAGGACCTGCATGACCCGGCGGATCTCGTCGTCGCGGCCGATGACCGGGTCCAGCTTCTGGCGCCGGGCCTCGTCGGTCAGGTCCCTGGTGAACTTCTGCAGGGCCTGGTACTTCTCCTCGGGGTTCTGGTCCGTGACCCTCTGCTGGCCGCGCACCTCCTTGAGGGTCTTGAAGACGGTGTCCCTGGTCAGGCCCCTCTGCAGAAATATCCTGGCGGCCGCCGTGTCCTTGAGGTCCAGGATGCCGAGCAGGAGATGCTCGGTGGAGACGTACTCGTCGCGCATCTTCTCGGCCTCGCCCATGGCCAGCTCCAGGACTTTGGTCAGATCCGCCCCCCTGTAGTTGGTCACCCCCGAGCCGGAAATTTTCGGGAGCTTCTGAAGCTCCTGGTCCATGTCCCCCGAGAGCGCCGCCGCCGCCACCCCGGCCTTGGCCAGGATGGGCCTGAACAGCCCGTCGGGCTGCTGGATGAGGCAGCTGGCCAGGTGGAGGGGGGTTATCTCCTGATGGCCCAGGCGCAGGGCCAGGGACTCGGTGTCGGCCACCGCCTCCTGGCTTTTGATCGTGAACTTGTCAAATCTCATTTTCAACCTCGCTAAGCGTCTCGCAAAATCTATGACATTAAAAAGTTAGGCACTCGGCGGGGGAAAGTCAAGGCCGCGGACGGTGTTTTTTCGGCTCGGGACGGGCGGGGGGCGACGTCGTCCGTCTCAAGCCCGGCAAGATTGCCGCGTCGCGTCGCCAGATTGTCACGCGCGTTGGCAGGGTGTTGATAATATATGTATTTTAGTGGATTATTGATATAATTATGCTTAATTGAAAAATTTTTCGTTGGGTCAGACACTAAATTCCTGGCGGGCTTCGGTCCCGGCCGCCCTAGCCGCCGACTCATTCCCCGCCACTTTTTCCCCCGCCAGCCCCTCCGCCACCCTCGCCTCCGTCGTCTCCTCCGCCGCCGTTTTCCTCGCGGCGGCGGCGGCAGCCGCGACAACACCGCCAACAACAGATTCCTTTTTTCACCCCCGTCCCGCCCGGCTCATGCTTTCTTCTGTTCCCGCTCCCGTCTCCTCTTTTTCCTCGTCCCCGTTCTTATTTTTTCCTCTTGCCGCCAGTCATGCTCCCCCTCCCGTTCCCGCCCCCGTTTCCGCGATCCCGCCCCCGTCGCCGTCACCCCGTCGCCGGCGTCGGCGCCGTCGCCCGGGCGGGGACTTGCCGCGGCCATGACAATTTTTTTTACTAGGCGGCGCCCCGGCCGCGGGGCCGGATGACGAAGGCCGAAATATGGCCCGCGGCCGCGCGACCGCTGATGTTCCCGGCTTGCGGGGGACGATGAGACGGGCGCGGACGATTTGTCGAGTCGGCAATTACAAGCAAATTAGTCTAAATTATACTTTTTATGGCGATAATCATAAGATTGATGATGATTTTAATAGTCTCATTTTCTTTCGTCGCGACTTCCGCCCCCGGGCTTCCCTGATTTTTCCCCTCGGGGGCGGTCCGGCCAGGTTCGGAGCAAAAGGGTGAAAAGACTGAAAAGTGAAAAGGCTGAAAAGGTTGGAAAGGCTGAAAAGGGTGAAAAGGGTGAAAGAAGTAAAGCGGGTTTTTGGCGGACCTGAAAATTTGGTGCGGACCTCATACGCGCATCTCTGTCGGTCAAGCCCAGTACGGAAAATCATGTTTCCGGCGCCTATTGCCGACAGATAAAAAAACACTCGGCCATAATTTTGTCGCGGGGCTGACGGTTGACACGAAGTCGCGGCTCGTGTAGCATGGCTCTTATGGAGCCTTGACGAGGTTATTTTTTAATTTTGGAAGAGGAATCCGCCTTGCCGGCGATCTTCCCGCCCTTTTTTCTCTAGGGGAAAGTCCAGTGATTTTATCTATTTATGGCTAAATGTCAAACATGCCGGCGTTTTGGGCCATTAATTAATTAATCCAAGATTTTCTTGCAATCTTCCGTCGTTTGAGTGTAAAATGCCCTTATGGGCTCTGAGTGATTTTTTAGATCCGCGGGCCCGGCCGCGGGGGCGAGACCAGCAGGGCGAATAAATTATTTTCCCCGCCTTGTCCCCCTTTTCCTCACGACCTCGTTTTTTCACCTTCCGCCGGACGGCGGGGCCGGGCGCCGCGGGATTTCTTCCCGGGACGGCGCTGGCCATGGAACATTTATGAGAGAAGACAGCATCGACCGCCAGGCCAGCGACCTGCTCCCGGCCGGATTTGACCCCTTGGAATCAATGCGCATTCTGACAGAATATTTGCGCAACCTGGAGCTTGCCTACAACGAGCTGATAAAAAAATCCAACATCTCCAAGCGCCAGCTGGAGGCCTCCCTGCGCGCGGTCACCAAGACCAACGAGGATCTGGAGCAGGAGAAGGACAGGCTCACCAAGGATCTGCTCATGATCTCCAGCCAGGTCGAGGAGCTGGAGAGCCTTCTCAGCACGAGCAATCAAAAAATCGGCGGCTACGAGAAGCAGTCCAAAAAACTCCACCGCGACAACGAGGACCTGGAGACCAAGCTCCTGAAAAAGGAGAACGACTGCAACTTCTACATGTCGGAGACCGAGAGACTGACCAAGGACTACGAGACCATCAGCAGCGGCATGGTCGGCACCAACAACAGGGTGGACGACCTGGAGAGAAAGCTGGTGGCCGAAAAGAACCAGACCCTGACCCAGGAGAAGGAGGTCAGGCGGCTGTCGTCCCTGCTGTCGGAGTCCGTCAGCAAGAACAAGCTCCTGGACCAGAAAGTTACCGAGGCGGCCAGCCAGTACCAGGAGGAGATCAGGAAGCTCAACGAGAAGATGATGACCGACTCCAAGCACGAGCTGGCCGTTTTGCGCAAGAGGGTCAAGCTGGCCATCGCCCCCGAGATCGACGAGATGGAGAAACTCTCCTCTGAGAAACTCTCCACCGAGCTGGCCAGCAACCTGAGGGCTCTTTTGAGCCGCTTCGTCTCCAAGCTCCAGCAGGTTGGCTTTTAAAAAAAAGAGGCCCCGCTGAAAGAGGGCCCGCTGTTTGAAGAGGCGCCGGCTTATAAAAAAAGAGGGCGCCGCCCGGCCCACTCCTGATTTGATGTTTTGAGCGGCCGCCCGGCGGCTTTTGACGGCCGGCTGAAATCGTCTTTGTTTGATCGTCTTCTCAAGATCGGACATCCTCCCAAGATCGACCGGCCGGCGGCCGCCCCGCGGCGGTCCCCGGAGTTTCAAACGCCCGTCCGTCTTCGCCGGCGGTTCGTTTCGGACTTGCCTGCTCTTTGAAAATCAGACGCGAAAAACACCCCCGCCGGCCCCGCCCCGCGCCGGGGCAAAAAAAAGCCCCTCCCCGACAAGCGCCGGGGAGGGGCCGCATTCTTAAAGAACAGTCCTACTGGGCGCCGCCGGCGCTCTCGGCGCCAACTGCCGCGGCTGCTTGCCGGGCCGCCATGGCCGCCTCGTTGGCCGCCGCGGCATCCGCTCGAAGCTTGTCGGCGAACTGCTTCGCCTCAGTTTCGACCTGGGTGATTTCCTCCGCCGTCAAAGGCGCCCTGAGGCCGTCGATGGTGGTCTGCAGGTCCTGGGCGTTGGAGCCGAACTCCTTGGCCAGGAGGAACCACTTGAGGGCCTGGGCCTTGTTGACCTCCAGCCCCTCGCCGGCGTTGTACATGGTCCCCAGCCTGAGCATGGCCACCGGGTTGCCCTGGTTGGCCGCCGTCTGGAAAAAGTCCTTGGCCTTGGTCAGGTCCCGGGCCTGCCCGAACAGCCCGCTGTAAAGAATGGCCCCCTGGAGCATGATGGCGGCGTTGAAGTTGGCCTTGACCGCCTTGTCCAGATACACGAGGCCCTTGGCCGGATCCTGGGGGAGGTCGATCCCGTTCAAATACAGGGTGGCCAGTTTGAAGTCCGCCTGGGCCAGGCCCTTCTCGGAGGCCAGCTGAAAGTTCTCGACGGCCTTGTTGATGTCGGGGGCCGTGCCCAGACCCAGCTCGTAGGAGTCGCCGATGTTCAGATAGGCCTCGTTGACCCCGGCGGCGGCCGCCTTCTGGAACCAGGTCAGCGCGTTGCCGAAGTTCTGCTTGATGGCGTTGGTGTTGGACTGGTAGAGGTTGGCCAGGATCATCATGGCCCAGGTCTCGTTGGCCTCGGCCCGGCTGATCAGGTCCTGGATGGAGATGGTGGTCCCCTGCTCGCCCGGGGCCGGGGCGGCCGCGGGGGCGGCCGCGGGGGCGGCCGGGGCGGCGTCGTTCTGGGCCACCAGGGTCCCGGAGATCCTGGAGGCGTTCTGGGTGTCGGCCGGCTTGTTCTGCTGGGGCTGGCATTCGGCGCTGAACCAGAGGAAGAGCCCGACGATGAGGGTCAGTGGAATCAGGACGGTCCGTTTGGAAGCTATGGAAGGTGTCATGTTGTCTTTCGCCGCGTGTCTCCTGGCCGGAGCGGCCAGGTCGAAAAAGAGTTTCTATGATCCGGTCGTCTTTCCGCCCGGGGGCGGCGGACGGGCCTCGCGGACGGCCTCCCCGGGGAGGTTCTCCTGGTCCGGGGGGCGTCTTTCGGAACCAGGCCAGATTAGCAAATTTGGGACGGTAACGCCAGACGGCTGGGCAAAAAAAAATCCAGGGGCCCCTGCCTCGCTTGCGAAGACGGCGGGACCCCCGGAGCTGGGGGGATGGTTAGTCGGTCAGGTTGATGTTGAGTTCGTCAAAAGGGATGCCGAGGGACTGGACGATCTTGCGGAGGGTATCCATGCGGCAGGGGCCGCCGTTCTCGACGCGCTCGATGGTCTGGGGCGAGAGACCGGCCTTGCGGGCCAGCTCCGACTTGCTGATGAGATGGTCCTCGCGATATTTTTTGAGGGCCTGGATTGAATTGATGGTGGACATTTTTCTACCTCTTTCTGCCTAATTTGGCGTTTTGTGAGCCCAAATTCAAGCAATGTTGGCGGCCGCGGAGCCGGCCGACGGATTTTTTCCAACCATCCGGGCTGGAACAGACTAAGAAAGGCTTTAAAGGAGACAAATGGATAAACATATGGAAATAAGAGAACCAAAGAATGCATTCCATATGTTCAAGAAAATGAACTGGCCGCCGGGTCTCGTCAGCGGCGAGTCCGGCCGGCCGGGGTCGTATTCTTGAAATTACGCCTTTCCTGGCTTAAACCTGTTTCCTGGCTTTAAACCTGGAGAGGGTGGTTAAATTGAGGGCCATTCAGATCAGGAAACAACATTTGGTAAGAAAAAAGTCTTAAATGATTCAATTTGAAGTTAAAATTAGTTTTTACTATATTTTAATAATGGTTAGTGAAGGCTAGAAGGTAAATGTTAATCCTTGGAATCCTTTTCGGTAAAGGTCGGACTTTATTAAAATATCCGATTTCTCTAAACCCCAGATTTTAAAGATTAGCGTAAAATTATCTCACCCCCAAGCGGTTTTAGCTAAATGTGACCAAAAATACTATAGTCGTTGTATTGCTGCTTTAATATTGTCTCTGAGTTCCTCGGAGCAAAGCCCCTTGATGAGTTGTGGTTATTATGAGTTATTTTTTTTTTCAAGTCAAGAGAAATTTTTGCCATTTAGATCTCATAGGCGCCTTTTTTTGTTTTTTCGGAGCCGCAACCATATATTTTTCTTTCTTGCGAGCTGACCTTACTTTACTTCGGAGTGGTCGTCAATCTTTCTATTGAACGCTTGGTTCTTTGCGAGCTGGCAGTTGTTGCATTTTTCGCGTTCGGGGGTCCCGATTTGGGGCCGGTTGCTCCGGGATTAAATATAAGCGGCAAACATTGAAAAATTGACCGCTCGTTTTGGAAGAATTTCCTTTAATGGCATCCTTAAAAATCGAGCTTGAGTGTGGCGAATCAAAATTAATTGTTATTGTTGAAATACTATTTTGTGTTATACTGTTTTTGCAACAAGGTTGTCTACTGGGCTAATTTCCTTTCCAAGGCGAGTCAACAACCAGCCAGAGTTGATTTCAACTCCGATTTTTAGAGAATGGCCGAGGCAGAAATTTCACAGTTTGAGTAATCCAGGCTTGATCGACAAGCTTTGGACATTAAAGGCCTGTTGAGGCCGGCCACCTTGTCAGGGTGAGCAAAATCTTCAAAAAAGAGAGTGTAAGTCCTATGAACAAAACTAGCAGCGGGTCCCTGAAGACCTCCAGAGCTAAAACAGCCCCCAAGGCCGCCGTCGCCAAGCCCGGCCCCAAGAGAAACATTCAGGACAGCAGCGACCTGATCAGAGTTAATTTCGACATCACCAGGGCAGAGCACACCAAGCTGAAGATTTACGCCGCCAAGACGGGCGTCAGCATGGCCGACATCCTCAGGTCGTTCGTCACCAAACTCAAACTGACCGCCGTCAAGTGAACGCGAGCGGCCCGGCCGCCGCGCCCGGGAGCCGGGGTGACGCCCCCGCTTCCGCCCGCCCGCCCGGTCGGCCGTCCGTCCGTCCGGCCACCCATACCGCCCCCCGGCCCCCCGGCCGGCCGTCCCAGCTGGCGGCCGTTTCGGGAGGCCGGGCGCGCCTCCTCCGGGAGGCCGCGCGCCTTCCCGGGGACGTCGGTCCGGCGGTCCCGCCCCCCTCGCCCGGGAGCGGGGGGCCGGAGTGCCGCCAAGACTGGCGGTTTTTTTGTGTCTTTCATCTGATTGTCTTTCACCTGCTTATTAGGTGCTCAAAACTTGCTAAATTGCTACATAATATTTTCTATTTGATTTCTTATCAATTGTAATATTTAAATCATTAATTTATTTTTATTTTTTTTATCTTATTCCTTATTTTATACTATTCTTTTTCTATTTTATTCTTAATAAATTATATAATAGAAATAAAATAATTTCAATAGTGAATATTTAATTTTTTTAGAAAGTCTCATTTCTTTTTCATCCCTCTATCATCCAAGAATTTTTCCTGTCCGGCCCGTCTTTTTCCCTCGAGACACCACCTTCCCGCTAATTTCCGGGCTCTTTTGACGCCCCGGGTTTTGGCGTCCGGGCCCCCCGGCCGCGGGGTCGGGACAAACCCGCCCCTGGCGGCGTCCCGGGGGAGGGGGGACGGCCTGGCGACGGTCGGAAAGCAGGCGGACTGGCGACAAAGGGATGATCACGCGACAAAGGGATGATTATGGCGGGCGGCCGCCGGCCGGGGCGGGGGCGACGCCGGCCGGGACGGGGAAAAGCGGGGGACGGGGGGGCCGGGACGGCCGGCCGGAACCGGGGGGGGCGGCCTCAGGAGCCGTCCCGGGACGAGCCGCCGCGGACCCTGTCGGCGCCGGCTCTCTGGCGGGGGTTGAGAAGCTGCATGGCCAGCATGGTCAGGATGGCGAAGACCACCAGCCCGCCGGCCAGGATGTGCGCCCGGGCGTAGTTCATGTTCTCGACGTAGACGTAGATCTGCATCGAGAGCACCCTGGTGACGTTGGGGATGTTGCCGCCGATCATCAGGACCACCCCGAACTCGCCGATGGCGTGGGCGAAGCTCATGATGGCGGCGGTCAGGAAGGCCGGCTTCGACTGGGGCAGGATGACGGTCAGAAAGGCGTCCAGGGCGTTGGCGCCCAGGGTGGACGCCGCCTCCAGGGGGCGCTCGCCCAGGGCGATGAAGGCGTTGGAGAGGGGCTGGACGACGAAGGGCATGGAGCAGATGACCGAGGCGAGGATCAGGCCGGTGAAAGTGAACGGCAGCAGCTGGAGCCCGAAAATTTTAAAGACCTTGCCGACGGGCCCGAACGGCCCCATGAAAAACAAAAGATAGAAGCCCAGGACCGTCGGCGGGACCACCAGGGGCATGGTGGCCACGGCGGAGACCAGCCTGCGCGCGAAGGTGTCCCGGCGGCTGACCCACCAGGCCAGGGGGGAGCCGACCAGGAGGCTGATGAGCATGGTCCAGACGCCGAGCTTCAAGGAGAGCTTGACGGTGGTTATTTCGGCCGGGGTCAGAGCTAGCGACAAGGTGCGTTCCCAAACGAGGAGGCCGGATCCGGCCCCGGGCGGCGGCGGGTCGTCCCCGACGCCGGCCGGGAGGTCGAGCCCGGCCGAAAAAGAGGCGCCGTGCCGGCGGTTTTCTCTTGTTAAGAATTAGGCGAAAAAAATATTCGCGGTCGGGACCGTTACGACACGTTATGAAAACAAGCCAAATTGGCCGGTCATTTCCTAATCCGTTAATTTTAAATTAGTCTGGCCTTAACTGTCAAGCCCAAATAGCGGGCCGCCGAAGCGCCTTTATTTGTCAACGGAAAACAGTTGGGGTAGAATCAAAACGGATGGAATTTGCGAAAACTCAGCCAAAGAGGGCCCGCCCGTTTCGGTTCGCCGACGGGGGGGGCGGCGGGTATTTTTTTTTAGACGGGCCCGGGCCCGCCCGCCGGACGTCCGGCCGCCTCCCTTACCCGGATTTTTTTGCAATTCGTCCTCCCTTTTGTTCCAAACTGTCCCCCGCCGGCGGCGCCCGCTCGCCCCGGCAGTTGGAAATATATAACTTTTGGAGACTCCCAGGCATGACCGAGCAGACGACCCTGACGGCCCAGGACGTGGCGGATCTTTTGCGCATCGCCAAGAACACGGTTTACGAGCTGGTCAAAAGAGGCGAGCTCAACCACTACAAGGTCGGGCGCAAGATGCGCTTCTCCCGCTCCGACGTGGAGAGGTACATCAGCGAGTCCCGCAAGGGTGTCTCCCCGGAGCCTCGCCGCGACTCCCCCGCCGGCGGGCGCCAGGCCGGGGAGGGCGGGTTCATCATCTGCGGCCAGGACGCCCTTCTGGACGTCCTGACGGGCTTTCTCTCCCGCAGGGCCGGCGTCGACCGCCCCGCCCTGCGCTCCTACGTGGGCAGCTACCGGGGCCTGGTCAACCTCTACCACGGCGAGGTCCAGGCCGCCACCGCCCATCTCTGGGACGGCGACACCGGCCAGTACAACGTCCCCTTCGTCAGACGCCTCCTGCCGGGGGTGCCCGCCGTGATCGTCCACCTGACCTCCAGGGTCCAGGGCTTCTACGTGCCCGCCGGCAACCCCAAGGGCATCAAGGCCTGGAGCGATTTGAAGAGATCCGACCTGACCATCGTCAACCGGGAGAAGGGCGCCGGCTCCAGGGTGCTGCTGGACGAGCATTTGAGGCAGATGGGGGTCAGGGGCGGCCAGATCCTGGGCTACCACCGCGAGGAGCTCTCGCATCTCTCCGTGGCCGGCGCGGTCGGCCGCGGCGAGGCCGACCTGGGCGTGGGCGACCTCAAGGCCGCCAGCCAGGTGGAGGGCGTCGACTTTCTGGCCCTGCAGAACGAGCAGTACGACCTGATTTTCAAGCAGGAGGACATGGACCAGCCCGTCGTCCAGGCCATCATCGACATCATCCGGTCCAAGGACTTCCAGGCCCAGTTCCAGCACATGCGCGGCTACGACGTCAAGGGCATGGGCAACATCGTCGCCGAGACCTGACCGCCGGCCCCGCGGCGCGGCGGTCTTGAGCAAATAATTTTAGCCGTCGGGCGGCGCCCCGCGGACGCGACACTCGGAGGTTCCGTCGACCGCGGGACTTCGGGCAAGGAGAAGGGCGGCGGATTCGTTTTCGCCGCCCTTTCTATTGGCCGGCTCCCCGGCGCCCCTTTCTATTTTCAGTTCCGCCCCCCTTCCCGCTTTCCGTCCTGTCTTCTTTTAATCTTGACCTGCCGGGCTTTTCACGATTCCGCCTGCAAGGGAAAAAAAATAAAAAAAACGAAAGTGAAAAAACTTTCGCGGGACGACCCCGCCCCGGCTGACGAAAGTTTGACCGCCTTCGCGGGGGAAGAAAAAAACCGAAAAAGAAAAAATGAGTTTCGGACAAAAAAAGAGCGGCGGATTTTCCCGCCGCCCCTTTCAATTCCGGGCTTGGCCCGGCCCGCTTTTTCAGCTCGCCCTCCCGCTTTGGCCGATCCCCGGCGGCGGCGTCGTCGCCGTCGGCCGGCTAGTCCCGGGCCGGCTAGTCCCGGGCGTTTTCGGGGACGTCGGCCAGGGCCGGACCCTGGTCCTGGAAGTCCTCGTCCGCCAGGCCGTCGCCGAAGTCCTCGTCGACCATGTCGCCGCGCAGGAAGTCCTCGTCCTGGGCGGCGGCCACGACGGTCTCCGAGATGCCCGTGCCCACCGTGCCCCGCTTGTAGCAGACCCCGTAGGCGCCCCCGGGGGTCATGACGGCGTCGTCGGGCACGGTGAAGTCGACCACGGGCCTGTCTTTCAACAAGTCGCGCATGTAATACAAAAAGATCGGACCCGAGGCCCGGCCGCCCACCTCGCCCACGGCCCTGGCCTTGAGCTCGTCGGTGCCCATCCAGACGGCGGTGACGTACTCGGGGGTGAAGCCCACGAACCA
Organism: Deltaproteobacteria bacterium; assembly: GCA_031264015.1. Classification (GTDB taxonomy): domain Bacteria; phylum Desulfobacterota; class Desulfarculia; order Adiutricales; family Adiutricaceae; genus JAIRNQ01. The sequence continues at coordinate 8,083 of JAISET010000204.1, read as the reverse complement.
GGCGTCGGACCAGTCGTTGGTGGTGCCGGTCTTGCCGCCCACGGGACGGTTGAGAGGCCTCACCGACGAGCCCGTGCCCTGGGCCACCACGCCGCGGAGCATGGAGGTCAGCACGCAGGCGGTGCCGGGGCTCATGGCCCGGTGGAAGACCGGCTCGTAGCTGACCACCACCCGCCCGTTGCGGTCCTCTATGCGGTCGATGTAGCGGGGGTCGACGCGGTTGCCGAGATTGGGGAACGACGAGTAGGCCGTGATCATCTCCGGCATGGTCACCCCGTGGGCGCCCAGGGCCACCGGCGGGCTGTGCGGCAGCGAGGTGGTGATGCCCATGTTCCTGGCGGTGACGTCCAGGGCGTCGAAGCCCATGCGCTCCAACACTTTAATGGAGACCAGGTTGCGGGAGGCCACCAGGGCGTTGTAGAGGGTGATGGGCCCCAGAAACTTGCGGTCGGAGTTCAGGGGCTTCCAGCGCCTCCTGGTGCCCGGGTCGTCGATGACCACCGGCCCGTCGATCATGACGGAGCCGGGGGTGAAGCCGTTGTCCATGGCCGCCGCGTAGACGATGGGCTTGAACGAGGAGCCCGGCTGGCGCTGGCTCTGGGTGGCCCGGTTGAACTGGCTCTCGCCGAAGTCCCGGCCCCCCACCATGGCCACCACCCCGCCGTCGGAGAGGTCCATGCTCAGGAGGGCCGCCTGGACGTCGGTGCGCTGCTCCAGGACAAAATCCAGCCCGCCGGTCCCGCCCCCGGCCGCGACGGCCGCCAGGGCCGCCCGGCGTCCGGCGGCGTCGGCGTCGGCGTCGCCCCCGCCGCCCCCGGCCGGCGGGGGCGGGTCGGCCAGTCTCACCCAGACCGCGTCGCCGGGGGCCAGCTGCTTGGAGAGAGCCCCCTTGGGCAGGATCCAGTCGAGCCCCTTCCTGCCGATCGTCCCCTCGTAGCCGCCCACGGCCACGGCCAGCCCGGAGCCCTCCAGGACCTCCAGGACGACGGCCCTGTACAGACGGGCGGGCAGGAGGGGCTCGCCTTTCATCTCCCGGTCCACCTGGGCCCGGTACTCGACGATCTCGGCGGGCGCGCCCAGCTTGGCGATGGGCCCCCGGAAGCCCCGCCGTCTGGCGTACTCCCAGAGCCCCCGGGCCACGGCCTCGTCGGCGGCCCTCTGGGCGTTCAGGTCTATGGTCGTGTAGACCTTCCAGCCGTCGTTGTAGAGGCTTTCCTCGCCGATCTGCTCGGCCAGGATCCTTCTGACCTGCTCGGTGAAGTAGGGGGCCACGGTGGTGTTGGGGTTGACGCGGCTCGAGCCCACGGTGAGGATCTCGTCGGCGGCCGCCCGCTCCTCCTCCTCCGTGATGAAGCCGACGGCGCGCATGCGGGACAGGGAATACAGCTGCCTCTCCCTGGCCGCCCCGGGGTGGCTGATGGGGTTCTTGCCCTCGGGGGACTGGGTGATGCCCGCCAGCATGGCCGCCTCGGCCAGGGTCAGCTGCTCGACGTGCTTGTCGAAGTAGGTCTGGGCCGCCGACTCCACCCCGTAGGCCCCGTGGCCGAGATAAATTTGGTTGAGGTACATCTCCAGGATCTGGTCCTTGCTCAGGACCGACTCCACCCGGAAGGCCAGGATCATCTCCTTGATTTTGCGCTCCATCTTGCGCTCGTTGCTGAGCAGAAACGAGCGGACCATCTGCTGGGTGATGGTGGAGCCCCCCTGGAGGTTGTCCGCGACGAGGGTGTTGTAGGCGGCCCTGACGACGGCCTTGGGGTTGACGCCCCCGTGCTTGTAGAAGTCGGCGTCCTCGGTGGCCAGGTAGGCCTGGACCAGCACCTCGGGCACGGCCGAGAGGGGTCTGACCAGCCGTCTCTCGTGGCTGTACTCCCCGATGACGGTGCCGTCGGCGCCGTAGAAATAAGTGACCGTCTTGGGCTTGTAGTTGCGCAGCCCCTCCACCCCGGGGAGCCCCTGGGAGAAGAAGGCGTAGCCCAGGGCCATGAAGGAGACGCCGCAGACGGCCAGCCCCAGGAGCCCCCAGAAGGCCGCCCAGAGCAGCCGCAAAAACAGCCCCCTCGGCCTGCGGGCCTTGGGCGTCCGGGGCAGGCCCCCCTCGTCCCCCTCGTCCCCCCCGCCGCCCCGGCCTTTTTTGCCGTCCCGCCTGAGCCGCCCGCGCCCGCCCGCCGCCCGTCTCGCGGACGGTTTCGCGGGGCCGGGGGCGCCGCCTTCGGACCAGGACTCCGGGTCGGCGCCCGGACCCGGGAGGGCGGGCCCGTCGTCGAAATCCTCGTCGGGGCCGAGCCCCGGGCCCGCCGGGCCGGGCCGGCGGGGTTTGTCCGGCTTGAGCGGCAGCCCGCCCCGGGGCCGGAGGCCGCCCGTCGGGGAGGCCGCGGTCCCGAGGTCGTCCTCGTCGCCGGCGGAGAGGTTGTCCGGGTCGAGCCCGTCCGCTTGTTTTTTCAGCTCGCCGACGGCCGCCGCGTCCAGCTCGCCGTCCAGCTCGCCGTCCCGCTCCGGCCTCGTCTCGTCGTTTTGGCTGGTCAAAAAAATCACCTCGAAAGTTCGTCGGGCGCCCCGGCCGGACGATTCGCCGGAAGCCGCTTTCAGCCCCCTCCGAACGGTCCCGCCGGAACGGCCCCCCAAAAAGCCGGGCCGGCCCGTTTGCCGTCCCTTTGCTTCTGGCATTATAGTGAATCAAAAAGGATATGGAATAGTCAAATTTAGTGAGATTGTGGATTTTTGGTGGAGATTTTATGATTTCAGGGCGTCCGCCGCGGCCCGCCCTCCCGGCGCCCGGGCGGCGGGAGGGCCGCCGGGCGCCCCGGGGCGCGCGTCCGCGGGCGTTTTCGCGGGCGCCCGCGTCAGTTCCCGCCCGGCCGGGGGCGCCCGCGTCAGTTCCCGCCCGGCCGGGGGCGTCCGCGGGGCCCGGACGGCGGCCGGTTTTTCAGGCGTGGACCCAGGCCCGCCCGGAGGCCACGTCGACCCTCAGGGGGACGGCGAGGGGCCTGCCGCCGGTGAGGGGCGGGTTTTGGCCGGCGGCGGCCATGCGCTCGGCCAGCAGGTCCCCGACGGTCTCGAGCTCGGCCTCGGGCACCTCCAGGACCAGCTCGTCGTGGACCTGGAGGATGATCCTGGACTTGAGGCCGAGCTCCGCGATCTTCCGGTCGACCAGGAGCATGGCCATCTTGATGACGTCGGCGGCCGTCCCCTGGACCGGGGTGTTGATGGCCATGCGCTCGGCCTCGCCCCGCAGGGTCCGGTTGGAGCTGGCCAGGCCCGGCAGGTAGCGGCGCCTGCCGAACCAGGTGGTGACGAAGCCCGCCTCGGAGGCCCTCGCCCTGGCGCGCTCCATGTATTTTTTGACGCCGGGGAAGCGCGCGAAGTAGCGGCCGATGAACTCGGCCGCCAGCGTCCGGGGGACGCCCAGCTGCTTGGCCAGCCCGAAGGCGCCCTGGCCGTAGATGATCCCGAAGTTGATGGTCTTGGCCTGGCGGCGCGCCTCGGCGGTGACTCCGGCCGGGCCGGCCCCGAAGATCTCGGCGGCCGTCTGGGCGTGGACGTCCTCGTTGTTGGCGAAGGCGTCCAGCAGGGCCTTGTCCCCCGAGAAGTGGGCCATGACCCGCAGCTCGATCTGGGAGTAGTCGGCCGAGACCAGCCTGAAGCCGGGGGGCGCGATGAAGGCGGCCCGGATGGAGCGCCCCTCCTCGGTCCTGGCCGGGATGTTCTGGAGGTTGGGGTCGGAGCTGGAGAGCCTGCCGGTGGCCGTCAGGGCCTGGTTGAAGGTCGTGTGGATGCGCCCGTCGGACTTCCTGACGGCCAGGGGGAGCTTGTCGGCGTAGGTGTTCTTGAGCTTGCTGTACTCGCGCCAGGAGATGATGTCCGCGGCCACCGGGTGCCCGATCTCCGAGAGGACCTCGTTGTCGGTGGAGTAGGCCGTCTTCATGGCCGTCCTCTTGCCCGTCGGGATCTTCATGTCCAGGAAGAGGACGTCGGAGAGCTGTCTGGGGGAGCCGATGTTGAAGCGTTTCCCGGCCTTCTCGTAAATTTTTTCGGCCGTCTCGTCGATGACTTCGGCCAGGCGCCCGGAGAGGGCCCGCAGGGCCCCGGGGTCGACGAGCACCCCCTTCTCCTCGACGCGGGCCAGAAGACCCGCGAGCGGCAGCTCCACCTCGTCGTAGAGCCTCTCGAGCTCCGGCTCGGCGGCCAGCCTGGCCCGCAGCGCCGGCGCCAGGGCCAGGACGATCTCCGCCCTTTTTCCGCAGTAGGGGGCGGCGTCGGCGGGGGAGGCCGTGGCCAGGTCGGGCTTTTTGGGGCTGGCCACCCGGACCCCGCCGATTTCCGGCGCCGAGGCGCCCAGGTGCGCCTCCGCCAGGGACCCCAGGTCGTGCTTGTCGTCGGGGTTGAGCAGGTACGAGGCCAGGGTCAGGTCCTCGTAGGGAAAGGCGGCCCGGCCGGACTCCCCGTCCGCGCCGCCGGGATTTTCCACGGGGGCGGCCAGCCCCAGGGGCCCGAGGAGGCGCAGGTCCGTCTTGCAGTCCAGCGAGACCTTGCGGGGGAGCGGGGAGGCCAGAAACGGCGCCAAACGTTCCCTGAGGTCGTCGGAATGCTGGTTTCTGTGGTGCTTGTGGCCGACGGGCACGTAGGCGGCCCGGCCCTCGCGCCAGGAGAGGCCCAGGCCCGCGCAGAGGCCGTCGGGGGACCTTTCCGGCAGCAGGGCCAGCGGGCCCCCTTTCTCTTTCGCCTCGAGGCAGCCGCCTTGCAGTTTGGACCAGGCCTCGGGGGTCTCGACCAGGTCGGTCTCGACGGGCCCGCGGGTCCCGAGGTTCCGGGCCGGGCCTTTGCGCCCGCCGAACAGGGGTCCCGCTGGCCCGGGGCCCGGGCTTTTGCCGGGGGCCGCGACCTTGGCGAAGCCGGGGTTTTGGAGCCAGACGGGGCCCGAGGCGGCCATCTCTTTTAAAAACCGGCCGAACTCCAGCTCCTCGAATGTTTTGGCCAGCCCCACGGCCTCGGGCTCCCTGGGGGCCAGGTCCTCTACGGCCGCGGGCGGCTCCAGCCCGGCCCCCAGCCTGGCCAGCTCCCGGGAGAGCCAGGCGGACTCCCTGAACTCGGCCAGGTTCTTTTTGACGACGCTCCCGGGGGGCAGGTCGTCCAGGTGCTCGTAGACGCCCTCGAGGGTGCCGTAGTCGGAGACGAGCCTCAGGGCGGTCTTCTCCCCCACCTTGGGGACGCCGGGGATGTTGTCGGAACTGTCGCCCATCAGGGCCTGGACGTCGAGAAAGGCCTCCGGCTCCAGGCCGAAGCGCGAACGAAAGTCCTCCGCGGTCAGGGCCGAGTTTTTCTTGGGGTCGGGGTCGTACATGGAGACGTCGGCGGAGAGCAGCTGGTAGAAGTCCTTGTCCCCGGAGACGATGACCACCTTCCTCCCCTCGGAGACGGCCAGGCGGCACATGGAGGCGATCAGGTCGTCGGCCTCGAAGCCGGGTTTCTCGAGGACGGCGAGGCCCAGGAGCCTGACCAGCTCGCGGATTTTCGGCTGCTGCTCGGCCAGGTCCGGCTCCATCCTCGGGCGGTTGGCCTTGTACTCGGCGTACATCTCGTGGCGCCTGTTCTTGCCCCGGCTGTCGAAGACCACGGCCAGGTATTTGGGGCTGCAGTCCCTTAAAAGCTTCAGAAGCGTGGCCGTGAAGCCGAAGGCCGCCCCGGTGGGGAAGCCGGAGCTGGTGGCCATCTGCCTGACGGCGTGGTAGGCCCGATGGATAAAGGCGCTGGCGTCCATCAGATAGACTGCCTGGTCCGGAAATACTGGCACGAGCTTCTCCTTGAAAGGCCCGGAGTTGTTGGTCCGGCGGGGGCGGCGTCCGGAGGCGGGGACGGGGCGGCCGGCCTGGCGGCGGCCGGCCTGAAGGCGGCCGGCCTGAAGGCGGCCGGCCTGAAGGCGGCATGCCTGAAAAAGTCCGAAAAGTGTCTGCCGGCGGGCGGCTGTCCGGCGTCCTCGGCGGACAGTCTATCACAGTCGCCTCCCGGAGGTCCAAGACGCGGACGGCGCGGCGCGGCGGCGGGCGACGCGGACGGACGCCCGGGGTCCCTGGCGGGCGAAAGTCAATTTTGTCCGGAACTAAAGGACCGGGGCGGGCGGCGGACGCATGGTTCAAACAGGCCCTCCTCGCCGGCGGAACGCCGGCCGGCTAGTCAAAAAACAGCCGGCCGGCTAGTCAAAAAACATGTTGTTGACGATTTTCACGCCGGGGCTCCCCACCGGGATCGGCCCGTCGTCGTCCGGCCCGTCGAGGCGGTCGACGGGACGCTCGTCAAAGTCCCAGTAGACGCCGTTCCAGCCGGGGGCCAGGGCCCGTATGCGGTCCTCCAGAGGCGGGTGGGCTCCCGGCCTCCAAAAACGCCCCGGGGCCCGGTCGGCGCCGTCGGGGGCGACCAGAAACAGGTGGTCCAAATCGGCGTTTCTCCGGGGCCTGCGGCGGGCCGGGGGTTTTCCGGCGCCGATTTTCAGCAGAACCGTCAAAAGGGACCCCGCCTCCGGGTCGGCGGCGCCGGCCCCCGCCCGGTCTCCGGACGGGCCCGCCGCGGAAGCGCGAAACGACCCGGCGTCGGAGCCGGCCTGTCCCGGCCCGGCGAAGGCCGCCTGCAGCAGGCGCCCGGCCAGGGTCGCCGGCAGCCCCAGCGCGGCGGCGGCGGCGCCGAGCAGCGGCGGGACAAGGAGGGGCCTGGTTCTCGGGCGCAGGGCGGCCCCCGCGGTCTGATAGGCGAAAAAACCCCGGAGGCAGGCGGAGACGAAGGCGGGAAAGCGCGAGTCTTTTTCCGTCAGCCTGTCCAGCTCCCGGGCCGTCAGGGCGAGGACCTCCCCGTCGTCCAGGAGGCGCAGGACCCCGTTGGTGACGACCAGCGCGGCGTCCTCGTCCCCCGTCCGGCAGGCGAAGGCGTTGACGCCCTCGTCCTGGGCCAGCAGATATATCTCCGGCTCGGGCGTCCGGCGCTCCCGGCACAATTTGGCGACGGTCTTGGAGAGCATGATGGTCTGCCGGCCGAGATGCCTGGGCTTGGGGACGCCGGCGTCCCTGAGCGGCACGGCCTTGAGGCGCCTGGCCGCGCCCGCCGACCAGCCGCCTCCAAGGGCCCCCAGGCCCAGGGCGGCGCCGGCGACGACGGGCAGGACATACAGCCCGCCCAGAAAAAAACCGACGGAAGACGGCGGGGCGGCGAGACAGATCCCGCCGGCGGGCCGCGCGGCTCCGGGTCGGAGATGTTTCGGCGTTCCCGGCCGCCGGACCAGGAGGCCCGCGATGCCGCCGAGGACGAGGGAGGCGAGGAGAAAGAGGACGGCGAGGGCGGCCAGGCCGCAGCCGATGAAGAGCGTCGTCTTGGGCGCTCCGAGGCCGGTTGTTCCGGGGTGTTTTTTTTCCGAAGAATTTTTATTCGAGTCGCCGGTCATGCCTCGCGCCATTCCCTTATTTACTTAAACAGCATTCGTTCCGGTGGTCGCTAGTCTTTATTCTATCATGCCATATCATATCATATCATATTATGTCATGTTAAAATCAATTCATTTCAATTTTTAGATTGTGTCAGTTCAGTTTGGTTTGTAGTTTGTAGTTTGTTATTTGTTGTTTGTTGGCATTCATTTTTTGAAGTTTGCTATTTGTTGTTTGTTGGCGTTCATTTTTTTTAGTCCATCCGTCCTGTCCGAAACAAGTTTTTATGGCGCGTCAAAATCCAGACGTCCCGGCTCTCTTTGATTTGATTTGATTTGATTTGATTTGATTTGATTTGATTTGCTTCCTTTTCCGCCCGGTCCCTCCGCGTCTTGTGTCTTTCTCGCGCGCTTCTTTTTCGGCCTGAAGCGCATATTATTATTAATTGTAACCATTCAGGTCCCCTCCAAACTGGGGGGGACCTGAATGGTTACTATTAATTATTTCATCACCGAAACAACCTCAATCACGCGTCAGCCGGCCTCAGGGCAGGCAGGCCGGGGGCGGGGGCGCGGGGACGGAGCCCGGCGCCGGGGAGGAGGCGTCGCCCGGGGCCCGCTCGGACAAAAAGTCGACGGGGTTCTTGTCGAAGTCCCAGTACCAGCCGTCCCAGTCGG
>JAISET010000179.1 GCA_031264015.1 Deltaproteobacteria bacterium | reverse complement strand
AACCTGCAGTCGGGCGACCGGACGGAGGCGGGCACCTCGTTCAGCCTCGGCGGGCAGAACTGGGGGAGCTTCAAGCCGGTGCAGACCAAGGCCGGACAAGGCAACGAGGTCTGGAACCTGACCTTACACGGCCGGGACGTGGGCAAGGAGCGCGACCTGTGGATCGCCGCCCTGACCGACGGCGAGAACGAGGTCGTCACCCCCGGCCTGAACGGGCCCATCATCAACGGCCTTGACCGCCACAGCTTCGTGGAGATCCAGAACGCCGCCAACGGCGAGTGGGACGGGGCCGAGGTCAGAACCCAGTCCTCAGCCCAGGAGGCCCTGGAGGCCCTGAACGGCGCCATGGAGCGCAAGGACAAGGTCAGGGCGGACATCGGCGCCCTGCAGAACAGGCTGGAGAACTCCATGACCAACCTCGAGATCCAGATCGAGGCCCTGCAGGCCTCGGAGAGCCGCATATCCGACGTCGACATGGCCACCGAGATGACGGAGTTCGTGCGCAACCAAGTGCTGGCCCAGGCCGCGGTCTCGATGTTGAGCCAGGCCAACTCGCTGCCTCAGATGGCCCTCTCGCTCCTCAACGGCTAAGGGAGCAACGACAGTCCATGACGGGACGGGGGGGCGGCCGCCAGCCGGGCCGCCCCCTTAAAAACCACCCGGACTGTTCCCGGATTGGCAGACGAAAACTCATGACGGAGGCGGAGCGGTTCTCCTTCGGGACCGCCCGCCTCCTCCCCCTGTCTTTCCGTCTCCCTCCCCCGCTCCCTTGGCCCGCAGGGGCCTGGCCAAAAAGGCGGCCCCCCGGCCCTTTCGCCCGCCGGAAGACCGGACCGCAAGACCGACCCGCCCGACCATCAGCCGAATCAGATTCCCAACCTCCCGCCCTCCCCTGACCAGCAGTCGCCGCCGTCGCCCCTTGTCCGCCGTCGCCGCCGTCGCCCCTCCGGCTAATTTTTTGACGTTCAATTCCATCCGCGCCCCTTTAAAACATAATTCACTTCTATCAGACTATAATTGCCTATAATTTATCATCGTCGCCATCGCGGGCACCTCGGTTTTGCCGGCCCGTCTCGAACTCTCCCCGGCCCCCCGGCGGCCGCGGAAGGAAAACGGGCGGGGGGCCGGGAACGGGAGGCGGGTTTTCGCGGGAGGCCCGGGGGGCGACAGGGACAAAATTTATTTGCTTTTTCCTCCTTGGGAACGTATAATGCGTGAACTATAGATTAGCGGCAGATTTTCGGCGCCAGGCCGAAAGACAAGAGCCGCCGCTTCGTCGTTTTTATTAGACAGGTGCCGAGCAGGCTTAATTGGGAACCCCGTTAAAATCGGGGACGATCCCATCGCTGTGAGCCTCCCGCTCCGAGGGTCTTTTTTCCCTCGGAAAGGCCGACGCATGTGACCACTGACCAGCCGGGTTGGGAAGGGTGCGCGGCCGGGAAAAGTCAGAAGACCAGCCTGTCAAAATATTGTGGGAACTGCCTGCTTTGGGGAGAAGCGGGACCCTAGAATCTTGTCTACTCCAGGATGACGGGCGTCTCGGATCTCTGTTCACTCAGAAGATCCGTTTTTTTTTGTCTTCCCCCCTCCCCCGCCGGGGACGACGGGCGCCCGCTTGCCGCCGACAGCAATCCCTTTTCAACATGAGAAAAACATAAGGATTCCCTCATCATGGAGCAATTTTCCGTCATCAACATGTTTTTGGGCGCCGACAACGTGGTCAAGGGGGTCATGCTCCTGCTGGTCCTGGCCTCCTTAGCCTCCTGGGTGGTGATACTCGAAAAAGCCATAATTCTCAACCGCATCAGCCGCGGCGTCTGGAAGTTTAAGAAGCTGGCCCAAAAGATCGTCGACGACGTGGATCCGGAGCAGTACCCCGGGTTCGCCTCGCTGATCGTCCGGGCGGGCGTGGCCGAGAGCTCCGACCACGCGGGCGGCGAGACCAGGGCCGACTACCGGGAGAGGGTCGAGCGCTCCATGCGGGTCATCCTCTCGGGCTCCCTGGACCGCCTGGACAACCGGGTGACCGTCCTGGCGACGGTGGGCTCCACCAGCCCCTTCGTCGGCCTGTTCGGCACCGTCTGGGGGATCATGAACAGCTTCATCGGCATCGCCGCCTCCGGGGAGACCACCCTCTCCGTCGTCGCCCCCGGCATCGCCGAGGCCCTCGCCGCCACGGCCATGGGCCTGGTGGCCGCCATCCCCGCCGTCGTCGCCTTCAACAAGATCAACTCCACCGTCAGAAAAATCACCAAGGAGTCCCTGGCGGCCGTCGGCCTCGTCGGCAACTCCCTGGCCAGGATCCACTTCGAGTTCCTGGAGGGCGGCCGGGACTCGGACAAAAACCAAGGATAGGGAGAACGGGCGATGCAAGGACCAGACCTCATTCACGGCGAGAGCGAGACCCGCTCCATCTCGGACATCAACGTCACCCCCTTCATCGACGTCATGCTGGTGCTCCTGATCATCTTCATGGTCACGGCGCCCCTGATGATGGGCGGGGTCAAGATCAACCTCCCGAAGACCACCGACAACCCCATGCCCCGCCCGGAGAACCCCCTGATCGTCAGCCTGGACGCCAACTCCCAGGCCTTCGTCGACAAGGACCTCGTCCCCGACGACCAACGCAAGGAGGTCTTCCGCCAGCTGGCCCTGGAGTCCGAGTCCGGGGAGGTCTTCGTCAGGGGCGACGGCGAGGTCAAATACGCCAGGATGATGGACCTGATGAGCGAGCTGGGCCAGGCGGGCTTCGCCCGGGTCACCCTGGTCACCTCGGTCGCCCCCGCCTCGGAGGAGGGCGCCGACGGGACCGCCCCGGCCGACGGCCAAACCCCCGCCGACTCCCAAACCGCCGCGCCGGCGACCGGATCCTCCCCGTCCGCGGCTCCGGCGTCCGCCCCAAGCCCCGTCCCCGCCCCCGCCCCCGCGGCCTCCCCGGTCCCGGCGGCCCCGGCGTCCGCCCCCGCCCCCGCCTCGCCGCCGGCCCCGTGACGGCCGCGGCCGGCGCCCGGCCCCCTGGCGGACGCTTTCAGGCGGAAAGTCCGATGGTTTGGCGGGCGTCCGCGGGCGGGCGGGCGGGTGAATGAATGGATGAATGGATAGATGGATGGATAGAGGGATTAGTTTTTTTGAGCGGCCGTTTGAGCGCGGCCAGCGGTTTGACAACGGTTTTTCACGCTTTTTTTCCAGCCTTGTTTGTCCCGGCCCGGCGCGCGGCGGACGCCCGGCCCTCGGAACGGGCGTCCCCCGACCGTCAACAAGTCTGTCCGCCGGCGGCCTCGGAGTGACCAGATTGTGAAACGTCAGCCGACATACGACCCCGTCCAGAACGACGCCTTCTACCGGGCCCTGGTCCTGGCCGTCTTTTTTCACTCGGCCGTCCTGGCCCTCATCCTGTTCCCCGGACAGCACAGGCCCCCCCTGGTCCCCCTGGGCTCCATGATCTTCGACTACGACCCGCTGGGCGGCGAGCCCGGGGGCGGCGAGGGCGCCCCGGTCAAGGCCGAGGCGCCGTCGGAGCCGCCCCCGGCCGAGGAGCCCGCCCCGGAGCCCGTCCCGGAGCCGGAGCCCGAGCCCGAGCCGGTCCAGGAGGAGGACCTCTCCTTAATAGAGTCCGCCGCCCCCGAGGCCCCGGAGACCATGGCGCCCCCGCCTCCCCCGCCCCCGGAGCCCAAGCCCAAGCCCAGGACGCGGCCCAGGCCCAAGCCCCCGGCCCCGGCCCAGGCCGCGGCCCCCGTCGGCAACCCCGACCTCCTGAACCCCGGGAGCGGGACCGGCACCGGCGGGGGGGAGGGAAGCGGACGAGGCGGCTACGGCGGCGGCACCGGGCAGGGCACCTCCGACGTCATGGCCGGCTACATGGCCCAGATCAGGCGCAAGCTCGAGCGTTACCGCAAGTACCCGCCCTCGGCCCGCCACGACCGCATCGAGGGCACGGTGACCATGCGCTTCACCCTCAACCGGCAGGGGGAGGTCGTCTCCGCCAGGATGGTCGGCAGCTCCGGCTTTCAGATCCTGGACGACGAGGCCCAGGCCCTCATCCGGCGCGTCAACCCCCTGCCCCGCTTCCCCAAGGAGCTCGAGGGCAACACCCTGGACTTCACCGTGCCCATCCAGTTCGCCCTGCGCTGAGAAAGGCCGCGGGCCCGGGGGGCGGCGGCCTGGCCGGGGGCGGCGGACGACGGACGGGACGCCTAAAAATTAAGCCCGAAGACAACGACGCCCGGCCCGATTCGATTCGACTCGACTCGGGCCGGGCTGATGTTTTCTCGGGACGACAACAAGGCCGGGACCGCCTCCCGCGCCTCCCGCGCCGCCCCGCCTCCCGCGCCTCCCGCGCCGCCCCGCCTCCCGCGCCGCCCCGCCCGGCGCCCGACGGAAATTGTCGTCTCAGCCCCCGCCCCCGTCCCCGTCGTCGCCGCCCGAATTCGCGCCGTCCCCCGCGTCTTTTTCCGCCGGTCCGTCCTTGTCCAAAGCCAGGACGCCCAGCCCCGCCAGCAGCAGCCCGCAGTCCTCCAGAAAGAACAGCGGGCCCGCCTTTCTGTCCGCGGACGCCCCGAAGCAGCCGCAGTCGAAGTCGAGGCCCGCGGCCAGGGCCCGGGCGGCGGCGGCCATGAAAACCAACAGCAATATCGACAGAATCAGGGCCCCCGCGCGCCTCGGGCGGCTCCGGGGCGCCAGCAGCACCGACAGGGCGGCGAGGAGCTCGACGAAGGGCAGGACCGTCGCCAGGGGCCCGACCAAAAGTATCGGCGCCCGACGGGAGCCCAGGATCGCCCCCGCGAAGGCCCCGGGGTCCGCGATCTTGGGGACGGCGGCCAGGACGAAGCAGACGCCCAGAACCAGCCGCAGGGCCGGGACAAGCCGGGGGGACGACCTAATTTTTTGGAAAAAAGTCTCGCCCGCCGCGCCCGCCCGCGCCCGCCCGGCGTCATGACGGCCGGTCATCGGCCCGCCCCGGAGGCGGGTCTCGTCCCGGCCCCGGGTCCGGCCTCCACCGGGCGGCCCTCGTCCGCCCAGACGTCGAAGCCCGGCGAAAAGAGATATATCCTCGCGTAGCCGGCCCCGGCCAGGGCCCGGGCCAGCAGGCCCGCCAGGGGGCACAGCTCCTCCGAGCAGTAGGCGACCAGGGGGGCGTCCCGCCCGACTTCCCCCAAAGTCCCGGCCAAAAGCCCCGGGTCCGTCTCCAGCTCCAAGGCGGGGAGGCTCAGGGCCCCGGGGATATGCCCGGCGGCGTGGAGGCGGCGGTCCCTGGCGTCCAGCAGCACGGGCGGCGCCCCCCCGGCCAGCAGGTCGGCGAGCGCGCCGGCGTCGGTTATCTCGACCGCGCCCGCGGCTGCGCCGCCCCCGGGGAGCCCGCCGGGCCTCCAGGACCAGGGCAGGGGCTCCGGGCGCAAAAAATTGAAGACGACCGCGGCCAGGACCGCCGCCAGCATGATCAGCGCCGCCGGCCGGACCAGGGAAAACAGGCCGCCCGCGACGGTCCCGGCCCTCCGCCGGCCGCCCGGGGGCGGGCCCGCGCCCGAGGACAGGCCTCCGCCGCCGGCGACGGCGTCATGTTTGTTTGTCATGGCCTCGTTCCTGTCGGACATGGTTTTTTCCGCTCCTTATGATGCCTTGACGTCCTTTTTGCGACCGGCGCCCGCGCCGCCCGGACGCGGGGCCACCCGGGGCCGTCCCCCGATCCGCCGCCCCCGGCCCGGCCAGGTCCGATCTCGACCCCGCCTTGACCCCGCCTTGATCCCGCCTTGATCCCGCCTTGATCCCGCCCTGGTCCCGCCCTGGGCCCGCCCTGGGCACGCCCTGGGCACGCCTCGCCTTAGTCCCGCCTTGGTCCCGCCTTGATCCCGCCTTGGTCCCGCCTCGGTCCCCGCCCCGCCCCGCCTTGGCCCCGCCTTGGTCCCGCCTCGGGCCCGGCCCGTCGTCGGGGGCGGGCGGGGGGCGGGGAAAGGGAGTATAATCGCGGACGGCGGAGGGTGGTGGAAAAAGCCGGAAAAGCCCGCGGGCCGGCCCTTTTCTTTTTCGGCGTTTTACTATATATTGCTTTTTTCGCCCCCGAGACAACCCCATGTTGTGTCAAAGGGGCCTCGCCGCCTTCCGGGCCGCGGTGAAAATTTATTGTTCGACCCCAACGGAGAGAGAGAGACATGTCTCTGGACAACCGACCCTTCCCCGCCCCCACCGAGCAGGTGGCCGAGACCTGGAAGTCCCTCGACGAATACCTGACCGCCACCCGGTACGCCGTGCGGGACCCGGAGTCGGGCAGGCCCCTGGAGAAAAACTACCTCTCCATCATCAGCGGCAGGATTCTGCCCGGGCTCGCCTCGGTCGCCGGCCCCCTGGCCGAGACCGGGCTCATGCCGGATCTGGCCGGGGCGCTGATGAACAGGCTGCTGATACCCGCGTCGCCCATGCTGATGTCCTTCGGCAACCCGCACACCCGCAGGCCGGGATACTACTCCTGCTATCCCCTGGGCTGGGTGGAGGACAGTTTGAAAGACATCGAGGACACGCGCCGCCGCATGAGGACCATCTACATGGCCGGGGGCGGGGCGGGCATCGACGTCTCCAGGCTCAGGCACAAGGGCGCCCCGGTGGACGGGGGGCAGGGGGCGGCCTCGGGGCCGGTCGGCTTTCTGCCGGACTTCGACTCCGTCACCGGGACCACCAACCAGGGGGGCAGAAGACGGGGGGCGCTGCTGGTGCAGATGGACTGGTGCCACCCGGACATCAGGGAGTTCGTGCGGGCCAAAAACTTCAACGCCAAATTAAACGGCTTCATCCAAAGCCTGCCCGCCGACGAGAGGCCGGCCCAGAGCCCGCATCTGTCGAACATGAACATCTCCGTCAACGCCTTCGGGGGCTTCTGGGACGACGAGGAGCTGGTCAGGCTCGTCGCCGAGAACATGTGGGCCACGGGGGACCCGGGCCTTTTGTTCGTCGACAACATGCTGCGTTACTCGCCCCTCAGGGCCTCGGACGAGCCCAGGTTCTCCAACCCCTGCGGCGAGTATCTGGCCAGCGCGGGCTCGGCCTGCAACCTGGTCACCGTCAACGCCGCCAGGCTGGCCCGGCTCTCCTGGGACAGGCTAGCGGACGAGGGCGCCGACCCCCGGGGCCCCGACTGGACCCGCCGCTTCTGCGCCTCCTTCTGGCCGGAGCTGAGCCGGACGGCCGCCCTGGCCTGCTTCCTGGGGAACCTCATCCTGGAGTTCGACGAGGGCTTCCCGCTCCCGGACATCAGGGAGAAGACCCGGGAGCTCAAGCCCGTGGGCGTGGGCATGTCGGGCTTCCACACCGCCCTGATTCTAGCCTATTTCGGCCGGGCCTGCTACGGGGACGAAGACTCCCTGGACTTCGCCAGGACCACCCAGGCGGCCCTGACCCTGGGGACGCTGACTTTGTCGGCCGACCTGGCCCGCCGGACCGGGCATGCCTACCAAAACGGGGAGTACTGGACCGAGCACCTGCGCGAGCTCGGGGAGACCCTGTCGGGGAGCGCCGTCGCCGAGGCCGCCGCCCCCGTTCTAGCCGATCTCGAACGCCAGGTCTCCGAGGCCGGGGGCTTTTTCAACTGCCTGACCACCAGCCAGGCCCCCACGGGGTCGGTCTCGGTCTTCCTGCGCAACGTCGACACCGGCATCGAGCCGTTCTTCTCCCTCGAGACCGTCCGCAGCATCCGCGACGACGAGCGCGGCTGGATCACCGTCGCGCTGAGCCCCCTGGAGCTCAACGACCTCTTCCTCCGGCACCCGGACCTTTTGGAGCGCGCCGAGGCCCAGACGGCCCTGAGGCTGACCCCCCTGCGGCAGATCCACATGCTGGCCGCCTTCCAGCGCCACAACCACACCGGCGTCTCCAAAACCATCAACGTGCCCGCCGAGACCGGCCCCGGCGAGATAGAGGACCTCATCCGCCTGAGCCGGGACCTGCGGCTCAAGGGCTTCACCGTCTACCGGGACACGTCCCTGCAGGGGATCGTCTCGGCGGCCGGGGGGGCGGGGGGCCGGGAGGACCATAGCGACGAGGCCTCCGGGGTGGCCAACGAGCGCGAGAGCCGCACCTACACGGCCAGAAGCCCCAGCCTCAAGGCCCACATCACCCTGACCAACGACGACAAGAAAAACATCCGCGAGGTCTTCGTCACCGCCGGGGACGTCGGCGCCGACATCAACGCCCTGTTCTCCGCCTTCGGGATGATCCTGTCCACGTCCCTAAAATGCGAGCCCGGCCTCTTCCGGCCCCTGGTCAACACCCTGCACAAGGTCAGGATGGGGGAGCGCATCCGCCTGACCACCGAGAACGGCGAGGTGCTGGTCGGCAACAGCCTGCCGCACCTGATCGGCGAGGTCATGCTGGTCCGCAAAAAAAACCTCGACGCGGGCGCCCTCGGCGACAGGCCCCGGGAGGAGGGCCAGCTGGGCTCCTTCGACCTCTGCCCCGAGTGCCAGTCGCTGACCCTCCGGCGGGACGGCTCCTGCCGCAAATGCTCCAAGTGCGGGTTCACCACCTGCTAGCGGGACCGGCCCGGGACCGGCGGCCGGCCCCGGAAGTCTCCCGGCCGCCGCTCCCTCCCCCCCGTCCGGCGGGGGCGTGGGTTTTTCTTTTCGGCGGGGCGCGCCCCCCGTTCCTCCCGGCGGCTGCTCCTCCCGGCGGCGGCGCGGGGCCGGCCGTCCGACCGCCTTCGCGGACGGGACGGGGCGCCTGCCGGCGTCCCGGGCGGCGGGCGTCGAGGAGTCGGTTAAAACCTCCAAAACAGGGAAAAAATTAGTTTCGCGCCCGAAACGTATGCTATGATGCTCATAATTTGTCCGGCCGGGCCGTCGTCATGCCGGAAAGACAAGTTTTCCGCCCCGGCTCCCCGACGAGCCCGGGCGCGCGGCCGGCCCGCCGCGTCGTCGTCGTCGTCGTTGTCGCTTTAGAAAGCGGCCCGGTCGGTCCGCCCGCCCGTTTCGTCGCAGGAGAAGTAAAGATGCGGGTTAAAGGCTTCAAGTTTTCCGCGGTCGCCTCGGGCATGAGGTACAAGAAAAGGGCGGACCTGGCCCTCATAGTCTCCCGGACGCCGGCCGCCGCGACGGCGGCCGTCTTCACCAGAAACATCTGCCGGGCCGCCCCGGTCGCCTGGTCGAGCGATCTTTTAAACGGGGGGCGGGCCCCGGCGCCCAGGGCGATCATGGTCAACGCCGGCCAGGCCAACGCCCAGACGGGGCCGGAGGGTCTGGAGCACTGCCGCCTGTCCGCGCAATGGGCGGCCCGGGAGCTGGGCCTCGGGCCCGACGAGATCCTGCTGGCCTCCACCGGGATCATCGGCCAGCCCATGAACATGGTCGCGCTGGAAAAGGCGATCCCCAGGCTCGCCTCCGGGCTGAAGTCCGACAAGGCCTCGGGGCCCGAGGCGGCGGGGGAGTTCGCCAAGGCCATCATGACCACCGACACCGTCCCCAAGACGGCCTCGGCCCCCCTGAGGGTCGGCGGCGGAGGCGGGCCGGCGGCGCTCTGGGGCTGCGCCAAGGGGGCGGGGATGATGGCCCCCGACATGGCCACCATGCTGGCCTTCATCGTCACCGACCTGCCCGCCGAGAAGACCTTCCTGCAAAAAGCCCTGAAAAGATGCGCCGACGCCACCTTCAACCGCGTGACCGTCGACGGCGACACCTCCACCAACGACTCCCTGTTTCTGATGTCCTCCGGGGCCGCCGGGGGCCGGACGGTCGCGGGCGGGCGCGCCGGGGAGGCTTTCGAGGAGGGCCTGCTCGCCGTCTGCGACTCCCTGGCCCGGCAGATCGTCCGCGACGCCGAGGGGGCCACCAGGCTGGTCGAGGTGGTGGTCGCCGGCGGCAGAAACAAGCAGCACGCCCGGCTGGCCGCCAAGACGGTGGCCGAGTCGCTGCTGGTCAAAACCGCCCTCTACGGCAGGGACGCCAACTGGGGCCGCATCCTGGCCGCCCTGGGCAGAAGCG
Organism: Deltaproteobacteria bacterium; assembly: GCA_031264015.1. GTDB lineage: Bacteria > Desulfobacterota > Desulfarculia > Adiutricales > Adiutricaceae > JAIRNQ01. The sequence goes on along the minus strand of JAISET010000179.1, from coordinate 1,982 downwards.
GGGCCCTCTTCAACCCCGACCGGGTGGAGATCGACCTCGACGACGTGCCCTGGGTCAGGGAGGGCCGGGACAACGGCCGGGAGGAGGAGGCCGCCAAAGTCCTGAACGAGCGGGAGTACCGCCTGACCATCAACCTGCGGGCGGGGCTCTCCAGGCACTCCTATCTCACCTGCGACATCTCCCACGACTACGTCGACATCAACGGCTCCTACCGGTCGTGAGAGACTTGTTCCGGGGCTCCGGCGCGAACGGGGCCCCGGCCGCGCGGAGGGCGGCTCCGCGGGCCCCGGCGGGGGGGGGCGGGACGCCGCGGCATTCAGAAGTGTTTGTTTATTTCATTTTTTAAAGAAAAAATTCCATAAACCTCCTCGTCCCGTCATTTTAATTTCTTTCCTCATTAATTTTCTTCCCCCCTCTTTTTTTTCCTTTTCCGTCTCTTTTTCCCCCCTGTCGGGCCCGCCTCGGCCGCGCCTTCATTCCGCGCGGGGCCCGCCTCGGTCCCGCCTTCATTCCGCGTGGGTCCCGCCCCGGTCCCGCCTTCAGTCCGCGTGGGGCCCGCCTCGGCCCCGCCTTCATTCCGCGTCGGGCCCGCCCCGGCCCCGCCTCCGTCCGGACGGCCGGGCCCGCCGCATGCTTCCGGCCCGCCGGGACAAAAAAAGATCCGCGGGCGACGGAGTCTGAAAAACTCCAAGCCCGCGGATCGTTTTTTTAGGGTCGTCGGGCGGCGCCGGGGTTTTGACAAGCCCGGCGCGGCCGTCATTCTCTCGAAGCGCCCGGAAAGGGCCCGCTCCTACCGCTTCATCTCGATGACCTCGGCCAGCATCGTGTCGGTGGTGGTGACCACCTTGGAGTTGGCCTGGAAGCCCCTCTGGGTGACGATCATGTTGACGATCTCGTCGGCCAGGTCGGTGTTGGACTGCTCCAGGAAGTTGGCCCTGATGGTCCCGGTGCCCCCGTAGCCGGGGGGGTTGATGGTGCCGACGCCGGACCAGCGGGTCTCCATGTAGACGTTGTCGCCCAGCTTGGCCAGGCCCCAGGGGTTGATGAACCTGGTCAGCCCTATCTGGTACAGGGGCTGGTGGCGCCCGTTGGTGTAGACGCCCGTCAGTATCCCGTCCTTGTCGATGGAGACCCTCTGCAGGGAGCCCGCCGGGTAGCCGTCCTGGCTGGAGAAAATGTTGATGGACTTGCTGGCGTACTGGGTGGTCCCCTGCTCGTCCAAAATCCAGCTCCCGTTGGCGCCGTTGGGGTTTCTGGCCCCCATGTCCAGGGAGATGTGCTGGATGATGGTCGGCAGCCCCTCCGGATAAGGCGGATGCAGGGCCATGGAGGCGGACTGGACGAAGGCGACGTCGAAGTCGAAGTAGCCCAGCTCGTTGGGGCTCAGGTTGGTCCAGCCGATCTCCTCGGAGTGGGCCACGACGTCCATCTTGTCGCCGACGGTGAAACCCATGGGCGCGCCGCCCTGGGTGAAGCTGATCGAGAGCCCCGAGCCGAAGGGGTACGGGCCCAGGTAGTTCTTCTCGTAGACGGGGATGGTCCCCGTGTTGCCCGCGTCGTCGACCCAGGTGAAGCCGGAGACGTCGGGCACGGTGCCGAGGTTGCCGGCCCACTCCACCGTGTAGGTCCTCTGGCTGTCGACCATGGTGCCGGTGGCGGCGGAGAAGACGGGCTTGCCGGTGTAGTAGCCGCCCAGGGTGGCGTGGGTCATCGAGGAGGCCGTCACCGGGTTGACGACGGTGGGGACGGCCGAGCTCAGGACGGCGGCGGCGGTCTTGCTCATGTCGATGTTCTGGGCCTCGATGTCCTTGACCAGTCCGCCGTGCCTGTCCGGGCCGTCGGCGCTGAAGGTGATCTTGCCCTTCTGGATGACCCCGGCGAAGGTCGCCCCGTTCATGACCACGCGGTTGTTCAGGTCCTTCCTGGCGTCCTCGGTGGGGTCGCAGGTGATGATGTAGTCCCAGACGTTCTCCATCTCGGGA
>JAISET010000127.1 GCA_031264015.1 Deltaproteobacteria bacterium | reverse complement strand
ACGCCGGCCTCGAAAAAATATTTTTACCCCGCCCTCCCAAAAACGAAAAAAGCCTCTTGCAATTGAGATTCATTTTTAGTAAACTTGCCTTGGTTGACACCGAGGGATTTTTCCAACAGCCTCCCACCTGTGACTTCATCCTAAAAGTGTCCTCCACACCGGGACTTGACCGGAGGCGGAAAAAACCTGGCTTTCCGCCTTCGGTCTTGTTTTTTTTTGCCCTGGGCGACCCCCTTTTCCCCCGGGTCCCGCCCCCTCCCCGGCCTCCCCCGACCCCTCCCCCGGCCGCGACCCCGGCCGAGGCCCCGGCCACGCCCCCGGCCACGGCCGCGCAAGTCCTCGTTTAAACCCGGGTTCTTTTATTATTTTGACGCCCGGACGGGCCCGGCAAGCGCCCGAAAAAAAATTAAAAATTAAAACACTCTGGACATTTCCTCGAAAAATCTTTAAAATTGCTTACTTTACGCGCCGCGGGCCCAACGCCCGTTCGTCGGCCCCCGGTCCGGTTTTGCTTCGGGGGCCTCCGGGCGGTTCTTTTTTTGTGGTCCCCGCGCTTTAATGTCTCCGGCATTTGTGCTAATATCTGTTGGTGCGGCCCCATAGGTCCACCCCTAAGACCTTAATTTTACGCTAACAAGTCGGCCCAGTTCTCGCGACAATCTCGCCAAGGCGGAATATTTTCCCGGACGGCGCCCGTCAAGGCTCCGGCGCCGGGCGCAAGTCGAGTTTTCCCCAGGGAGGCCTGCCATGCTCTGCCCCAAGTGCGGCTACAACAGCTACGAATACAACCTCAACTGCCCCAAGTGCAAAAAGGACCTCAAGCCGACGCGCAGGCTCTTGTTTCTGACGGGGACCAAGCCCGGGGAGACCAGCTTCTTCGCGGGCGCCGGCCACTTCGCCCCCGACGCCCAGGGCCCGGGCGGCTTCTCCGTCGACGCCCAGTCCGACCCCGGCCGCCTGCCGGACGACGAGCCGCCGGCGAGCTACGTCGTCCCGCCCGCCCGGCCGCAGTCCCCGCCCGCCCCCCCCGCCCAGGCGCCGATCCCGCCCGGCGCGTCCCGCGTGGCCGGGCCCCCTCCGCCGCCCCCGGGGCCTCCCCCCGTGCCGGGCCCGCCGCCTCTGAGCCCCGCGCCCCCCGTGCCGGGCCCGCCGCCCGCCGCCCCCGGGCCGCCCCCCATGCCGGGTCCGCCCCCGGACTATCCGGCGCCCCAGGCCGGGACGACCTCCCGCGCGCCCGCGCCGGCCCCCGGGCCCGCCCCGGCCCTGGCCGAGGTGGAGCTCTCCGCCGACGAGTTCGAGCCGGACATCGACGCGGCCGACGTCCTGTTGGAGCCGGAGGAGGCGGACGAGGCGCCCGGAGCCTTCCCGGCGGCCGAGCAGACGGCCCAGCTGGCCCCCGCGCCGGTCTCCGACCTGGTCAGCATCCTCGAGGAGGACGACACCTACTCGCCGCCGCCCCTCCAGAAGATCCAGGCGCCCCCCGAGACGCCCCCCCCCTCCCAGGCCATCCCGGCCGCGGCCAGGGAGATCAGGCAGGCCCTGGAGGCCACCGGGGACCTGAGGCCCGCCGAGGCCGCCGAGACCTTCATGATCCCGCCCGACAACCTGGTGCAGACGACTCCCGCCGCCGACGTCGACTCCGACGTCGACTCCGTGGACCTCGACGACTTCGAGACGGCCGACGACGACTCCCTGGACCTCGACTCCGACCCCGACTCCCTGAATCTGGGCGCCTCCCTGGACGACCTGGACGACGAATGAGCGGGAGGGGGACTTTCAGATCGTTGGAGTCGCCGCGCAGCCGGCTGGTCTTTCCCCTGGACGTCCCCGACGCCAAAAGCGCCCTGGCCCTGGCCCGGGAGCTGGGCGGCCGGGCCGGCTTCCTCAAGGTGGGGCTCGAGCTCTTCGTCGCCTGCGGCCCGGGCCTGCTGGCCGACCTGCGGGCCGCGGCCCCGGAGTCCGGAATATTTCTCGACCTGAAGCTCCACGACATCCCGGCCACGGTGGGCCGGGCCATGGAGGCGGCGGCCAGGTTGGGCGTCGACCTGGCGACCGTCCACGCCCAGGGGGGCCCGGCCATGATGCGCGAGGCCGCCGAGCGCTCCGGGGCCGCCGTGGTCCTGGGGGTGACGGTCCTGACCAGCCTGGACCCCGCCGACCTGGGCGAGCTCTCCCCTGAAAACCGCTCGCCCGGAGCCTACGCGGCCCTGCTGGCGGGAAGGGCCCTGGCGGCCGGCTGCGGCGGGCTGGTCTGCTCCAGCCTGGAGACAAAAAACCTGCGCGCGCTGGGCGGCCCCGGGCCCCTGCTGGTCACCCCCGGCATCCGCCCCGCCTGGTCGCAGGTCGGCGGCGACGACCAGAAGCGGGTGGGGACCGTCGGGGACGCCTTGAGGACGGGCGCGGACCTGCTGGTCGTCGGCAGGCCGATCAGGGACGCCCCCTCCCCCGCCGAGGCCGCCGACCGGGTCCTGGGCGAGATCGAGTCCGCCCTGGCCGAGATCAAAAACCAAGGCTGACCGGGGCGTCGGAGCCCCCCGCCGGCCGGCGGCCGGCCGGCGGCCGCGGCTTTTCGGAAAAACTTTTCCCCGGCCCCCGGGGGGAGCCGCCGGCGCGCTCGGCGGGGCTCCCCCCGTTTTTTTTCGGCTTCCTAGGCTTTTCGCCCGCCCGGGTTTTCCGAAGTCGGCGGCCTTTTGGTATAATCGCCGCCTGTGGAAGACCGGGCCCCGTCCCCCCCCGGCGGCGCGTCGCCCGCCGGTTTTTTTCGCCTTTTCGCCCGGCCCGCCCAGGCTTTTTCGCCCCCGGCTTGTTCCGGCCTTTTTTCCCCCCCCGAGCCGCGGGCCGGAGTTTCCCCTCCCCCCCCGGCGACGTTTCCTTGGAGCCTCCCTTGTCCCCAGACCTTGATTTTTGGCTGGGCTTGGAGCGACCGGCCAGGTACCTGGGCGCCGAGCCGGGGGCCGAGCCCAACTCCCGGCCCGACGCCCGGGGCGGCATGTTCGCCGTGGCCCTGGCCTTCCCGGACCTCTACGAGATCGCCCACAGCCACGTGGGGCACAAGATCCTCTACCACATGGTCAACTCCAGGCCCGGCTTCAGGGCCGAGCGGGTCTACGCCCCCTGGCCGGACCTCGAGGAGAGGCTGAGAGCGGGCGGCCGCCCCCTGGCCAGCCTGGAGAGCCGGACGCCTCTGGCGCGCTTCGGGATGGTGGGCTTCTCCCTGCAGTACGAGATGGCCCACACCAACATCCTCAACATGCTGGACCTGGCGGGCCTGCCGCTTTTGGCCGCCGACCGCGACGAGAGATTTCCCCTGGTGGCCGGGGGCGGGCCCGGGGCCTCCAATCCGGAGCCCCTGGCGGACTTTTTCGACCTCTTTTTTCTGGGGGACGCCGAGGCCTCCTTCATGGGGGACCTGGAGATCGTCGCCGACTGGCGGAGGTCCGGCGCCCCCAAGGGCGAGCTTTTCGCGCGTCTGGCCGGGCGGCGGGGGGTCTACGCGCCGTCCCTGTTCGAGCCGGTCTACGCCGGCGGCCGCCTGGTCAAAATCGAGCCCAAGACCCCGGGCGGCCCGGCCCCGGGAGGCGCGGCCCCGGGGGCCGCGGCGGGGGCGGGCCCCGGGGGGCAGGTCAGGAGGGCGGCGGCGGCCGACTTGGAGAACGCCCCCTTCCCGGACAGGCAGATCTCGCCCCTGGTCAAGCCCGTCCACGACCGGGTGGTGGTGGAGATCGGCCGGGGCTGCTCCCGGGGCTGCCGCTTCTGCCAGGCGGGATTTTTATACCGGCCGGTGCGGGAAAGAAGCGCCGGCCGGGTCCTCTCTTTGATCCGGGACAACCTGAACTTCACCGGGCAGGACGAGGCGGCCTTCCTGTCCTTGTCGGCCGGGGACCACACCCAGATCGAAAAGATGGTGGAGCTCTTCATGGACGCCCACTCCCGGGACTCGGTGGCCCTGTCGCTCCCGTCCATCAGGGTCGGGAGCCTGCGGGGGTCTCTGGCCCGCCAAATCAAGCGCGTCCGCAAGACCGGCTTCACCATCGCCCCGGAGGCCGGGACCGCGAGGCTGCGCGCCGTCGTCAACAAGGACCTGGCCGAGGAGGACGTCTTCCTGGCGGCCCGGACGGCCTTCAGCCTCGGCTGGCGCGTTTTGAAGCTCTATTTCATGTGCGGGCTCCCCACCGAGACCGAGGAGGACCTTTTGTCCATGGCCGCTCTGGCCAAGGGTCTGAAAAAACTCGGCAGGGCCAGGATAAACGTCGGTCTCGCCCACTTCACCCCCAAGCCCCACACCCCCTTCCAGTGGATGCCGGGCTCGCCCCCCGAAATTATCAAAGAACGCATACGGACCGTCCGCGAGGCCATGCGCGCGGAGGGTCTGACCGTGCGCTACAACGACCCCGGGGTCAGCTTCGTCGAGGCCCTGCTCTCCCGGGGGGACAGGCGGCTCGGAAAACTGATTCTGGAGGTCTTCCGCTCCGGGGCCCGCTTCGAGGCCTGGAACGACCGCTTTAAATTGGAGCGTTGGACCGGCGCCATGGACAGGCTCGGCCTCGACCGCGACGAGCTGATCAGGGGGCGCTCCCTGGACGAGACCCTCCCCTGGGACCATCTCTTCTGCGGGGTCGAGAAAAGCTACCTGTTGCGCGAGCTCGAGAACGCCCTGGCCGCCCGGCCCACCCCCGACTGCCGCCAGGCCGGCTGCCTGGGCTGCGGGGCCTGCGGGGACGGCGTCAAAATCTCCCTGGCCTCCCCCCCGGACAAGACGGCCTCCCCCGACGGGCGGGCCGGCGCCGACGGGGAGACCGAGGACGGCGGACGGACCGAGGACGGCGGACGGACGCCCGCCGGCGGACCGGGCGAGCAGGCCGGACCCGGGGGCCTCGGCTCGTCCGACGCGGCGGACGACACCGCGGCCCCCGGCGGCGCGGCCCCCGGCCGGGGCGAGGGCCGCCCGCGCGCGCCCAGGCCGCCGGCGGCGCCCCCGGCCGCGGAGTGCCGCTATCTGGCCAGGCTGGCCAAGGACGGGCCCCTGGTCCTGCTGGGGCACCTGGAGCTGGTGGAGGCCGTCAAACGGTCCTTTCGAAGAGGCGGGCTGAGGCTGGCTGTCAGCCAGGGCTTCCACCCGCAGCCCAAACTGTCGTTTTTGACCGCCCTGCCCCTGGGGGTTCCCAGCCTGGACGAGTGCCTCGTCTTCTCGCTGGAGTCCCACGTCCCGCCCGCCAAAATCAAAGAGACGCTCCCGCTCCCCAAGGGCCTCCATCTGCTGGAGCTGGCCGCCCTGCCCCCCGGCAAGGCCAAGCCCAGGCCCGTCTCCTGCCGCTGGGCCGTGACCGCCTCCGCTCCCAGCTTCCCGGGAAGGGCTCTTCCAGGGGAGCTCCGTTTAAGCTATACTGACCCCAAGAGAGGGCCCAGAGATTTTCGTCTGGCCGACTTTGTCCGGGAGGCGGAGCCCGGCGGGCCCCTCCAGGCCACCCTGACCATCAGGCTGGGCCAGGCGGGCACCCCCAAGCCCCTGGACGCCGCCCGGGTCCTCTGGGGCCTGCCCCCCGACCAGCCCCTCCGGCTGCGGAAACTGCGGACCATCCTGGACACCGACCCTCCCGAGAGCGGAACCGGATTTAACGGCGGAGTTTAGGACCGGGACTTGGGGCCGGGACTTGGGTCCGGGGCCGGGCCCCGGGATTTAAGCCCGCGGTTTCAGACGGTTTGGCGAGTTTAATTATCAGGCCCGGCCGGGTCCGACGTCTCCGACGTCTCCGACGCGGGTGTCGGCCCGGTTTCGCGGCCTTATATTTAGCCCGGTTTCGCGGCCTTATATTTAGCTCGGTTTCGCGGCCTTATATTTAGGCTCGTTTTCGCGGCCTTATATTTAGGCTCGTTTTTGCGGACTTATATTTAGGCCCGTTTTCGCGGACTTATATTTAGGCCCGATAGCGCGGCCCGATTTCCTAACGCAAGTTTTTTGGCTTAAGTCTTGCAGTCTTCCGTTCAAGTTTTCAGCCTTCAGTTCAAGTCTTCAGTCTTCAGTCTTAAATTTATAGTTCGCTTTCTCATTTCAGGCTTTCATCTCAAGCTTTTTACCGGCGCCCGCGGACGGCCTGCGGGCGCGGGCCGGGCGGAGTCCGCCCCCCGGCCGGGATCCCGGTCCGGCCGCCCCTTTTTTCCGTCCGCCCCTTCCCCGACGCCCCGGCCCCCGGGGCCGCCTCCCAGGTCGCGCCATGTCATCGGAACTGCTGATCAACTACCGCCCCTACGAGACCCGCATCGCCCTGATGGAGAACGGCATCCTGGTGGAGTTCCAGCTGGAGAGGGGCGCCAGGGGGGCGGGCCTCTTGGGCAACGTCTACCAGGGCAAAGTCATCAGGGTGCTGCCGGGCCTGCAGGCGGCCTTCGTGGACATAGGTCTGGACAAGGCGGCTTTTTTATACGTCGACGACGTCTGCGGCGGGGAGAAGGAGTTCTCCAGGCTGATGGGCAAGCAGAGCGGGGACGAGGACGAGGAGGACCAGGACGGGGACGCGGCCGAGCCGGCCCCCCCCGCGCCCCCCGCCCAGACGGGCCTCGACCAGGACCGGCGGGACCCGGTTTTTGAGAGACCCCCCGGCCAGCCCATCGAGACGCTTTTAATCGAGGGCCAGCAGCTTTTGGTCCAGGTCTCCAAGGAGCCCATCGGACAAAAGGGGGCCCGGGTGACCACCCACATCTCCCTGCCGGGCAGGCGCCTGGTCCTCATGACCAGCGTCGGCCACCTGGGCGTCAGCAGGCGCATCGAGGACGAGGAGGAGAGACGCAGGCTTAGGGACATGCTCGAGGAGATCTCCCTCGGCCGGGGCTTCATAGCCAGGACGGCCGCCGAGGGGGCCACCGAGTACGAGATCAAGGCCGAGTGCAGCTTCCTGGTCCAGCTCTGGCAGAAAGTCAAGGCCGACGCGGAGGAGGCCCGGGCCCCGTCTTTGGTCCACCAGGAGCTCGACGCGACTTTGAAGGCCGTCCGGGACATCTTCACCGACCAGGTGGACCGGCTGGTCATCGACAGCCAGCTCCAGTTCGACCGCATCAAAAAGTTCCTGACCTCCTTCTCCCCCGACCAGGCCCCGGACGTCTGCCTCTACGACGGGCCCGTCCCCCTCTTCGACGCCTACAACGTGGAGACGGACCTGGCCCGGGCCTTAAACAAAAAAGTCTGGCTCAAAAGCGGGGGCTACGTGGTCATCGACTCCACCGAGGCCCTGACCGTCATCGACGTCAACACCGGCCGCTACGTGGGCCGCCACAACCTCGAGGAGACGATCCTCAAGACCAACCTCGAGGCGGTCAGGGAGATCGCCTACCAGCTCAGGCTCAGAAACATCGGCGGGCTCATCGTCATCGACTTCATCGACATGGACAAGGAGTTCAACCGGGAGAGGGTCCACCAGGCCTTGAAGGAGGTCCTGCGCTACGACAAGGGCAAGACCAAGGTGCTGCCGATGAGCGAGCTGGGCCTGATCGAGATGACCCGCAAGCGCACCCGCGAGAACATCGACCGCCTGATGCGGGGCCCCTGCTTCTACTGCCAGGGCCAGGGCTTCCTGCTCTCCCCCGCCTCCGTCTGCCACCAGGCCTTCCGGGAGCTGGAGATGGCCGCCTGCGACTACCCCGGCCAGGCCCTCACTCTCACCGTCCACCCCTCCATCCGGGAGCTCATAGTCGACGAGGGCTCGGCCCTGGAGGACCTCGAGCAGCGCCTGGGCAGGCCCGTCAACATCAAAAGCGACGAGTCCATGCACGTCGAGGCCTACGCCATCGAGGCCGCCCCCTCCCCCGCCGGGCTCGACAAGGTCAGGGTCATCGGCAACTAGGCCCCTGAAACCGGCCCGGCCCCCGCCAAAACAGACCGCTCTCCCGGCTAAAACAGACCGCGCCCCCGGCTAAAACAGACCGCTCCCCCGGCTAAAACAGACCCCGTCCCCCCCCGGGCCGCCAGGTCCCCGCCGCGGGCGACGACGGCCCGGCGCTCCCCGAAACGACCCCGGAACGACCCCGGAACGACCCCGAAACGACCCCGAAACGACCCCGAAACGACCCCGAAAAAACCGTCAAACCCTCCGAAACTACCGACGAGGGCCGGGCGCCCCAGGCCGGAACTCAAGCCTCCGCCGTCGGCAACGATTTCGGGAAAAGTCAAGAGCAATATTTGGCTGAAATTTTCCCTTCTTTTCACCCAGCCGGAAATATGGTTAAATAAAAAAGAGTAACCATTCAGGTCCCCCCCAGTTTGGAGGGGCTAACGGTCAGAAAGGAGGCCGCGGGCAGATCAATTAGCCCAATGAGCTTAAACTAGGTCGAGGTCCAGTCCCAGGCCGAGGTCCAGATGCAGATGCAGATCCATGATGTTTAAGCGGCTTATCGGACATCCGAAGATAATCTGGCCTTGATAAACTCCGGCGTTTGACCTTGGACGAGCATTTTAATCGACTCATACGCTGACATGTCGTTCTTCTTGCAGCCAGCTATGTGGCCTCTCATTTTGCAGAAGCCTCGGGCCATCTCAAACGTTTTGAAGCAGCCTGACATCTTGGCACGCGCCTTTAGCATGCGGACCAGCCGCTCCGCATCATTATTTGCCAAGGGAACGCGCCCGCTAGTTATAAAGCGCGGCGCCGCGTCCTCGCAAATCTCAAGTCTTTCGAGCAAATTTCTTCCTTCGGGTTTTTTTCTTTCGTCCTCGTTTTCCTTTTTGGCCGGGAGGGCGCGCCAGTATTCGTCCTCCAGTCTCAAATAGGCCTCCGGCCATGATCTCTCCATATCGTTTGACAGCCTG
>JAISET010000055.1 GCA_031264015.1 Deltaproteobacteria bacterium | reverse complement strand
AGCCTCGGCTTTACCAATGGCTATACCCTCGGCTAAACCAATGACTATACCCTCGGCTATACCACGATCTGAAAAGTATTGTCCCGCAGGGCCGTTAGTTTCAACTTTTTTCGTAAGTTGATCATAATCCATGTGCGTGACCCGAACTAAATCAGTCATAATCTCTTTCCTCCATTCATTTTCACATGCTGAATATGTCAAACGCATAAGCCGGGAAAGTCCTGGAAAATCACACTTCCGCGGATTCCCCGGCCACCTTGGCCTCCAGCTCCCTCACTTCCTCCACTGCGAGGCCGAAAATTGCCGCTATTTCATCGGTGGAATATTGATGCTTTTTGGTTCTCAGCATCCTCTCGACCGAAGCTTTTTTTCCTTGTCATGCTGTGCTTTACCTCGGCTTTACCACGATCTGCAAAGTATTGTCCCGCAGGGACGTCAGCTACACCTTTTTTCGTAAGTTGATCATAATCCATGCGTGCGACCCGAACCCAATCAATCATAATCTCTTGCCTCCATCCATTTTCACATGCTGAATATGTCAAATGCATAAGCCGGAACAGTCCTGGAAAATCACGATTCCGCTGCTTCCCCGGCCACCTAAGCCTCCAGCTCCCTCACTTCCTCCACTGCGAGGCCGAAAATTGCCGCTATTTCCTCGGTGGAATATTACGGCTCTTCCACGATCTCCAAAGTATTGTCCCGCGGAGACGATAAGTTTAACTTTTTCCATAAGTTGATAATAATTCATACGCACGGCGCGAACCAAACCAGTCATAGTCAGCCCCCCGCACTTTATTTCAGATGCCGAGCATGCCAAGGGCCGGCGAGCCTGGCGACCGGCCCGACCGGAAATTTTTTAGTCGCCTCGTTCGGAGGCATTCTCTCGGCGACCGCTCTTTCTCCCCCTGTCGACCGCGGCCTCGAAGCCGCCCCCGGCCTTGGCGAGCCGCTCCGGACATCCCTCGGGCCGAAGATATTCGCTGACGGGGATAAAAAACTTGACGTCTTGTCACCGGCGGTCTTTTCCCTGTCGAAATCAAGACAAATCTCATTCTGTCAAAATTCCTGAAATTCTTTCCCGCAGGAATCCATGACGAACGTCGTCGTTTTCAAATAACGGCCGAAGACGATTGACAAGACTTGAAACTTCCAGACGGCCGTTTTTATCTTTTCCGTCCGCGATTTTTTTTCATGCGGAAATCAGCATAATTGCTTCTGAGTATTTTGTCAAGACATAAATTTACTTAATTTTATTTTTTTTCCGAAGGCCTTCCAACCCCGCGGGCGGCCGCGCGCCCGGCCCGCGCGAGCGGCCTGCCCGACGGATCCCGGCCGGGCGGACCCCGCCCCCCCGGAATCGGGCGGTGCCCGGGACGGTCCGGGCCTCCCGCCGGGGCCGCGGGGAGCGGGCCGATAATTCCTTCGGGTTTGGATTGGGGACGGGGCTTCCGGTCCCCCCCCGACGGGGACGCCGTCCGCTCCTCTTTCTTCTTCCCAACCGCCGCTCCCTCCCGGCTTCCCGAGCCGCCGCCGCGAGCCGCCGCCGCCCCTCCCCCGCCGGCGGGAGGCCCGGGAGGGAGACGGCTTCCGGGGCGGGCGGGGCGCATCCGGGGAGGCGGCCGGCTCCGGCCGCGGGGGCTGGCGGGGGGCATCAGGAAGGGGGACGGCCGGTTTGCCTTCGGCCGCGGTTTCGGGTTAAAATGGCGACCGTCGCCGCCCGCCGTCATCGCCCGTCCCGAGGGCGGACGCCGGGCGGGACCAAGAATTGGAGAGACGAGTTGAACACGCGCCCGCACGACCCCCTGCCCAAAAATTTTGACTTTTCCGCGGCCGAGCCCGACATCTACGCCGCCTGGGAGGAGGGGGGCTTTTTTCGAGCCGACCCCGCCGCCCCGGGCGAGAGCTTCGTCATCGTCATCCCCCCGCCCAACGTCACCGGGAACCTGCACATGGGCCACGCCCTCGACGTGACCCTGCAGGACGTGCTGACCCGCTACCACCGCATGAAAGGGGACAACACCCTCTGGCTGCCGGGCACCGACCACGCGGGCATCGCCACCCAAAACGTGGTGGAGAAGACCCTCTTAAAGGAGGGGACGTCGCGCGAGGAGCTGGGCCGGGAGAAGTTCGTCGAGCGGGTCTGGGAGTGGAAGAGGCAGTACGGCGGCAACATCGTCCGCCAGCTCCGGCGCCTGGGCGGCTCCTGCGACTGGTCCCGGGAGCGCTTCACCATGGACGAGGGCCTCTCCAGGGCCGTCCGGGAGGTCTTCGTCACCCTGCACGAGGAGGGTCTCGTCTACCGGGGCCAGTACCTGATCAACTGGTGCCCCCGCTGCCGCACGGCCGTCTCCGACGTCGAGGTGGAGCACGAGAACCGCCGCGACCATCTCTACTATCTCAAATACGTCGTCGAGCCGGACCCCGGGGGGGCGGCGTCCTCCCTGCCGCCGCTGGTCGTGGCCACCACCAGGCCGGAGACCTGCTTCGGGGACACGGCCGTGGCCGTCAACCCCGACGACCCCCGCTTCGGGGAATATCTGGGCCGCAGGGTCGTCATTCCCCTGACGGGCCGCTCGGTCCCCGTGGTGGCCGACGCCTACGTGGACATGGAGTTCGGGACGGGGGCCTTGAAAGTGACCCCGGGCCACGACCCCAACGACTTTCAGATCGCCCGCAGGCACGACCTGCCGGCCGTCTCGGCCATCGACGAGGGGGGCCTGCTGACCGGGGCCGCCGGCCCGTACCGGGGGCTCGACCGCCTGGAGGCCCGCCCCAAAATCGTCGCCGACCTCGAGCGGGCGGGGCTGCTGGAGAGGACCGACCCCCTGGAGCACGCCGTGGGGGTCTGCTACCGCTGCCGCTCGGTCATCGAGCCCCTGATCTCGCTGCAGTGGTTCGTCAAAATCGGGAGTCTGGCCGGGGCGGCCAGGGAGGCCGTGGCCGACGGGCGAACCGCCCTGGTCCCCGCCGGCTGGGAGAAGACCTACTTCGACTGGATGGACAACATCCGCGACTGGTGCGTCAGCAGGCAGCTCTGGTGGGGGCACCAGATCCCGGCCTGGTACTGCCAAAAGTGCGGCGAGACCATAGTCGCGAGAGAGGACCCGGCGGGCTGCCCCAAGTGCGGCGGGACGGAGCTCGAGCGCGACCCGGACGTCCTGGACACCTGGTTCTCCTCCGGCCTCTGGCCATTCTCGACCCTGGGCTGGCCGGAGAGGACGGCCGACCTGGCCCGCTACTACCCCACCACCGTCCTGGTGACCGGCTTCGACATCATCTTCTTCTGGGTGGCCAGGATGATGATGATGGGTCTGAAGTTCATGGGGGACGTCCCCTTCAGGACCGTCATCCTCCACCCCCTGGTGCGCGACGCCCAGGGCAAAAAGATGAGCAAGACCGCCGGCAACGTGGTCGACCCCCTGGAGGTCATCGACCGCCACGGGGCCGACGCCTTCAGGTTCTCGCTGGCCGTCCAGGCGGGGCAGGCCCGGGACCTGCGGGTTGACCCCAAGCGGGTCGAGGGCTACTCCAAGTTCGTCAACAAGATCTGGAACGCCGCCAGGCTGGCCGACTCCCTGCTGCGGGGCGGGGCCGCCGAAACGACGGCCGCCGCGACGCCGGGGACGACTCCCGCGGCGCCGGCGACGCCCGCCGGGCCCGGAGCGGGGACGGCCGCGGGGACGGCCGACGCCCGGGGGAGCCTGCCGGACCGCTGGATCCGCGCCCGCCTCAACCAGGTGGTCAAAGCCGTCGGCCTCGAACTGGACGCCTTCCACACGGACCGCTACTGCGACCAGCTCTACCAGTTCGTCTGGTACGAGTTCTGCGACTGGTACCTCGAGCTGGTCAAGCCCGTCGCCTACGGGCCCGACGGGCCGGCCAGGCGGGCCGCGCTCGAGACCCTGGGGTCGTCTTTCGCGACGATATTGAAGCTCCTGCACCCCGTCATGCCCTTCGTCACGGAGGCTCTCTGGCCCCGGTTCGCGCCCGCGGGGTGGGACCTCTCCCCGATCATGACGCAGCCCTTCCCGCAGTTCGACCCGCGGGCCCTCGACCCCGAGGCCCTGGACCTCATCCAGTGCCTGATGGACGTCACCCGGGCGGTCAGGCAGGCCCGCTCCGACTTCGGGCTGCCCCCCGGGGCCAAACTGTCCCCCGCCGTCCAGACGACGGACCCGGCCCGCCGGAACGCGCTGAGCGAGCATGGCCCGCTTTTGTTGAAGCTCATGGGGGCCGAAAGCCTGTCGCTGGCCGACGACGAGACCCCCAGGCCCCGGGAGAGCGCCGTCAACGTCCTGCCCTGGGGCCAGGTCTGGACCCCGCTGGCGGGCCACGTCAACCCCGAGGCCGAGCTGGCCAGGCTGGAGAAAGAGTCCCAGAAGATCCGCAAGGAGATCGCCGCCGCCCGGGGCAAGCTGCAAAACCCCGCCTACCTGGACAAGGCCCCGGAGGAGGTGGTCGCCGAGACCCGGGAGAAGCTCTCCGAGGTCGAGAGAAAGCTCGAGTCCCTGGGCCGGGCCCTGGAGCTGGTCAGGTCCCTGGCCTAGGACGGCCCCCGCGGCCATGACGCCGGCGGCGGAAAAGAGCGGCTGACGGCGGAGGAAAAGAGCGGCTGCCGGCGGTGATGATGACGGGCCCGAAGCCGCGCGGGGCCGCGGCGGCGACGCGGACCCTTGTCGTCCCGGCCCCGTTTTCCCCGGACCGGGACGGGTCTTTCAGCGGCCCGAAATATTTTTTCTGACGACCCGGACGCCTTCCGTCTTCCGTCGCCCGGGGCCGAAACCCGGCGGGCGGCGGTTCCCGCCCGGGAGGATCATCATGATCGAGGACGTCTTCCGCAGCGAGCTCATGACCCTGGTCCGCCTGGCCCTCAGGGAGGACCTGGGCCACGGGGACGTCACCACGGCCCTGACGGTGGGCCGGGACGACCTGGGCGCGGCGGCCGTGGTGGCCAGACGGGACCTGGTCCTCTCCGGGCTGGACCTGGCCCTGGCGGCTTTCCGGGAGGCCGGGCCCGAGCTCGAGCTCTCCCCCGGCCATGACGACGGGGACCGCGTCCCCCCGGGCGGCGTCATCCTGACCGTCAGGGGGCGCTCGGCGGCCATCCTGACGGCCGAGAGGGTGGCCCTGAACTTTCTGGGGCGGCTCTCCGGGGTGGCCACCCTGACGGACAAGTTTGTGGCCCTGGCCAACGAGGGGGCCAGGAAAGCCGGGGTGGCGCCCCCCAGGATCCTGGACACCAGAAAAACCACCCCGGGGCTCAGGTTTTGGGAGAAACGGGCCGTGGTCCACGGGGGCGGCGCCAACCACCGCTTCTGCCTCTCCGACGGCATCCTCGTCAAGGACAACCACATCAGGGCGGCGGGCTCGCTGGCCGAGGCTCTGCGGCGGGCCAGGGACAACGGCCCCCACAACCTGAAAATCGAGGTCGAGGTGGACGACCTGGGGCAGCTCGCCCAGGCCCTGGAGTTCCGGCCGGACACCGTGCTCCTCGACAACATGGACCCGCCGACCCTGAGGCGGGCCATGGGGCTCATCCGCGACTTCCACGCCCCCGGGCCCAGGCTGACCAAGGCCGAGGCCTCCGGCGGCGTCTCGCTGGCCACCGTCTCCGAGGTGGCCGCCTCCGGGGTGGACTACGTCTCGGCGGGCGCCCTGACCCATTCCGCCCCGTCCGCGGACGTGGGCTTAGACTGGTTGTGAACAAATGGCCCAGCTAGGCTACCGGGTGATGGACACCCAGATATTCAACCTCGGCCTCTCGCTCGAGGCCAACTCCGCCTACATCGTCGTCTGCTCCCTGATGGAGGACGGCCTGCGGGCCGGCCTGGAGACCGTGGCCGCCCGCTGGAACGGCACCCCCGAGACCCTGGCGGCGGCCTTGAAGGAACTGGCCGCGTGGCGGGTGGTGGAGCCCAGGCGCGACTCCGGCGAGGACCCTTTCTACGCCCCCAACCCGGCCTCCCTGTGGCGCCGGCCCGGCCAGCCGGGCTGAGGCGGGCGAAAAGACCGGGGCCCCCCGGCACGCCCCACCCCCCGCCGACGCCCCCGCGGTCCCCGGCGCCAAAAACCCGGACTTTGACAACCGGACGGGTTCCCGGGCGCCGGCGGCCGGGGGCGGGCGATTTTTTTTGGCTTTTCGGCCGTCTTTTGGTAATCTGTCACCTGCGGCCTCCCCCCGCCATCAGGCCGGCCCCCCGGACCGGCCCCCGCGACGACGCCCGACGGGGCGGGAACTCCCGCCGGGCCGCCACCCGGCTCCCCGGACGCTGATCGGGAACACTTTTTGAGAACAAACTGAAGGTTTTATCCATTGAAAGGACTTAAGGAGTCGGTCATGCCCAAGTTGAACATATTGACGCTCTCGTGCGGCCTGCTGCTCGCCCTGCTGGCTTTCGCCGCCTGCGGGGACTCGACCACGGAGACCGGCCCGTCCGCCGGCAGCCAGACATCGACGGAATCCGCCGCCCCGGCCGGGACCGCCCCGGAGACCGCCCCCGCGGCCCCCGACGAGACGGCCCCGGCCGAACAGGCCCCCGCCGGGACGGAGAGTGCCGCGCCAATCGCCGCGCCGGAGGGGGCGGCCCCGGCCCCGGTCGGCGAGAGCCAGGTCCAGGCCCAGCCGCCAGCGGCCCCTCCCGCCAGCGAGCAGGACATGGCCCAGCTGGAGAAGCAGGGCAACCTCTCGGCCATCCTCAGGCCCGGCCGCTACGACGAGTCCGACGACAAGATCGAGGTGGTCTTCTTCTCCTGGTACGGCTGCGGCACCTGCCGCCAGACGGACAGGATCGTCGACAGGTTCGTCGAGACCCAGGCCGACGACGTCAGGACGGTCAAGCTGCCCGCCACCTTCCCCGGCAACGAGGTCTGGACCAGCCACGCCAAGCTCTTCGCCGTCCTGGACGAGCTGGGCAGGGAGAAGGAGCTCAGGACGGCCGTCTTCGAGACCGTCCAGGTCGGCGCCTCCGCCACCGGACACGGCGGGCCTGTCGGGCTGGTCAGCCGGGGCTCCCAGGAGGCCTTCGCCGTCAGCCAGGGCGTCGCCAAGGCCGACTTCGACGCCGCCTACGACGGCCAGGCCGTCGCCGACAAGCTGGCCAGGATCGGCCAGTTCGTCGACAACGCCGACTTCGACTCCGTCCCGGCCATGGTCGTCAACGGCCGCTACGTCATCACCTACTTCAACGGCCCCGGCTACTACCAGCTGGCCCAGAATCTGATCGACCAGGAGCGCGCGAGGCTGGCCGCCGAGAAGAAGTGACGTCGACGAGGAGAAGAGAAGAGAAGAGAAGAGAAGAGTAGAAAAAGGAAGGAAAATATTCGATAAAATCTCATGAGATCTAAGGAAAGATAAGATAATAAAGGGAAGAGAAGAGAAGAAAAGTGGAAAAGAAGAAAAACGACTGCCGACTATGACATGATTTGACATGACTTAATTTGATTTGACATGATTTGACTTGGCATGATTTGATTTGATTTGGCTTGACCGGGAGCCGCGGGCGGATATCCGCGGCCTTCCGGCAGCCGGGGGGAGCGGCAGACACCTTGCCCGAGTTGATCCGCCAGATAACCGACGACTTCTTCCCCACCCTGGCCCGCTGGCAGGACCGCAGGGCCCTGTGGCTTGCCGGGGGGCTCGGGGCCCTGGGGCTGGAGATCTTCTCCGTGGTCTACTTCCAGGGGATAATGCATCTGAACCCCTGCGAGTACTGCGTCAAGGTCCGTCTGGCCATGTGGATGATCTTCCTGGGGGCGCTGTTCGCGGCCGTAAGGCCCCGGACGCTTTTTTTCAAGCTCGTCGGCTACGTCTCCACCCTGGCCGCCGCCGGCTGGGGGCTTTATCTCTCCGCCGTCCTGGAGGACATCAACCTCAAGACCCTCCACGACCCCCACTGGTTCGCCCCCTGCTCCTTTGGTAGAATAAAGTGGCCCTTCGGCCTGCGACCCGACGAGTGGTTTCCCGGGCACTTCATGGCCACCGGCATCTGCGGGGAGAACTCCAAGTGGTCTTTTCTGGGCTTTTCCATGACCCAGTGGCTGGTCCTGGTCTACGTGGTCATGATCGCGGGCCTGGTCATGATGCTCGCCGCGGACGTCTACGCCAGAATAAAAGCCTCGAGGGCCGGGAAAGCCGCCTGACGGCCCGCCTGCCCCCGCTTTTTCCCCGGGGGGGCGGCCCGGGCTGCGGCCGCCTTTTTCAGCCCCTTTTCCCGTCCCCGGCGTCCAGGCCGCATGTTTCCCTCTCGTCTTCGGAGCGCGTGTTTCGACAGTCGTCTTACCGGAAAAAAGATAGTTCATGATCCAGTTTAGAAACTTTTCCATCGTCGCCCACATCGACCACGGCAAGTCCACCCTGGCCGACCGCTTCATCCAGGAGGCGGGGCTGGTCGACGAGCGCCAGTTCCACGACCAGATCCTCGACAGCATGGACCTGGAGCGCGAGAGGGGCATCACCATCAAGAGCTCGGCCGTCTCGCTGCCCTACGCGGGGCCGGACGGGCAGAAATACCAGCTCAACCTGATCGACACCCCGGGCCACGTGGACTTCGCCTACGAGGTCTCCCGGGCCCTGGCCTCCTGCGAGGGGGTGCTTCTGCTGGTCGACGCCGCCCAGGGGGTCGAGGCCCAGACCATGGCCAACCTCTACGCCGCCATGGAGCACGAGCTGGTCATCATCCCCGTGATCAACAAAATAGACCTGCCCGCCGCCGACGTCGAGGCGGCCAGGGAGCAGATCGACCGCGACCTGGGCCTGGACGCCGACGACGCCCTGCTGGTCTCGGCCAAGCAGGGGACCGGGGTCGGGGAGCTCCTGGCCGCCGTGGTCGAAAGAATCCCCCCGCCCAGGGGAAACCCCGACGGCCCCCTCAGGGCCCTGATCTTCGACGCCTTCTACGACCCCTTCCGGGGGACGGTGGCGGCCGTGCGCGTCATGGACGGGGAGCTCAAGACCGGCTCGCAGATACTGCTGATGGCCTCCGGGGCGACCCACAAGGTCGAGGAGGTGGGGCTCTTCAGGCTGGCCCGGGAGAGCTGCCCGTCGCTGCGGGCCGGGGCCGTGGGCTACGTCATCGCGGGCATCAAGACCCTCTCCGACGTGGCCATCGGGGACACCGTCACCCTGGCCGACAACCCGGCCTCCGAGCCCCTGGCCGGCTTCAAGACCCTGAAGCCCGTGGTCTTCTCGTCCATCTACCCCGTGGCCTCCGACGACTACCCCTCCCTGGCCGAGTCCCTGGAAAAGTACACGCTCAACGACGCCGCCCTGGTCTATCAGAAGGACAGCAGCGCCGCCCTGGGCCTGGGCTTCCGCTGCGGCTTTCTGGGGCTTCTGCACCTCGACATCGTCCAGGAGAGGCTGGAGCGGGAGTTCGACCAGTCCATCATCATGACCTCCCCCTCGGTCAGGTACCGCTTCAGGCTGAAGACCGGCGAGGAGCTGGAGATCGACAACCCCCAGGACTACCCGGACCCGGCCGGCATCGAGGAGTCTTTGGAGCCGTACATCAAGGCCTCCGTCATGGCCCCCGACCGCTACATCGGCTCGATCATGAAGCTGGGGCTCGACCGCCGCGGCGCCAACTCCAACATGCACTACCCCTCCCGGGGCCGGGTGGAGATCACCTTCGAGATCCCCCTGGCCGAGATCGTCTACGACTTCTACGACAAGCTCAAGTCCGTGACCCAGGGCTACGGCAGCTTCGACTACGAGCTGATCGACTACCGCCCCAACAAGCTGGTCAAGGTGGACATCCTGCTGAACTCCGAGAAGGTCGACGCCCTCTCGGTCATCGTCCACAAGGACCGGGCCAGGGCCAGGGCGCTCTCCATGTGCGAGCGCCTCAAAGAGGAGCTGCCCCGCCAGCAGTTTAAGATCGCCATCCAGGGCGCCGTCGGCGGGGACATCATCGCCCGCTCCACCATCAGCGCCTTCCGCAAGGACGTCACCGCCAAGTGCTACGGCGGGGACATCACCAGGAAGAGAAAACTGTTGGAGAAGCAGAAAAAGGGCAAGAAAAGAATGAAGATGGTCGGCAGGATCGAGGTCCCCCAGAGCGCCTTCATCGCCGTTTTGAAGACGGACGACGACTAGGCCGGCCCGGTCTTTCCCCTCGGCGCCGGAACGCGCTCCGGATCGTCAATTTTTAACGCCGGCCCCCCTCGGAGGCCGGCGGTTTTGTCTCCGAATGTCTCGCCTTAATTTCATCCCCGCTGTCGCGGCATGTCGCGTTCTTCGAAAAGCCAGGCCGGTTCGCGGTAGGGACTGCTCTTTCGAGCAGCCCCCCGCGCGGATCCCGGCGGGCGCCGCCAACGCGCCGGGCTCCTCCGTTGGATAATGCCGCCTTGAGCCATATTAGTATAAGGTTTGCAGTGCTGGCAAGTAATTAACAGTGTCCGCGACAAAAATATGACATTCCTTATAGGCGGACGGCCTGGAACATCAAATTTATAACCGGACTTACTGACTTATCCTCTCTCACTAGGTTGAAACATGAGTTTTTGTCTTCAGGACTTTCCTTGGTGAAATCGACGTTGTCCCATCTGACTTTTATACTTCCACAACCCTTGACGTACACAATCTTTCCACTGTTATCTCTGACCGCGGCCTAATGCCGAGTCTTTCAAACACCCGGCTCCGCGTCCGGCATAAAAATGGACAAGATCACGTTCTCCTTCGGCACCCCCCTTCCATCCGCGGCCTCCGCGCCCGGCCTCCGTTTGTTCGGCCGCTTCCCCGGTGCCATGAGGTTGTCGGACTTCTCCGGGCCGGGCGCGCGGGCCGCGCGCTTTCGGCTTCTCCCGGCGTCCGCCGAGACCGTCCCCCTCGAAGGAAACCAGGGAGATCTCAATGCCCCCGTCGTCAGAATTTCGCACATGCATGGGGTCTCCGACACCGCGGAGTCTCCGAATGACTCGCATGACGCCGTCCAGAGTGTTGCCTTCCGCTCTTTCCGACAGCGTCGGCACTCCGATTGGTTCTTTCGTTCGCGGTAGGGACTGCTCTTTCGAGCAGCCCCCCGCGCGGATCCCGGCGGGCGCCGCCAACGCGCCGGGCTCCTCCGTTGGATAATGCCGCCTTGAGCCATATTAGTATAAGGTTT
>JAISET010000038.1 GCA_031264015.1 Deltaproteobacteria bacterium | reverse complement strand
CGTCGTCGCCGTCGTCGTCCCTTTCCGAGCGACGCAGGAGGGTGGCGGGCATCAGGCGGTCGCGGCCGAAGCGCCGGTTGACGGCGTCCATGGCCTCGACCAGCCTGGGGCTCATGCGGGGCGCGGGCGAGGCGGGTTTCAGGCCGGCCGAGGCGAAGAGGTCCGGCCGCCGAAAAAACTGGCCGGCGGGGATCAGGTTGGAGGTGGAGAGCCCCAAAAGCCTGAATGGTCCGGGGAGCTCCCGGGGGAACAGCTCCGTCGCCGTCTCGAAGAGGCGAAGATGGTCGGCCAGGGGCTCCTTGAGGGTCCTGGACCTGGTCACGGTCTTAAACTTGTTGTCCCTGGCCTTGACGGTGACCGTCATGGCGGCCAGACCCGCGTCCCGGAGCCTGGCGGACACTTTGACGGCCAGGGCCAGCAGCTCGACGCCGACGTCATCCTCGCCGGAGACGTCCTCCATGTACGTCTCCTCGTTGCCGACGCTCTTGGCGTCGCGGGCGGGCTCCACCGGCCGGTCGTCGACGCCGTTGGCCAGGGACCACAGGTGCAGGCCGTTTTTGCCCAGGCGGGCGGCCACGTATTTCTCGGGCATGTCGGCCAGCTGGCCCACCGTCGCGACGCCCATGTCCCGCAGCGTCTTCTCGGTCACCCGGCCCACCCCCCAGAGCTTCCCGATCGGCAGCGGCCTCAAAAACTCCAGCTCCCGGCCCCGCTCTATGACCGTCAGCCCGTCCGGTTTTTTGAACCCCGAGGCGATCTTGGCCAGATGCTTGATCGTCGAGACCCCGGCGCTGATGGTCAGGCCGGTCTCGGCGAAAACCTCCCGGCGGACGCGCCCGGCTATTTGGTCGGCGGGCCCGAAGAGCCGCAGGGACCCCGTGACGTCCAGAAAGGCCTCGTCCAGGGCCAGGGGCTCGACCAGGGGCGTGTAGCGCCGGAAGATCTCCATGACCCTGCCCGACATCTCCCGGTAGCGCCACATCCTGACCGGCAAAAATATGCCCTCGGGGCAGAGCCTCCTGGCCTCCACCCCGGGCATGCCGGAGCGGACGCCCCTGGCCCTGGCCTCGTAGGAGCAGGTGGAGACCACGCTTCTCAAGACCTGGCCGCCGACTATGACCGGCAGCCCGCGCAGTTCGGGATTGTCCAGCACCTCGACCGAGGCGTAGAAGGCGTCCAAGTCGAGATGGACGATCCAGCGCCCGTCCCAGGGGAGGGCCTTTATGTCGCCCTGGTCCTCCATGCTTCCCCGCCGCGCAGAAGAATAGAAACAGCTTTGGCCGCGGCCGCGGCTTCTGACAAAGACGCCGACGCGGTCAAAGTGAAAATTGTAAATAAAATTATAGTCACTGTCAAAGTCACGGTCAAAGACCAGTAAAAGTCACAGTTAAAGTCACAACGGCAATATTGTTATTATCAGGAAGAAAAACTCCGCCGGACTAAAAACTTAAGGGAGCCAGTGCAGCTGATCCGCGTTCATTTTGACCATGGAGACCGGCCAGCCGTCGGAGCCGAGGGTCGGCCGCCCGGCGGCGGTCACGTGGGCCATCTCGCCGTCGCTCAGGTACGACATGGCCCCGCCCTCGTTGGAGACGGCCAGCTGCGCCAGGGTGGCGGCATCGTAGGCGACCACGGCGGCCCAGCTGGGCTCCCGGCGATGGAACTGCAGGTATCTGCGCCGAAACTCGGAGAGGTTCTTGTTGGCTGTCTTGCCGGACCCGAACTCCAGCGGCAGGGCCATCTGGGCGTTACGGATGTCCGCGGCCAGGAAGGCGGCGCCGATCTCCCTGACGGAAAGCGACATCGGCAGCAAAAACGTCGCCCTCTTCATGCTGCTGCCCCCCAGAATCGGGGCGGCCCGCATGGCCAGACGGGGCGGCAGGGCCACCAGGATCCAGTCCTGGGGCGTGCTCTTGAAGTCGTTGACCGCCAAAAGGTCGTCGGCGTTCTCGATGGCGACGGTGGTCACCTGGGACGGCTTCATGGCCCTGGGCTTCTGAGGCTTGGGGTCGGCCTTGGTGGGCTCGGGGGCGGCGGGGTTGACCAGGTGCTGCCTGAAGGCCTCGGCCAGCTCTTTTTGCGGCTGGTCCGGCCCCTCCAGAATGAAAACTTGGCGGACGCGCTTGCCGCTTCTGGGCACCTCCCTGGCCAGGCGCCTGCCCTGGCTGGCGGGGTCCGGGAGCAGGCGCACGTAGCCCGGGCCCAGGTCGGCGGTCTGGGGGCTTTCGATGTAGGTGAGGATGACCGGGGCGCCGATCTTTTTATAATACGGCGCCGCCTGGGCCAGGGTCGTCTCGAAAAGATGCCCGAAGACCACCAGCGGCGAGCCCAGGGCCTGCAGATAGCCGGCCAGGGCGGGGTCCGACTCGTCGACGGTCTTCAGGGCGAAGTTGCCGCCCATGTTTTTAATGGCCAGCTCGGCCCCCAGGACGGCCTCGCTCCCGAAGACGGACCAGTGCCCCGTCTCGGGCGCCACCAAAATGAATGTCGGCGGCCCTCCGGCCGGGGCCAGCTCGGGCACAGTGGGCAGCGGGCGCGCCGGGGCCGGCGGCGCCGAGGCCATGGCGGGCGGCGCCGCCGGGTGACTGTCCGAGCCCCCGGCCAATGTTCCGTCCGCGCCCTCGCCCCCGGCTTCCTCCGCCGAGACGTCCTCGTCGACGAACCGCGCGGCGCCGGGAGCCGGGGCCTCGGGAGCGGCGTCGGCGGGGACGAAACCGGGGGCGCCGGCGTCCTGGGCCCGGGCGGCCACCCCGAAGCCAGGGCAGGCCGCGGCGACTGCGAAAGACACGGAAATTAAAAAAAGATAAAAAAGCGTCCTGGTGGCCATGTTCCTCATTTCATTATCCTTTTTTTATATTGCCCGCAGGTTGGCCGCCCGCCGGCCTAACGGACGATCGCGCCGGGCGCCCTTAAAAACCCGCCTCCCCCGCCATGACGAGCCGTCAGGCAGCCGGCGGTCCGGGCCGGCTATGATTATTTCTTCAAAAAGTCCCTGGCCGGCAAGTCCTGGCGGTCCTGCCGAGAGGCGCCATGATTATTTCTTCGGCTGCCTGCCCGTCCTCTTGCGGCCGGGCGTCTTCTTTTTGGGGGACTTGGCCTTGTTCCTGCCCGTGAAGGGGGCGGCCTGGTCCTTGGCGGTCCCGGCCTTGGGGGTCGTCGCGGCCTTCGGGCGTCCGACCGGCGGCGCCTTGGGCTTGGGAGGATCCGCCTTGGCCCCGGGCAGCTTGGCGGACGCGGGCCTGGGCTTGGCCCCGGGCAGCTTGGCGGACGGGGCCCCGGACGTCGCGGACCCGGCCTTGGAATGGACGGCCCCGGCCTTGGGTGGACCGGCCTTGGGGGCGTCGTCGTCAAAGAGGTCGTCGTCGAACAACCTGGCCTTGCGGGGCGCGGCCTTGACGGGCGTGACCCGCGCGGCGGGCCCGGGGGCGGCGGGCTTCGGGAGCGAGGCCCGGCCCGGCGCCGCGCGCTTTTGGCCGGCGGGGGCGCTCCTCTCGAGCTCGCGGGCCAGCTCCCTGTCGGAGGCGGCCTCGGGGGCGTCGGGGCCCCGGGACTCGAGGGTCCGGGAGACGGGGGCCGGGCGTGCCTGGGGCGGCTTTCTGGGGCGTCCGGAGCGCTCCTCGTCGCGGCGGCTGCGGATTCGCAGGACCACGGGGACCAGGTCCAGGCCGAAGGCGTCTTTCAGGCGGTTGACCAGATAGCGCTTGTAGGAGAAATGCACGGCCTCGGGGCGGTCGGCGAAGGCCACGAAAGTCGGGGGCCTGGTGGCCACCTGGGCGGCGTAGAAAAACTTGGGGCGCCTGGGCCCGACGAAAGGCGGGGTGTGAGCGGCCAGCGCCTCGCGCAGAACCTTGTTGACGTCGGCGGTGGAGGCCCGGAAGACGTACTGGGCCATCAGCCGGTCGACGGTCGGGAACAGTTTTTTGAGGCCCGCCCCCGTCATGGCCGAGACCGTCATCACCGGGGCGTCCGCCAGAAAGACCAGCTTGAGGTCCATCTCCCTGGCGATGTTTCCGCGGGTCTCCTCCTTGTCGGGAACGGCGTCCCACTTGTTCAGGAGGATGATCATCGGGCGGCCCCGCTCGTGGGCGTAGCCGGCGATGTGGGCGTCCTGCTCGGCCAGGCCCTCCAGGGCGTCCACCACCAGGACGGCCACGTCGGCCCGCTCGATGCCCTCGATGGCCCGCATGACCGAGAGCTTCTCCAGCCTCTCGCCCACCCGGCCCCGGCGCCTGACCCCGGCCGTGTCCACCAGGACGTAGGGCCTGCCCCCGGACTCCAGGGGGACCTCGATGGCGTCCCTGGTCGTCCCGGGCCTGGCGTCCACCACCAGGCGGTCCTCGCCGACCAGGCGGTTGATTAACGACGACTTCCCGGCGTTGGGCCTGCCGATGACGGCCACCCTGGGCGGCGGCGGCGGGGCGTCCGCGTCGTCGTCGTCCGCCATCGTCGGCTCGAGGCTCTCGAACAAAGCCGCCCTGAGCTCCTCGACCCCGGTCCCGTGGGCGGCGGAGACCGGGAACATCTGCTCGAGGCCCAGCCCGTGAAACTCCAACGACGCGTCAAAGTCCTGGGGCCGGTCCAGCTTGTTGACCGCCACGACGACTTTGAGGCCCTCCTGGCGCAGGATGCGGGCCATCTCGGCGTCCTGGGGATGCAGCCCCGACAGCCCGTCCACCACCAGCACGGCCAGGTCGCAGCGCTCCAGGGCAGCCCTGATCTGGGCCGTGATGGGCCCGGCCAGCGGGTCCACGTCGGAAAACTCGAAGCCCCCCGTGTCCACCAAAAGACCCTCCCGGCCCTCGATGACCAGGCGAGCCACGTGGCGGTCGCGGGTCACCCCGGGGCGGTCGTCGACCAGGGCGGCCGAGCGGCGCAGAAGACGGTTGAACAGGGACGATTTGCCCACGTTGGGGCGCCCCACCAAGGCGATCATAGCCGACATTTTTCCTCCGCCAGTAAAGCGGCCTTCGCCAGCAGGCCGCCCAGAAGCGGCAAGTCGGCAGACGGGTTGGGAGGCCGGCCGGACGGCCCGCCGGGCGGGACGGGGCCCCGCAGAAGAGCGGCCGCCCGGCCCAGGGAGACGGGCAGATGGGCCCGGTAGGCCGGCCTGCCCCTGACCAGCCAGAGACTCAGATAAGCCCCCGAGGCCTGCATAAGCCTGGCGACCGCCGCCGGTCTCATGGCCTCCAGCAGGCCTTCGGGCGAGCCGGGCCCGGGGGCGGAGGCGTCGGCGTCGGCGCGCTCGCCCAGGACGGCCGCGACGCCGCCGGAGCGCTCCAGGGCGCGCAGATACGCCCCCAGGCAGAACAGACGAAACTCGTCGTCCGCGGGGACGTAGGGGTCGTAGAGCAGGCTGGCCAGGTCGTAGGCGGCGGGGCCAAGTCTCGCCCCCTGCCAGTCGATAATGACGACGCCCCCGGGGACGACCATCAGGTTGCGGCTCTGAAAATCCCGGTGGATCAGCACCCGGGGAGAGGCGTTCAAACAGGCCGCGGCGCAAAGCTCCCCGGCCTCCCGGAGCAGGCCCGGGCCGGGCTCCAGGGCCTCGGGCAGGCCCAGGCGTGCCAGGCCGTCCAGGAGGTATCCCCACTCCCACTTAAAAACAAAGTCCGGCTCGTAGGCGGGGTTGAGGGAGGCGAAGCCGCCGGCCGCCCCCAGGGCGCGGGTATGCCAGTCCGCCAAGGCCGTCATGACCGAGGCGTAGGCGTCCCGGAGGGCGACGGGGTCCGCCCCCCCCTCCCAAAGAGAATCGAGCCTCGCCGTCCCCAGGTCCTCCACCAGAAACCAGCCGGCCTCCAGGTCGGCCCGCGGGACGCGGGGCAGGGCCAGGCCATGGTACCAAAGCTGCCGGCCCAGGAAAAGCCAGCGCCTGTTCTCCTCCCTGTCCGGACCGACCAGCAGCAGGCGGCTCCCGGCGCCCCGGCGCAGGCGGACGTAGCGCCTGGGGGAGGCGTCCCCGGGCAGGGGCTCGGCCGCGACGTCCCCCGGGCCGGGAAAGAAGCGGGCCGCCCAGGAGACGGCGGCGGTGAGATCGATCTCCGACGGCTCCACCGTCACCTCCGAAAAAACCAAAAAACACGCTCAATTTGACCGAAGAGAGCATGTTGTGTAGGTCAAAAGAAACTATATCTGGACCAATGATAATACAATTCAATCAAAAAGTCGAGAGGCGCGACGCGGTGAAAAACGGGGCGCCGAGCGGGGCGGAAATAAGTCCCGCGGCGGGCTTTTTGGGGAGGAAGAGAGACGAGCGGGGAAGTTTTTGGGACTGAAAAGAAACAGACGGAGTTAATTTTATATTGTCGATCTACAAAAAATCTGTCAAAGCTACTTTCCACGGGGATTTCAGAGCATGTCAAGCAGTTCCGGCGGGGGCCGGCGAGAAGCCTGCCTGCGTCGCCGGAGCCGTCGCATGGGCTGAACGAAGTTTTTTTGTAAATGGCAGGTTTAACATTACAGTCGGGCAGACAGCTGAACTTCTAGGGATCTCCACAATGACTGTTAACCGTAACAGGCACCTAATTGAAGGGATGGCGGGTGCTGAATTCCACGAAACGACTGAGAACCGCTGCTGGAGACGGAACCAACTCATGACGCCAGAGGAGGAGGAGGCGGAGTTCTTGGGCAAATTCCTTGACCAGTCTCTGGCGGGAGAATTAATTGACGCGGCTCCAATCCATAACCAGCTGCGAGAATTAGCCGGTCATGACATACCTTTGTCTACAACATATAGAATGCTGGAAAGAAATGGGTGGAGAAAGACGGAGCCGGACACCAGCCACCCTAAGAGTGACCCTGCCCCACAGGAGGGGTTTAAAAAAACTCCCAAAAATGCTGGCTTCCATCTCGAGGAAAAACAAAGAAAGATTACCTGTAAAGCTGGTGTTTCAAGACGAAGCCAGATTTGGTCGACTCTATTATCCTCAATCTTGTCGGGCTCCATATCCGAACCGACCGATGGTAAAGACTTGTATAATCCGGGAGTATCGTTATGCGTATGCTTCTATTTGCCCTTGGAATGGAAAACTTGACTATATGATAGCAGATAAATAAAATGGACACTAAAAATATGAATGCCTTCCTGAAGTTATTGAAAAACAAATACAGAGATAAATTTGTCGTTATGGTTTTAGATGGCGCGTCATCCCATGGAAGTAAAGACACAATACTCCCAAAAAACTTTTCTTTGCCAAAGTTGCCTCCGTATAGTCCTGAGCTCAATCCTGCAGAACAAATCTGGAGGGTTTTGCGGAAAAAATGTTTTGGCAACTCAATATTGATCAACCGGTAAAAAGTCCCTATTTTTTTCTTAGGGCCAAAGTCAGCACTATATATAGTGACTATAATTAAGGGAAAACACAAGATACAGTAGTCAAATGTCTTTAAAATGAACAGGCTGGGGTTTTTACCTGTTGATCAATATTCAAATCTCTAGATGAAGCAATGCAAAAAGTTTAAGTAGGACTGTCTCAAGTGGCTAAGGATAAAAAGGGTATGATACAATTAACTAATTGGCCTTGGATTGAGAGACTTAACAAAGATCGCTTTCAAAATTAATCACATTTTGAATGCAAATTTGAATAACAATTTTAAGATTGCATGCAAGTCTTTTCATGTGATCCATTTTACTGACAAATTATTATCTCTAACCCACTTTACTTGTTGGTGAAAGCCAGCTATAATTGTCTGGTTAAGTTGTCTCGTTAAGACTGGCCTTACAAAAAAAAACCAACAAAAAAACCCAATTTTGCAAGGAGTTCATAACTCTTATGGACGACATAAAGCAACCCATCCCTCGGGTCCATAATTTCTACGTGATCGTTTGCAAATCCCATTTTTACAGTGAAGAACACGGTCTTGTCTATTCTTTTGACCCAGTCAGATTGAAGGAAGTCAAAGAATGCGACTTGGAGCCCATTATCGTTTATGGCTTGACAGTGCCCAAACTTCCCATCAGCTGGTTTACTTTCAGTCCCTTGGCGCAACCTGTTCCTCTTAAAGATGTTCTCCATGAAGGCTGGCACCTGGCTGAAGGTTTGAGAGGTCACCCTGACATCCTAAGAATCACTTCCCAAATGGCTGAAGCGGCCCCTTTTTTGGCTAAAGATTTAGCCAAATTTGGAGTTACGGTCGAGGCTGCCGATAAAAAAGAGAAATCACTGTATGGTTCCATGGCCGGAGCTTATGGTCTGTCCTCACGCTTCTTATCTCGGGCTGCTCGACAGGAGTTCGCTTCAATAGACTACTTAATCAGTTATTTGCGCGAAAAGGCCATGTCAGATCACCTAGAAAAATTCGATAATAAATTCAAATCCGGCCGAGATGCTACCCTTAAAAAAGCTGATATTGCGGAATGGTTATCTTTACCCTACCAAAAGATAGACGGTTCATTGATCGGTCCCCTAGACTGGAAACCAGCCTCCTGGATGACACCTTGGGAAGCCAAGGTTGAAAACACCTTTCCCCGAGCTGTTTCCAGTGAAAGCCATCACCATGGGAAACACTTATACATCGACATTGCCAAGACATATGGAATTGACCGTTCAAATATTATTAATTATGATTGAGACTTAGTTAAAGTAGTTTGTTTTAGCCTATTTAGACACTTTGAGACCTAGAAAAATAGCTTGAAAAACCTAAAAAACAGCTTGAAAAACCTGTGGGCCTTAAAAATGAGTCGCAGCGTCCGAAAAAGACCCTACTCAGGCTATACGACCTGTGCCAGTGAAGAAAAATACAAACGCTTTTGGCGCAGGCGTTGGCGGCTTCGGGAGCGTCTGCCTTTGGCTTGTAAAGGTGTGGAAGCCTTGGAAAACCACCTGACCAGCCTCAAAAACGAAATAGTCAACACATATCGTATGGGCAAAGATTGTCACCTCTATACCCCGCTGTCCTGGCGTTTTTGGAATGTTTCGAGAAAAAATTCAAATCTGGCCGCGATGCTATCCTAAAAAAAGATGATATTGCGGAATGGCTATCTTCACCCTGTCAAGAGATTGACGATTCTTTGGTCGGTCCCTTGGACTGGAAGACAGGCCCCTGGATGACACCTTTGGAAGCCAAGATTAAAAATACCTATCGCCGGTTTGTTTCCAAAGATCCGTTCGACAATAAAAATTACTTATACACCGACCGTGACTGTTGAGATATGTGATGCTCCCAAGCCTCGAACTGCTCACCATAAAGTCAAATCTATGCATCCACAAACACGGCGAGGTATTCACACCTCAGTCGGTGGTTGACAAGATGTATGTCTTCACTAACATCTAAAACCTATGAAAGGCCTAAAATGATCTTTCAATACCAAACTCCCATAAGAATGCACAATTTTTATGTGTCCTATCTAAAGCATCTTTTCGCCCATCCTGAATTTGGTCTTGTCTATGTTAATAATCCTCCTCTCAGCGTCAGAGAAGCAGAGGAAGAATACTCTCTTCAGCCAATCATTCTTTATGGTCTGACTCTACCCGGTCTGCCAATTTCCCTACACACTTTCAGTTTGGCTACAGAACCTAGAGCCCTGAAAGAGGTCCTTCTTCACCTGTGGTCCAATGGCCCAGAGCTGCGAGGTCAACCGGATATTCTGAAAATCAGCTCGAAATTGGCTAAAACCGCTCCCAGACTGACTGTGGATCTGGCCCAAATTGGCGTCAGGGTTGAAACAGCCGAGGCTAACGACAGGTCTCTGCCAGCCTGCCTGGCGGCAGCCCAAAAATTCCAGGATAATTTCATTTATTTCTATGACCCAGCTGATCAAGACCCGACCAAAAAAGAAATGTTAAAACCAACAAAATTTCTTGAATATTATTCTTCAGAGGTTCACCATTCTTATCTGAATCGGAACTCTGATTTTACCCCCAAACAACGGGAATTGGTAAAGTCTTGGCGGGCTATGCCCTTTAAAAAGACAAAACTAAGTTCTGATGGAGAACTTGACTGGAATCCAGGCCCTTGGTTGGCTTACTGGACTTCCAGTTCCATAGATGGCGTCCCACGTTATTTCCATAAATCAAAAACAAGAGAAAATTTTTATCTGGCCAATGACGAACAATTGCAAGTACAAGATGATGATCAATTTCCTGAAACCTTTAGAAATCTCATAGCCTGCTGGCCCAACCCACCTGAAGAAATTGCTGACTGTCTCGGAATAACTGTAAGGAAACTTACCTCTCTGGGCTGGAAAGCCATTAAAAACCATGACATCCGATTTGAACTGGAGGATTTACTGAGCATTTTTTATTCCATAGACGAACGATGCTATCTGGTCAAAGGTCCTTGTGTTCTGGTAGCCAGAAGAATATCTGCCGTTGAATTTGTCTATTATCAACTGACTAACGGGGGTGACGCCAGGCCAACCGAGATCCTGCCTGGCCGGGGAGCCGCTGATCCAAGCTGGCGCTATATCCTGATTAATCCGTTTGGTCAGGCCCCCAGTTTCATCATGTTCCCTAGAGGAGAAAAGATCTCTGAGAAAATTCACAAAATAACCTCCAGTAATGACGATATTTCTGTGGTCACCCGTGAATTTTACCAAGATGTAGTTTCTACCTGTGCCAAGGCCTGCCGTCACCCCCGAAACAATTTGCCGGTAATAGCCGAGTTTGCCGACCGTTATAAGGAATTTTGGGAAAATGGTTCTTGGGACCCTAATGTTTTTTAAGGTCCGGGCCAGCATCACCCGTCGACTGGTTTCAAGGAGCCGCCTCGGAGCCTCCGGGCGCCTGCCCCTGGCCTGGGCATGGCTCAAAGCCTCCGGGCGCCTGCCCCTGGCTCGGGTCTGGCCGAAGCCTCAAGGCCCTTGGCCTGGCATGGCATGGCGGCTTTAGGCGCTCTGGGCGCTCCGAACGTTTGCCATCACATTATAGCCCAAAGGCAATTAAGACAGTTGTCAGAGTCAATCATAACATATTCTAATCCTTCTAGCAAACAGAAAATTCTCAGCCCGCCGAGTTAACTCGGGCTAAAAAAAGGGAGGAGAATGATCAGGCGCCCGCGTCGGGCCGGTCGGCGACCACCCCGCCCTCCAGACGAACGTCGCCCCCGACCGTCCCGGCCACCACGGCCCCGCCGACAACGGCCCCGGCTTTGACGTCGGCCTCCCTCAGGAGGACGCAGTCCCTGACCGAGGCCCCAACGGCCACCCTGGCGCCCGCCTCGGCGACGACGAAGCCGGAGACGTCCCCTTCCAGAAGCCCGGGATTTTCGGCGACGATTCGCCCGCGGGCGAGCGTTTTCTGCAACGCGTAATAGTCGCCCGGGGAGCCGATGTCCGTCCAGTCGACGCCCGGATAAAACCGCCCCCGGACGGCGCGGCCCAGGTCAGGCAATCGCCCCAGGCGCTCCACGCTGTCGGAAAACCCGGCGGGCAGCAGCTCCAGAAAACGGCTCTCCAGTATCATCACCCCCGCCCCGCACAATCTGCCGGTTTCTCCGGGAAGTTTTTCCCCGGCCCGAAAACCCAGAATGACGCCGTCCGCGTCGACGCTGACGGTCGCCTTGTCCGGCCTGTCCACCAGGGCCAGGGTGGCGACGGGCGACGCCGACAAATGCGCGGAGGCCAGGTCTTTTAAGTCCAGATCGGTGTGGACGTCCCCGTTGACGACATAAAAGGGTTTGGATTTGCGACCCCGGCCGCCGTCGTCGTCGCGACCGGCGCCGCCTCCGGTGTCGCCGCCACCGTCGTCGTCATCCGGAAACAACAGCCGGGCGGCCTGCTTCAAGCCTCCTCCCGTGCCCAGAATTTCATCCTCCAGGGAGACAATTATTTCCATGCGGGGATAACCGCCCCTCGCGGAATCTATAAAATCCGCCAACATGGGCGCCAGATAATGGGCGTTGACCACGGTCCTGGAGACCCCGAGGCCCGCCAGGACGTCGAGCCAGCGGGCCAGGACGGGCTTGTTCAGGACGGTCAGCAGGGGCTTGGGACGCAGGCAGGTCAGGGGCCGCAGCCTCGTCCCGAAACCGGCGGCCAGAATCATGGCCGCGGAAACGGGCGGAGGGGAAGGGGACGACGATGACGGCGACGACGATGACGGCGACGATGACGACGGCGACGGCGAGGAAAAAGAGGAGGTCGAGCCGCCGCCCGACGACGGCCCCGAGGCGGCTGCCGCGGCCATTTTAGTCGCCGCCGGCGGTTTGGATGAGGAGAAAGTCATGCGTCCGGCGACCGCGGCCCCGACCGGACCTCAGTCGAACTCCCCGTAGGCGAACTCCTCCAAGGAGCGGGAGTCCTCGCTCCAGCCCGAGGTGACCCGGACGAAGAGGGACAGGAACAGTTGTCCCTCCAGAATCTCCTCCAGGCCCAGCCTGGCCTTCTGGCCGACGTTTTTGAGCATGACGCCACGCCGCCCGATCATCAGCTTCTTCTGGCTCTCGCGCTCGACGTGGATGGTGGCCGAAATGCGGTAAAGGGGTTTTCTGTCCCTGGGGTCGGGCTCCTTGAACTCGTCGATGGTCACCGCCGTGGAGTACGGGAGCTCCTGGCGGGTCAGATCGAAGACGGCCTCCCTGACGTACTCGGCGGCGATGGCCCGCAGAGTCTGGTCGGTCAGGGTGTCCTCGGAAAAGAGCGGCGGGTTCGGGGGCAGATGGGCGATCAGGGTGTCTTTCAGCTTGTCGAGCCCGAAGCCGGTTCTGGCGGAGACGGCCAGAAAAGCCTCGGGCTTGATCTCGTCATCAATATGTCCGGCCCAGGCCGCGACGTCGTCGGGGCCCAGGAGGTCGATCTTGTTGAGGCAGACGATCAGGGGCTTGCGGCGGTCGGCCGTGACCAGCTGGCCGGTCAGCTTGTGCTCCGGCCCCTGGCGCTGCCCGTCGATCAGCCACAGGCAGACGTCGGAGTCGGCCAGGGCCGCCTGGGCCCGGGACATCATCTCCCTGTTCAGAGCCTTTCTGGAGTTGTGGACGCCGGGCGTGTCCCAGAAGACCAGCTGCCCCCGCGGCTCGGTCAGCACCCCCAGGATGCGGTGCCTGGTCGTCTGGGGCTTTCTGGTGACAATGGCCACTTTCTGGCCAAGATATTTGTTCATCAAAGAGGACTTGCCGGCGTTGGGCGCCCCCATGATGGCCACGAAGCCGGCCCTGTGAGCCGGCCGGTCTTTTTCTGCCGACAGGTCTTTTTCAACCGACTGTTCCTTTTCGGCGGACATGTCCTGAATATCTTTTGTTTCTATACGGTCTTCAGAGTCTTTGGTTTCTTCGGAGTCTTCGGAGTCTTTGATGACCCCGACGTCCCCCGACTTCTCGGAACTGACGGAATCGGCCGACGCCGCGTCGTTCCCGGCAGGATCGTCAGCCGACGCCGCGTCCTCGGACTGTTTGTCGACCCGGTCGCCGACGTCGGCGCCCCCGGGGGCGGCCAGGTTGGCGGAAGTGTCCCGATTGTCGCTGTCTTGATGATCGTTCATATATTTAAAAGGCCTGCTTTCTCTGCCCGGGGAGACGGGCGTCCGGCTGACGCTTGGACGAAGGGGTGAAAGGACGACTGACGGAATAATAAACAAACCGGCAGGCGCGGCCAGGCCGGCGCCTATTCGAGCACGTCGGGGTATTCCTGGACCAGGAGCTGGAAAAGCTCCCGGGCGGCCCTCTGCCCGGCCATCTTCTTGGTGCTGCCGGTGGCGGAGCTCCTCATGTCGCCGATGACCACCCTCATGGTGAATGTCTGGCTGTGGGAGGGCCCGGAGACCCCGACCAGCGTGTAGGCCGGCTGGCCGAGCTTGAGGCGCTGGGTGACCTCCTGCAGGCGGGACTTGTGGTCGACTATTTTGGGGAAGCTGCCGTCGATGTAGGCGCCCCAGAGCTTCTCGACCAGGTCCATGGCCCCGCGGTGCCCGCCGTCCAGATAGACCGCGCCCAGCACGGCCTCCATGGCGTCGGCCAGCACCGAGGGCCTCTCCCGGCCGCCGCTGGACTCCTCGCCGGGGGCCATGGTCAGGCGGAAGCCCAGGTCCAGCCCCCTGGCCACCTCGGCCAGCCTGGACTCGCAGACCAGGCAGGCCCGCTGGCGGGTCATCTCGCCCTCGTTGCTCTTGGGCTCGCCTCGAAAGAGAAGCTCGGCCACGAAGAGGTTCAGAACCGAGTCCCCCAGAAACTCCAGCCTCTGGTTGTCCTTCTCCGTCTCCCCGCGCGGGGGGGGCCCGGCGCCCGCGCGGCCGTCGGCGCCCTCCCGGCACTGGCCGTCCTTGGGCTGGCAGCACTTGGCGGAGCCCAAGACCGACCGGTGGGTCAGGGCCGACTCCAGCAGGGCCGGGTTTTGGAAGCGGTAGCCCGCCACCTCGTCGCGCCTGTAGTCCGTCCTGGGGGCCAGGGCCAGGGAGTCGCAGGGCTGGTTGCAGCCGCAGCCGCAGAGCCAGCTGTCGGAAAACCTCCCGTCGTCCAGCTGGGACTCGAGATCCCTGCTCAAAATCTTGGCCACGCCCCCGAAGCCGCCGTTGCTCATCAGCACGACCACGTCCCCGCTTTTGACCTCGGCCAGGACGGCCTTGGCCAGGGCCCGCGGGTCGGGCAGGGCCGCGGCCTGGCCGACGTCCCTGGCCAGCCGGGCCACGTCGAGCCTGTCGCCCTCGGGGGCCTTCCCGGGGTTGTCGACGCCGGAGAGGAAGACCACGTTGGCCAGCTTGAGGCTGCGGACGTAGTCCTTCTGGAAGAGGGCGCGCCTGGAGGTGTTGCTGCGCGGCTCGAAGGCGGCGATGATCCTGCGGCTGGGAAACCCGTCCCGCAAGGCGCGCAGCGTGGCGGCCACGGCCGTGGGGTGGTGGGCGAAGTCGTCGATCAGGGTGATGCCGTCCCGGTCCAGCAGAACCTGCTGGCGCCTCCTCACCCCCCTGACCTGGGCCAGGATGGGCGCCGCCTCGTCGCGCCCGCCGCCGACCGCCAGAAAGCAGGCCGCGGCCGCTGCGGCGTTCAGGGCGTTGTGCAGACCCGGCTTGGGCAGCATGAGACTCAGCGGCGAGCAGTCGTCGTCGGAAGAGGAGGAGGACCGGGGCGCCCGGCTGAAAACACCCGCCCGGGACGGCGCCGCCGGACACCCGGGCCCCGGGGCCGGGGCGCCGGAGCCGTTCCCGGAACCGTCGCCGTCGCCGTCCGCGCGGGCCTCGTCCGGGCCGGGGGCGTCGTCAAAAGAGTCGTCCGCCGGGTCGTCCGTCAAGTCGCCGGGGGCCTCGTCGGAACCGTCGCCGACGCCGCGGCCGACCGCGCGCCTTCTGCGGCGGCGCCGTTTGGACGGGCTCTCGCGGACAAGCCCGGCCGGCGGCTCCGGGAGGGGCCCGAGGCCGTCGCCGACAGCTGCCGGCGAGGCCGCCGCGGCCGGGCCGGGTCCGGCCGGGGGGGCGCCGGCCTGCCCGTCCGGCTGGGAGAGGGCCTCGGTCAGCTCCCTGAGCCTGGACTGGTAGCCGCCGCCGGGAAAGCTCGGGAGGCGCCGGGCCCTCTTTTCGGGGGAGGGCCGCTGGGGTCGGCCGTCCTTTTCCCCGCACGGGGAAAAACTCCCCGCGTCGTCGCCGACGGCCCGGGCGACCTCCCGGAGGAGAAAAAGGCCGGGGCCGCCCAGGGTGAAGCTGGTGGAGAGGCCGCCGGGCTTGAACTCGGAGAGGAACAGGCCGCGGTCCGGACTCGTCCCGTAGGAGAGGCGGCGGCAGCGGGCGGCGGAGGCCACGGCCTCGACGTCCGGGTCGTCGCCGAAATAGACCAGCAGCCCGTCGGGGGGCAGGAGGGCCATGAGCCTCAGGTAGGCGCCCCGCACCGACTCGTGGTCCGGGTAGATGTCGGCGTGGTCGTACTCCACGGAGGTCAGGACCACTATCTTGGGGCGGTAGTGCAGGAACTTGGGGTTCTTGTCGAAGAAGGCGCAGTCGTACTCGTCGCCCTCCACCACCATCAGGCCGCCCGGGGGGGCCGCCCGCCAGGGCACGGGGAAGTCGGCGCTGGCGCCGCCGATGAAATGTCCGGAGGGGAGGCAGGCGCGGTCGAGGAGGACGGCGACGAGATTGGTCAGGCTGGTCTTGCCGTGGCAGCCGGCCACCACGATGTTGGTGGTCTTGTCCAGAAAGAACTGCTCCAAAACTTGCGGCAACGAGAGAAAGTGGAGTTTGAGGCGGTCGAGCTCCTCCAGGACCGGAAAGGCCCGGGTGACCACGTTGCCCACCACCACCAGGTCCGGGGCGCCCTCCAGGGTCCCGGGGCCGTAGCCCCTGAGGGGGACGAGGCCGATGGAGCCCAGCATGCAGCTGGCCGGGGGGTAGACGTCGAGGTCGCTCCCCGTCACCCGGCAGCCGGCCCCGGCCAGAAGTCCGGCCAGGGAGGCCATGGCCACCCCGCCCACGCCGATCAGATGCACGCGGGCTCCGGGACCCGGCCTGAAGCCGGGCGGGGCGCAGTTTAAGGCCATGTCAAGGTTGTCGACGGGCAAGGTCAGCGTCTCCAGAACTCGGGAAAGAACAGGACCACGAAACTATAGAACTCCAGGCGGCCCATGAGCATGCACAAAGACAAAATTACCTTGGCCGCGGGCGGGAAGGCGGCGTAGGAGCCGGTGGCCCCCACCAGGCCCAAGGACGGGCCCACGTTCCCCAGGGCGCTGGCCGAGGCGGAGAAGGCGGTCAGCAGGTCGAGCCCCACCGCCGTGACGGCCAGGGTGCTGACGGCCATGGTCAGAAAGTATATCAGAAAAAAAAGCCAGACGCCCTCCAGGACCTGCTCGCTCATGTTGCGGCCCTGCAGGCGCACGGGAAAGACCCCCCGGGGATGGATGAGCCTGCGGCAGGCCCGGTGGATGCTTTTAATCAGGAGGAGCCAGCGGATGCACTTGACCCCGCCGCTGGTGGAGCCGGAGCAGCCGCCGACGAAAAAGAGAAAAAAGATCACGGCCTGCGAGAGATGCGGCCAGCCGGTCCAGTCGGCGGTGAACTGGCCGGTGGTCGAGGCCACCGACGTCGCCTGGAAGAGCGACTGGAAGAAAGCCTCGAAAGGACTCTGGTAATAGTCCGAATGCAAAAGGGCCGCCGTGGAGACCAGCGAGATCAGCAGCAAAAGCCCCGACAGGAACAAGACCTCGCCGTTCAGGACCAGCGAGCGCCAGTTGCCGGACAGAAGCTGCCAGTACAGGGCGAAGCTGATGCTGCCCAGGAACATGAAGACCAGGATGACCGCCTGGACGAAGCGGCTGTCGTGGTAGGCGGCGGACTCGTTGAAGTTGGAGAAGCCGCCCGTGCTCATGGTCACCAGGGCCTGGCAGACCGCCTCGAAAAATTCGAGCCCGCCGGCGGACAGCAGGGCCACCAGGACCACCGTCAAAACCAGATAGAGCCCCCAGAGGATCTTGGCCGTCTGGGCCACCCGGGGCCGGAGCTTGTCGGAGGCGGGCCCCGAGAGCTCGCTTTTGAACATGATCTGCCCGCCCACGCCCAGAAACGGCAGGACGGCGACCATCAGGACTATGATGCCCATGCCCCCCAGCCACTGGATGAAGGAGCGCCAGAACAAAAGCCCCCGGGGGACGGGCCGCAAATCCTCTATGGCCGAGGCCCCGGTGGAGGAGAAGCCCGAGAAGGACTCGAAGATCGACGACCAGACGTCGAGGTGGCCGCTAAAAATGAACGGCAGCGAGCCCACGAGACTGATCAAAAACCACGAGAGCCCCACCACGGCCAGGCTGTCCCGATAGCGGGGCTCGTGGGCCGAGGTCAGCCCCCCGACGGCCATCAGGGCCGCCCCCAGGGCCGTCGAGACGGCCAGCGACTCCCAGAACCACAGGGCCGAGCCGTCCGCGTAAACGTAGGCCGGGATCAGGGGCAGCAGAAACCCCAGGCCGGTGAACAGGATTATCCAGCCGGTCAGATGGGCTATGAGACGGGGATTGATCATCAGCCCTCTGAGACCCGGTCCGTCCGTAGAGGCCGGCCAGGCCCGCCCGGCGTCGGCGCCCCGGAAAATAAAACAAGGGCGCCGGTTTCCGGCGATTTCCGCGACAAGGCGGACGACGACGCCGACGGGACAAAAACGACGGCGTACGCCGCCGCGGACAAGACGGCCGCCGCCGGCCGGACGGGCGCCAACAATCTAGGAAAAAGAAAGAACGTATGCGTCCGAAACAAGAAATTGCTAACAATTATACGAAACAAAGTGACACTAACCAAGACTTGCCAAAACTTAGCAAACAAATATATTCTTTGGCAATATTACCCCATCGCGGGCCGACGGGCAAGGAGCCGGGCGCCGAAGGTCCGGAAAGCCCCGCCGGCCGCTGTCTCGCCGTCAGCCCAGCTTCTTGGTCAGATGATGGACGACGTCGGACCTGGCCACCACGGCCAGAGTGTCGCCCGACCGCAGGACGCTGTCGCCCCGGGGGACGAAGCAGGCCCCGTCCCTGATGACCCCGGCCACGATGGCGCCGGAGGGAAACTTGGAGTCCTTCAAAGACTTCCCGCAGAGGTCCGAGTCCTCGGTGACGGCGACCTCGGCGATCTCGGCGTCCTCGTTCTGCAAAGTGGCCACGGAGACCACCACCCCCTTGTGGATGTATTTCAAAATGGCCGAGACGGCGGCCACCCTGGCCGAGACCAGCGACTCCAGGCCGATGGCCGAGACCAGGGGGGCGTAGCTGTAGCGGTTGACCCGGGTGATGGTGTTGGTGGCGCCCAGACGCTTGGCCAAAAGGCAGGTGACCATGTTCTTCTCGTCGTCGGTGCCCACGGCGATGAAGACGTCGCAGTCGGCGACGCCCTCGTCCTCCAGCAGGGTCTGGTCGGTGGCGTCGCCCCGCAGGACGATGGAGCGGCTGAGCTCGCGGCTCAAATATTCGCA
The DNA here is from genome assembly GCA_031264015.1 of Deltaproteobacteria bacterium. Lineage (GTDB taxonomy): Bacteria > Desulfobacterota > Desulfarculia > Adiutricales > Adiutricaceae > JAIRNQ01. Next base: position 14,944 of record JAISET010000038.1, on the reverse strand, counting down.
GCGCTCGGCGTTCTGCTCGATCAGCTTGATGGACAGCGACCCGCTTCTCTCCTCGAGCCTGCGGGCCAGGCTGAGGCCCACCTCGCCGCCGCCCATGATGAAGACGTTTTCGACGGTCTTCCACTCGATCTCAAAAAAAGCGGCCACCTCCGGCATGTGGTCGGGGGTGGCCGCCATGTAGACGAGGTCGCGGGCTTTGAAGACGGTGCCGCCGGTGGGGATGAGGACCTGGTGGTGGCGGTAGATGGCCACGACCAGGAGGTTGTTGCCGCCGCCCCGGGGCAGGACCTCGGAGAGCGGCCGCCCCACGGCGGGGTGGCTGCGCCCGAGCCGCAGGCCCACGAACTTGAGGCTGCCGGAGGCCACGTTGATGACGTCCACCGCCCCCGGCAGATCAAGAAAATCCAGGATGTTGTCCACCGTCAGGGACGTCGGGTCGATGACGAAAGAGAGGCCCAGCCCGTCCTTCAGGACCTCCTCGCTGACGGCCTTGTATAAAAGCTGGTCCCTGAGCCGGGCCGCCCGCCTGACCTCCGGGGCCAGCAGCTGGGACATGCGGCAGGCCAGGACGTTGATCTCGTCGCTGCTGGTGACGGCCACCAGCATGTCGCTGTCGTCCAGGCCGGCGTCCTTCAGGACCGCCGGGTGGGAGGCCGAGCCGCGGATGGTCTGCACGTCCAGGGTTTCCGACACGGCGTCCAGGCGGGCCTGGTCTATGTCGACCAGGACCACGTCCGCCTTGTCGCGGGAGAGCCTCTCGGCGATGTTGTAGCCGACCTCGCCGGCCCCGGCAACGATGACTTTCATGAAAAACACACTCGGGGCGCCCCGGGCCCTACCGGCCCGCCCGGGGAGGACAAAAAAACGACTGTCGGCGCCCGCGGCGGGGCCCGAAAAACGCTCGGCCCCACCATGATAGCAGCAAAAGCGTCGTTTGCCAAAGGAAAACGAGCCGCCACCCCGGCCGCGGCGCCGCCGTCAGGCAAACAAGCGGGAAAACAACTGGCCTGCCCGCAAACCGACAAACCCCCAAAGCCGGGGGGGGCGCCGGCTTTTCGGAAGTCCGGCCTTTCTTCCGACCCCGCGAGTCTCGCCCGGCCTCTCCCCCCGCCCGCGCCCCGGCGGCCGCCGCCCGGGCCAAGCCGGGCGGCCCTCGTTCCGAAAAAATAGGCCGCGGGCGGGAAAATGGGGCCGGAAGAAAAATAAAGCCGCCCCGAAAAGAAAAAAAGAGACCCTGGAAAAAATAAAAAAGCCCGGAGCCAGAAAAAGAGGCCCGGAGCCAGAAAAAGAGGCCCGGAGAAAAATAATGAGGGCCCGAAATGAAAAAAGAAGCCAGGAGCCCAAAAAAAAAGAAGCCCGGAGCCCAAAAAAAAGAGGCTTCAAGCCAGAAAAAAGGACCTCTCGAGCAGCGAAAAAAATCTTCAGACGAAAGAAAAAAGTCCCGGGCAAGAGAAAAACCTGCCAAGCGGCGTAAAAAAACTGCCAAACGGAATAAAAATAACACCAAGTGAAGAAAAATAATCACCAAACAGAGAATAGAAACTTCAAGCGGGGAGGCAAAACAGCCCCCGAACGCGGAAAAAAAAACTTCCGATTGGAAAAAGAAAGTCCCAAGCGAGAGAAATAAAGTCCCAAGCGAAATGAAAAACTTCCGGGCGGAACGGAGAAACTCCAAGCGCGGTGAAAATTTCTCAAAGCGACGGCCGCCCGATAATTTTCGGGGTTTCTCAGCCCCCCTTCCGTTCTCTTGACGGCCGCGCCCATGACCCCAACCTCGTCCAATTCGTCATAGACGTCCGCCTTTTTTTTCCCGGCGGTTCGCCCGAGTTTTGGCGGGAGTGCCGGATCAATCTTTCAGCAGCTCCTCCATCTCCTGGCCGCTCAACTTGTTCCGCTCCAAAAGCGCCGTCACCATACGGTCGATGCGGGGCTTGTTGCCCGCGATCAGGCCTATGGTCTCGCGCATCTCCTGGGCCAGGATCTCGTTGACCCGCTTGTTCAACTCCGGCGAGGAGGCGGCCTCCCGCTGGTCCATCACCCCGAGGCCGAACTCCGAATCCATGCCGTAGCTGGCGATCATCGCCCGGATGATCTTGGTGGCCTGGCTCAGGTCGCCGGAGGCGCCGGTGGAGACGCCGTCGCGCTCCCCGTAATAGACTATTTCCGCCGCCCGCCCGCCCAGGCTTGTCCGGACGCGGCTGATGAGCTCCTCCTTGGTCGAGAGCGGGCCCGACTCGTCGGAGGCATGCTCCATATACCCGCCGTGCCCGCCCCGGGCCACGATGGTCAGATAGGAGGGGGTGTGGCCCCCGAGGTAGCACAAAAAGGCGTGGCCGCTCTCGTGCCTGGCCACCCGCTCGAGATATTCGTAACCCCACTCCTTCTTGGCGCCGTGCTTGATCAGCTCGTAGGCCTCGTCCAACAGCGCGTCGGACAGGGGGACGTCGGCCTTGACGGCCATGCGGTTGGCCAGCTCGATGACCGAGGTCAGGTTGGCTGGGCTCATGCCGGTGGAGCGGGAGGCCAGGCGGACGATCATCTCCTCGCTGACGGTATGGGTCTTGTTTTTGGCCAGAAAAAAGCGGAAAAACAGCTCGCGCTCGGCGGCGTTGGGCAGGTCGACGAGCACCTTGCGGTCGAAGCGCCGGGCCAGGGCGGCGTCGATCACGCCCATGCCCCCCTGACCCTCCTCGACGTCGAAATTGGTGGCCGCCAGGACGAAGACGGGGCGCTTGGGGTCGACCGAGAAGCCGTCCATCTCGGTCAGAAGGGCGTTCAGGGCCATCTCCTCGCCGTGCGAGGTGTTCGACTCCCCGCGCTTTCGGCCGACGGCGTCGATCTCGTCGATGAAAACAATCGCCGGGGCGTAGCGGCGGGCCTTTTTAAACAGGGAGCGCACCGCCTCGGGCCCGCTGCCCTGGTACTTGGTGACGAAGGAGCTGGCCACGGCGGGAATGAAGGCCACGTCCGACTCGCCGGCCATGGCCTTGGCCAGCATCGTCTTGCCCGTGCCCGGAGGACCGTAAAGCAGGACCCCCTTGGGCGGCTTCAGACCCCGGGCGGTGAACTTTTTGGGGTTTTTCAGATAGTCTATGAAGAACTTCAGCTCGTCCTTGGCCTCCGCGGCGCCGATGACGTCGCCGAAGCGAATGCTGGGCTTCTCGACGTCGTCGAGCAGGCCGCCGGCGTCGTCGGCGTCGGTCGCCCGCTTCAGGGAGAAGTCCCTCAGGCGGACGGTGATCTCGCCCTGGTCCTCGGAGAGCTTGGGGGCGGTCTCGAAATAGAGCACCTTGCGCTCCGAGGCCAGACGGGCCGCCACCCCCTGGGAGTAAAGCTCCCGGCAGACAAGGGCGATCTGCTCGTTAAAAACGGTGAAGTCCCCGGTCGGCCGGACGAGCTTGCCCCGCGCCCCGGCGCGGACATAGCTCATCAGGAGCTCGTCGTCGATGGGAAACTCGTCCGTCTCGAGAAGATAGACGGGCAGGTCGGGCAGCCGCTGGCGCAGAGTGTTGAACAGGCGGTTGCCGTCCCGGAACATCCCGGCGGCCATGGGCGCGAAATCAAAGGCCGCCCCGGACAGGAGCAAGTCGGGCGAGTCGGCGAAGACGGTCTCCCGGAGGTCGGCGGGGCCCGGGGGGGCGCTTCTGACGGCGACGTCCACCAGGGCCAGCCGGATGTCCTTCTCCCCGGCCAGGGCCAGGGCGTCGTTGACCGACTGGGTCTGATGGAGCGCGTAGCCGCCCGTCCCGACGCCGTCCTGGCCGGGAAACAAAGGGCTCCCGTACAGAAGAATCTCCGGCGTCTCGTCGCAGAAGAACAGCGGCCGCACCTCGGCGGGCAGCTTGTCCGTCTCGACCTTGAAGACGAGCCGGTTGAGTTTGGCCAGCCTCGCCTCGAAATTTTCCTCGCTGAACAGGCGGCAGACCTTGAAGACCTCGTTTTTGAAGAACAGTTCCGTCCGGGCCCGCAGCGTCCTGGCGTCGGCCGTCCCGCCCTCCCCGAACAAAAGGGCCGTGCCGACCAGATCCTCCGCCTCCGCCCGCACCCCGTACTGTTTCTCAAACAGGGCGCAAAACCGGGACATTTCCCTGACGCTGATTTTTTCCAGGTTGTGGGCCCGCAAATGGTTGAACAAAAGAGGCCAGCCGGTGGCCATGCGGCTGGTGATGGCGCCCGGAAAAAACGGCTGCCCGGTCTGGGCGTTTTTCTCCGTCTCCAGGGCGTTTAAGAGGGTCTTGCGGGGCACCCCGGCGGAGTCCTGCCTGGCGTCCCCCTCGTACAGGGAGCGCCCGGCGTTGCTGGTGAAGATGATGAGGGTGTCCTTGAAGGCGACGTCCTCGTCCAGGAAGCGGTCGGTCAGCCGGCCGGCGTCGAGGACCTGCAAAAAAAGATGGATCGTGTTGATGTGGGCCTTTTCGATCTCGTCGAACAACAGGATGCTGTGCGGGTTTTCCTTGACAAACGAGGTCAGGGTCCCCGCCTTGGCGCCCTGGTAGCTGCGCTCGAAGCCCACCAGCCCCGTTGACGACTGGTGGTCGGAAAAGCTGGACATGTCGAAGCGCTTGAAGGGGAGGGCGAGGGACGCCGCCGCCTGCTCCGCCAGAAAAGTCTTGCCCACCCCCGGGGGGCCGGCGAAGACGAAGATGGCCCTGGGCCGGACCCGTTTCTCGTCGCTGGCCGCCAGGACCTCGGCGGCGAAGACGCCCTCGACGAAGGCGTGGACCACGTGGTCCTGGCCCTGGACGTCGTTCAGAAGGGTCGCCCGGGTCAGGCGGATGCGGTTGGTCAGCGAGGGCAGAAAATCCCGACTCATCTCGTCGACCCGGCTCTCCTCCCCGGCCTCCCCCGACCGGCCGTCCTCCCCCGGGGGCCCCGAGGCTCCCCCCCCCGGCTTGTTTTTCAGCGGCAGCACCCGCAGCATGGCCTCGGTGGGGTTTTGCAGAAGGCCCGGCAGCATGTCCCGGGCCCAAATCTCGTCGGCGCCTCGTTTTTTGGCCCGCGCGGAGGCCTCGGCCAGGCGGGTCACCAGCGCCCGCTCGTCATGGGCCACGCCCCTGCCGACCTCGTGGCGCAGGAGGCCTCTGGCCCGGGTGGAGTCGAGGCCCGCGCCCTTCAGTATTTTTTTCACCTCCGCTATGTCGGCATCGACCGCCGCCCGACTGTCGGATCCCTCGACGATGTCCCCGCCGGCGATCTCCGCCAGCTTGAGCATGCCCAGAAAGATGAACTCGAGGGACATATTTTTGGACTTGGCCGCCGCCACCTCGGCCTGGGCCCGGAGCATGACGAATTGCAGGGAGGGTGAAAGTTCCATGGAGGTCTCTCCAATTTCCAACGTGAGGGCGGCCGGCCCCCTCGTTTTGCCAAATCCGGCGTCGAGGCTTTTCATTTCCCCGTCAGGCCGGCCGGCCGGCCAACGGACGAGGGGCGGGCCGGCCAACAAACGAGGGGCGGGCCGTCCAACGGACGAGCATAGTTTGGGGAAACTTCCGGACGGTTGTCATTTATAATCTTTAATGACTCGCGTCCATATTGAAAACAATTGTTAATACGTTAGTTGATTGTTTTGAATATAGTTTCAAGCTGTTTTGGACATATGACGCCGAACTATCGGCCGAAATAACTCGTCAAGTCGGTCTAGAATCCTATTATATCAACCGCGATGTTTTGGTCAACCAGGCGCAGACGCAGTTTTCGATGACAGACGTGGCAGACGACTATTTCCTCCTCCCCGAGGCGCGCCGGGGCGGCGACTAGGGTGTCGCAATAGGGGCATTTGACCGCGAAGCCGTCGGCGGCGGAATCAGCCTGCAGGGCGGCTTGAAACAGACCCCGTCGGTGGCAGCTGTCGAAGGCCGAGACGCACCGGGGGTCGAAATGGGTGCCGGAACCTTCCCGCACCCGCCCGACCGCCTCCTCCAGGGCCAGTCTCTTGCGGTAGGGACGGTCGCTGGTCATGGCGTCGAAGGCGTCCGCCAGGCAGACGACCCGCCCCTCCAGGGGAATTTTTTCGCCCCGCAGGCCGAAGGGATAACCCGCGCCGTCGAATTTTTCATGGTGGTAAAGGACGCAGGGAACCGCCACCCTCAGGGACTCGACGTCCTCCAGAATGCGGGCGCCCCTCTGGGGGTGGCCCCTCATAACGGCGAACTCGTCGTCGGTCAGCGGGCCCGGCTTGGAGAGAATGCTGTCCGGAATGGCGATCTTGCCCACGTCGTGCAGGACGCCGCCTGTCTCCACGGCGGCGATCACCGACTCGTCGAGGCCCATCTCGCGGGCGATCTCGACGGCGAAGCAGGTGACCCTCCAGGTGTGCCCCACCGTGTAATGGTCCCGGGCCTCGACGGCGTTGGAGAGGGCGACCAGGGTGTTGCGGAAAGAACGTTCCAACATGGCCAGGTGGCGGGCGTTACTGAGGGCGATGGCGGCGCTTCGGGCGAAAGCCACCACGAACTCCAAATCGTGCCGGGGGGTGAAGGCGGCGCCGGCCCCCCGGGTGTCGACATACATGACGCCCAGCCTGAGGTCCTGGAACTCCAGGGGGGCGACCAAAGCCTCGGTTATCTCCAGCTTGGCGACGCTTTCGGAGACCGACTTCGCCGAGTCGACGGACCAGTGAATGGCCTCGCCGAAATCGAACGAGCGGCGCGCCAGGTGGCGGCTGTAGGGCACGGCGTCGCCGCCGTCCTCCCTGGTCCTGACCCGGCGCGGCTCCAGCTCGCCCGTCTTCGGGTTTATAAGCAGGACGACCACGTTGCTGGCCGGCAGGAGCTTGAGGACCGAGTCGCCGACGCTGTCCAGCAGGCGCTCCAAATCGGTTTCGACCGAGAGCGTCTGGGACAGCTCATACAAAGATTTCAGCCGCCTGGAGGCCAGGCGGAAGCTCTGGTGGTCGGGCTCCCCGTCGGGCTCCTCCCCCTCGTCCGGCCCGGCCACAAATCTGGTGAATATGTCCGTCGCCCGCCCGGAGGCGATCAGCAGCTCGTTTTCCGAGTCCGACAAACCGGTCTGGTCCTCGAAAACAAACAGCGTCGAGCGCATGGTGACGACGTCGCCGTGGCGCAGGGCGCGCCGGCCGGCCACGGCGTCGCCGTTGACGACGACCGGATGCCTGCCCAGGCTCTCGATCGTCACCTCGCCGTTGGCGAGCGTCAGGACGGCGTGCTCCCGGGAGACGGAGGCGTCTTTCAAAACCACGTCGTTGAGGGTTCCGTCGCGTCCGACGCGCAGTTTCCCCGCCACGTCGTAAGCCGCCCCCGGATTTTCACCGATCATGACCCTGAGCCTGGGATTTTTAGGCTGGCGCTTCATCTCGACATTTTCTCCAGACCGGGTTTAAGGCCGGCCGGCTTGATCATGGAAAATAAAATTTGAGGCCGTAAAAAAATCCTCCCTCCGCCACAGTCCCCCTCAGTCCCCCTCGTATCCCGGGGCGTCATGACGAGCCGGCCAAAACAGACCCGCGTTAATTTTTTCCAAAAAGTCTGGAAAAAAACCTTTCCCGGGCTTTCTCCTCAGCTTCTCAAGCTTGTCGCGGACCTCCTCCGGGCGCGGCCAGCCGGGGCCGCGGCCGCCAAGCTCGGCGGGAAGACTCTTAAAATCATCCTCCCCGCGGCGCCGCCGACGGAGGGAACGCCGTCGATTTCGCGCGCGTGGCAGCAGGAGAAGATGTTGGGATGGAGGCCTAGTTTGATCCATTCGTCGCATTCCCGGGTGAAGTCGGCCTTGTGTTTCTCGCTGACGAAAAATTCGGCCCCGGGGTGCTTCATGGCCAGGTCGGAGTTCCAACCGGCGCGGTTGACGCGCCGGACCCGCCCCATGCCTCCCGACTCGACGGCTTTTGACTTCACCCGGTAGATCCCGAGCGCGAGGTCGCCAGACTCGTAGGGTGCGAAGATGGAGGCGGCGGATGGCGGGGCGGCTTGAATTTCTTCCGGGGCGGGGCGGTTTCGCTCTCATGCCTGGTTTCCGCCGAGTCGGGATCCAACGTCGTCCTGCCTGGCGCGCCGTCGTTTTCCTGCCTGGTCGCGCCGGGGTCGAACGCCGTTTTGGCCGCCTCTCTCACACCAAGCCTTTTTCGCCTCGAACCATGACGGATATTTGGACGTCGAAAATATTTTTTTGCCGGCTGTTTTGGTCGCCCGCGTCGCCGCGCGACGGATAATTAATTTGAAAAATCACTTCAATTCTTTTTTCCAAAGAGACTGGAAAAAAAACCTTTCTTTTTATTTTTATCCAGCGTTTCAAGCCTGCCGCGGACGCCCTCGGGGCGCAGCCAGCCGTAGCCGCGGCCGCCCAGCTCGACAAGAAGATCCTCAAAGTCCGCCTCGGTGTGGTTCGGGTGCTCGCTCAGGAAAGCTTCCACGCAGGGCAGGGCGCCGTCATCCCAGTCAGCCCAGCCGGGGAAAGCGAGATCGTAGTCAAGCTCATAAACGATTATCTCGTTCCCGCAGGTCGAGGCAATTTTCGTCCCGTCGAAACTAAAACAAACATCACTTGAATTGACGCCAATATGGGAGGTCAGAGCGATTCTCTGAAGACATTTGCCCGAGTCGGCGTCCAATATTTCTAGCGTGTTGTCAAAACTAGTGGCGACTAGCTTTCCGTCTGGGCTGTAACAACCGTGCCTGCATTCTTTCACCGCGGCGTGAATCACGTCAATTTTCTTTCTGGACTTCACATTGTAAACAGCCAGTATTACATTCAGGTCGGCCCCCTCTCTGTTGGTAAAGAAAAAAGAACTTTTCCCAGAAAGAAACGGGCGAAGAAACTTGTGTTCTTTCGCGTCCGACAGGTTAAAAATTTTACCGTTATAACTAAATTTACCTGTTCTATATGCCGCTCTATATGCCACGATTATTTCTTTCCCGTTGTCCGAATACCTCACACCGTTGAGCATAACATTCAAGTCGTCGTCCACCCACAACTCCTGATCTTTACGTATGGTGGCCACACATTTGCGAGTTTTAACATCCCATAATTGTATCCCGTCCATGGCGCCGCTGATGGAAACAATGTCGCGCCCGTCGGGACTGAAATAAACGCCATAAATTTTCGGCATCTGAGGTTGTGTGTATGAGCCAATACTTTTTCCTGTCTCAACATCCCAAATTTTCATGGTCCGGTCGATGCATCCCGACAATAATATTTTTTTGTCCCGACTCAGACATATGGACGTAGTCCAGCCGTCATGCCCGCTAAATTGTCTGACTAGCTCCCCCGTTTTAATATCCCACAGATGAATTTCAGACAGTCGAGAATTGTCGCCGAAAATCCTGTCGCCGGTCGAGTCAAAAGTCAAGGCTGACCCCGTCGAATCGCATCTTATTCTTGAGACTTCAACGGCGGTCGGTCTGCCGCGGGCGCAGAATCTCGCCAATTTCCGTTTAGTGTCATAGTAAGTTTGAAAATCGCCATATTGCTTGATCTCGCTCACTTCGCTCAATTTTTTCAAAGCGCCGGGGATGTCATCGCCCGCCATAAGATCATGGATTTCCGTAATTTTTGAATCAAAAAGTTGTTTTTGGCCGATCGCGATATTAGTCGGATGAATTTTGCTCAAAATATAATTTGGCGGGCCGGTGTCCGGCATCCTCCATACTTTAAGCGACGTTTCCACAGTACTGCCGCCGACGAGTCCATGAGATCCGTCGGGGAACAAATAGACGGAGGCGACTTCGGTGGCGTGATCATCAAAAGAACGGAGACACCTGCCTGTCGAGGTGTCCCACAGTTTGGCCACTCCTCTGTCGTGACGTCCGCCACCGGAAAGAGCCTTTTTGCCGTCCAGGCTGAGAGAAATTGAGTTGATTTTTCCACTGTTTTCGGTAAATGTTCTAACGCACTCCAAAGTGTTCAAATCCCATAATTTTATCCCCTTGTCGGAACCCCCGGTGATTAATGTTTTTCCGTCAAAGCCAAAGGCGACGGAATTGACATTCCCGGAGTGTCCGGTAAAAGATCCGACAAAACTTCCCGTGTCCAGGCGGAATAAATTCACCGCGCCGTCTTCTCCTCCCGACGCCGCCATCTCCCCGTCCGGGCTCACACATATGGAATAAACACTTTTTCCGTCAGGACAAGTTAAAGTTCGAACTCGGTCGCCGGTTTTTAAATCCCATAAAAAAATGTCCCCAAGATTTCCTCCGAAAAGCGCCATATCGGGATCGGGACAATGGCAGACAGCGTTGATGTATGTTTTGGACGCTTTGATAGTCCGGAGGCACTCCCCTGACGACAGATCGAAGATCTTTATCTGATCTCCCGCATCCGCCAATAGGGCATGCTTCCCGTCCGGGCTGATCGAGCTGAGCTTATTGGAGCTGTTTGGAGAGCCCTGGCCCCCGCTAGTCGTCGCCTGCCAGACACAATTTTTATTGACAAGGTCTAAATATGTCAGCCTGCCGCGCGACAAGACGAGAGCCTTGCTCCCGTCCCGAGAACAATCTATCGACGTAATTTTATCAAACAGGCGGTCGGTGTCGTTCCGGGGAGCAAAATCAAATTTTTCAATACATCTGGCGTCCTTTTTTTCATTTTGTACTTTTTTTATCAAATCAGACAATTTTGTTAGGGCGTCCGTCTCCCCCAGGACATTTCTTCCCCTGGCCAGACATTCCTCGGCATTTTCTACGTCGCCTCTGGCCAGATGAACCAAAGACAGGTAGTGGTCGGAATTAATATCTTTGATGGTCAGTCTTCGCACGGCTTCCAAATCGTCGATTTTAGCCAGCGTCCACTGGAAAACAGCGTGGTTGTAAATGCTTTCGCCGTGGTCTGGTAAAATTGCCAGCGCCTGGTTCCAGCATTTTTCCGCGTCCCCGGGCTTCCCCAAGTCAAGAAAGCTCAAGGCGCGGTTGTTGAGGCTGCTGGCCGTGTCTCTGGCCGGAACGCTGGGCGGCCGAGAATAGGGCCCGCCCGTTTCGGCCGCGAATATCTCCAAGAGTTTTTCTTCGACGACGCCGAAATCATGGGGACGGTCGTCGGCCTCGGAGGCAAGGCATCGCGTCAAAAGTTCCCGCATGGCTTCCGGAATGGGCAGGCGGGCCATATTGAAATATTCCGAGCACTTCAAGCCCGCCACCACGCCGTTGCTCCAGGGCCTCGAGCCCAGCCACATCTCCATAACCGACGCCGCCCAGGAATAAATATCCGTGCGACGGGTGAGCTTCTGCCCGTCCATCTGCTCCATGGAGCAGTAGGCCGGGGTGTAGCCGCCGCTGCCGGCGTACTTGGTCTTGGTGCTGTCGGCGGGAGCGTCGGCGCCAGGGGTGACTGTCTCCCCGTCCGACAGCGCGTGGGCCCTGGCCAGGCCGAAATCGGAAACCTTGGCCTCCCCGTCTTTAGAGAGCAAGACATTACCGGGTTTCACGTCCTGATGAATGAGCCCGATTTCCCGACCGTCGGCGTCCTTGCGCCCATGGGCGTAGCGCAGCCCTCTGGCGAACTGAATGGCGACGTCCAGTATCCGTCGGACGGCCTCCCCGTCGTCCCCGGCGTAGAGGCTTCCGCTCTCTATCGACTCCGCCAGGCTGCCGCCGTTCATCCATTCGGAAAAAATGGAGGGGATGCCGTCTATTTCTCGCACGTAATAGCAGGAGACGATGTTTGGATGGAGCCCCAGCCTGATCCATTCCTCACATTCGCGGACGAAGTCCGCCTTGTGTTTCTCGCTTAAGAAAAATTCGGCCCTGGGGCGCTTCATGGCCAGGTCGCAGTTCCAACCGGCGTGGTTAACGCGCCAGACCCGCCCCATGCCTCCCGACTCGATGGCATTCGACTCCACCCGATAGATTCCGAGCACGAGATCCCCCGGCGCGTAAGGAGTAAAGGCGAGGGGGGAGGCAGACGGGGAGGCCGCGTCGGCGGCGGTTAAAACGCCCTCCGGCCCGGTTTCCGTCAAACCCGGGTCGAACGCGGTCAAGTCGAAGGCCTTGTCTTTATCCGGCGCGGTCGCCCCGGGATCCGGCATGGTCGCCCCGGGGTCGAGCGCCGTTTTGTCAGACTCGCTCATGTTGTACCATCTTCACCTTAAGCCGATATCGCTATATGGACGACGGAAATATTGTCCGGCCCGCCTTTGTCGTTGGCCATGTCGACCAGCCGCCGGCACGTCCGATCGGGGTCGCGGCTGGAGCGCAGCGCGCGGGCGACCTCGTCCTCCTCCAGGGGGCCGTAAAGACCGTCGCTGCAGAGCATTATCCGATCGCCCGGCCGGGTCTCCACCGAGAACACCTCAGGGGTGGCCGGGGGCGGCATGCCCACGAAGGCGGTCAGCCTGGAGCCGGACGGGTGGTTTTTGGCCTGGGCCTTGGTGAGTTTTCCGGTCTTGACCAAAAGGCTCGCCATGTTGTGGTCGTCGGTTATCTGCCTGAGATTTTTCTTGCGTTTGGGCAGACAATAGCCCCGGCTGTCGCCGAGGCAGCAAAATATGGCCCGGTCGCGCAAAAGCCAGACCCCGACGAAGGTCGCGCCGAAGGGGAAATGACTCGGCGTGTTGCCGGCCTCGTAGAGACTGTCGCTCATCAGGCGCACGGAGCCCAGGAAGGACCGTCCGGCCGCCTCCGGGTCGCCGCTGGCCGCGAACTCCCTGGCGGCGGCCCCCATCAGCGGGCCGACGCTCCTGACGACGAACTCGGAGGCCTGCGCGCCGTTCTCCAGCCCGCCCATGCCGTCCGAGACGGCGAAGAAGCCCAGCTCGGGGAGGAGCAGGACCTCGTCCTGGTTGTTCCGCCGCTTTTTTCCCGCGTCGGTCCTGCCCGCCGCCCGGAAAGAGTAGTCGAACAGGCCCGTCCTCGCCCCGGTCATGAGGCCACGTCCGCGACGGCTTTTCTCATCTTGTCCGGCAGCGCCCCGATGATGTCCCGCCGCAGCAGGGCCGCCTCCTTATACCCTATCGAGGGCTCCTCCCGGAGGGCCCGGTCGACGACCCTGGCCAGCCCCTCGGGCACGTCCGGGTCCCTTTGGCGGATGGGCACGGCCGGCTCGGTGACGATGATCTGCCAGACGTTTTTGCCGGCCCGGAAATTTTTGGGCAGCTGGCCGGTCAGCATGTTGTAGTAGCTCGCCGCCGCCGCCCAGACGTCCACCTCGGGCTTGGCGAACTTGAAGTCGACGGCCTGCTGGCGGGGCATGAAGACCGGCGTCCCCATCACCGTCCCGCTCTTGGTGAACTTGGTCAGCCCGGCGGAGTCGAAGGCCTTGGCCATGCCGAAGTCGGCCACCTTGGCCACGGGCTTGTCGGACGCGTCGGAAAGAAAGATGTTGCCGGGTTTAAAATCCCGGTGGACCACCCCGTGGAACTCTTTTGCGCCCTTGAACATGAATCTCTTGACCAGCACCTCCATGTCCACGTTGTGGACGTAGTCCAGGCCGGAAAGCACCTGCAGGATGAGGCGGGTCGCCAGGACCAGGGAGAGCCTGCCCCCGCTCCTGGCCATCAGCTGGTCGACGCTGCCGCCCTCGCAGAGGTCCAGCAAAATATAGAATGTGTCGCCGACGGAGCCGGTCCGATGGGTTTTGACGACGTTTTTATGGTCGAGACATTTGCCTATGTCCGACTCCCGCAGAAACAGCTCGCGGGAATTGTCGTCCGTTTTGACCTGGGGGAGCATGGTCTTCAGGGCGAAGAATTTTCCGCTGCCCTCCTCGCGGACTTTCCAGACCTCGCCCATGCCGCCTTTCCCCAGAAGCCTTATCTTGGAGTATCCCTCGACCGGGGACGGGCCGACGGCTTTTTCCTGGGGTTTGCCGGGCAGCTTGCCGGCCATGATGTCGGCCAGCACGGCCCTGACTATCAGGTTCTTGGCGTCCAGGCATTTTGGGCACAGGGTGTCGGAGGGGCCCGCCGGGACGAATTTTTGGCCGCAGCCGGCGCATTTTTTGGCCTTCTCCTCCTCCGCCGCCGCCCCGCCCACCAGACGGGCCAGCTCCCCGGCCAGCCGCTCGGCCGCCTCCAGCTCGGCCGGGTTGATTTCCTCCGTGGGCGGCTGGTCCGCCGCCGCCCGGGGTTTTTCCTTGGCCGGGCTCTTTTTTTCCTCCGGCTTGGCCCCGGCTTTCCCGGCCGCCCGTTTTTTTTCAGCCGCGGCTTTTTCGGCTTTCCCAGCTTTTTCGGCCTTTTCGGCCTTTTCGGCCTTTTCGGCTTTTTCGGCTTTTTCCGCTTTTTCCGCCTTCAGGTGGCAGTCCTCGCAGACGCGCCGCCCTTTTTTGTCCAGGCGCCGGGGAGGGCCGCCCTCGTAGACCGTCTCGTCGCCAGAGGGGGCGGCCGACAGCTCGGCCCCGCACCCGGCGCACTTTTGGATCTCCATGACGGATATTTTAAACTCGCATTTGGAGCCGAGCCTCAAGACGTCCCCGTCATGCAAAAGATGCTCTTCGCCCGCCTCCCCGCCCGCCTCGTCGCCGGAGCGGCCGCGGTCGCCCTGGCCGATTTTCTCGCCGTTTAAAAAAGTGCCGTTGAGGCTGCCGAAGTCCTGCAGCCTGACCTCGGGCGGGGTGATCTCCAGCACGCAGTGGTAGCGCGAGACGGTGTTCTCGGAGACGACGATGCCGCAGTCCTCATTGCGCCCGATAAAAATGCGGGTCTTTTCCTCATAGGAGAAGGCCCGGCCGAGCAGCGAGCCCTTGGTGGCCTCAAAGGTGACTTTTACTGCCGCCATCCAATCCTCCGGGTCAACAATATTGCCTAAGCTCCCGTCAGGTTACAATATTTCCTTTTCCAGTGTCAACAGCCAGGCGCCCCCCGGGGCGTAGATGTAAAAAGCAACCTATTTTATCTAAAATTTAAGCAGCCCTCAGAACTTGCCCAGCACAGGCTGAACACAGGATAAATCTTCATCAAAATTAAAGTGATTACAGATAGTCTTCACTACTTCTGATTCCCATAAACAACTTCTATATTTTGAAGTCAACGTGACTATGTTTTGTGCTGATTGAATATTCCAAC